>JBDLJN010000048.1:0-16508 GCA_039714335.1 Planctomycetota bacterium
TCTGCGCGTTGCTTCGAATTAATCCACATGCTCCACCGCTTGTGTGAGCCCCCGTCAATTCCTTTGAGTTTTAGCCTTGCGACCGTACTCCCCAGGCGGTATACTTAACACTTTTGCTACGACCGCGACGGTGTCAGAACCTCCGCGACCTAGTATACATCGTTTACGGCGTGGACTACCAGGGTATCTAATCCTGTTCGCTCCCCACGCTTTCGCGCCTCAGCGTCAGTACAAGTCCAGTGTGCTGTCTTCACCTTCGGCGTTCCTCTTGATATCTACGCATTCCACCGCTCCACCAAGAGTTCCACACACCCCTACTTGCCTCAAGAAATACAGTTTGCCAAGCCATTCCTCGGTTAAGCCGAGGGATTTCACATGACACTTGTATTTCCGCCTACGCACCCTTTAAGCCCAGTGATTTCGAATAACGCTTGCCACCTTCGTCTTACCGCGGCTGCTGGCACGAAGTTAGCCGTGACTTCTTCTGGGATTGATCAACCGTAGCTTTCTAATCCCTGAAAGTAGTTTACACCCCGAAAGGCTTCATCCTACACGCGGCATTGCTGGGTCAGGCTTTCGCCCATTGCCCAATATTCGTTACTGCAGCCCTCCGTGGAGGTCCGGACAGTGTCTCAGTTCCGATGTGGCGGGTCAACCTCTCAGTCCCGCTACCCGTCGTCGCCTTGGTGAGCCGTTACCTCACCAACAAGCTGATAGGAGATAGGCCGCTCATTGGCCGATAAATCTTTGGTCATCTGAATTAAACAGATGACATCATCCGGTATTACCCCACCTTTCGATGAGCTATTCCGAAGCCAAAGGTACGTTACCTATCTATTCCTCACCCTTTCGCCACTAACTATGAATCCGATTACTCTTCAAAATAGTCCGTTCGACTTGCATGTCTTAGCCATGCCGCCAGCGTTCATTCTGAGCCAGGATCAAACTCTTCAATTTGTATTGTAGAACCCGTCCCGAAGGACGGTATCCTGACATGATTTGGAATCAACTTAAAATCTCGCTCACGCAACGAGAAAACCAATTGATCCGTTCCGGCCGAAGCCGGAGGTTAATTCACACCAATATATGGTTTTTTGGGGGACACTTGAACCGTAAATCGTGATCGGTTCAAGGCCCACGCCTCGCTGCATTTAAGCAAATGGTACCTAACTGTTAACTTGTCAAAGAACTTTCTGGGTCTTTAATTTACGCTATTCACAGCGAGAATTAAAAAACGGGCAAGTTTTAACCGCGTTGTCTTGCACTTGTCCGTCTCATCGGCCCAAAAATATAATTTTATGACCTTTTGAACCCGTCGTCAATCCTAAATTTCATAAAATCTCAAAATTTTTTCATGACGCCCTCGCCGCCACTGCGACAAGGGCCACGGATAATACAGAAACGCTCAAGCAGATTCAAGCACTATTTTCAAAGTTTTTGAAATTTTTTTTCGCTTCTCTGTTTCCAATAAACGCCCCAATCCCCGACCTGTTGCATATTTTCTGTAAAGTCCCCTTGATTACAGATTTTAAGCCTGTTCTAAATGCAATAGGCCACATTCTCTGCGCAGCAGCCTGTAGACATCCGCTGACTTCGGAAAGTTGAGATTCTTATTGCAAAGGGCCGGATGAGAGGGTAGAAATCTGTTCAGGAATACAGGGAGATCAGAATGTATGAATGTAGTGACGCAAAACCGGTGATTTTGGGCAAAAATGGACTGTTGGGGTGAACTTTGGGCCTGAAAATGACGATATAAGGCAGGAATGCAGGAAAACGCGAGCACTAACGACTATTAACTAACGACTTAAGGACTCAACATGCACTATCGATTGATTGGTGAACACCAGGAAACATTAAACAATGCGATGCAGCCGCGGATGCAGCAGCCGGGGTATCAGCGGATGCGGGAGATGACGCTGGACGATCTACTGCTGGAAAACCGCATTGTGTTTATGATCGGCGAGATCAACTACCGCATGGCCACCGAGGTCATCATGAAACTGCTGTACCTGGATAATCTTAAACGCGGCGTGGAGATCAGCTTGTATATCAACAGCCCCGGCGGCAGCGTGGATGACACCATGGCCATCTATGACACGATCCGATTTATCGGCTCGCCGGTAGCCACCTACTGCATCGGCCGTGCCCAGTCAGGCGCCGCGGTGGTTCTGGCCGCAGGCACCAAGGGTCGCCGGCACGCCCTGCCGCATGCGAAGGTCATGCTGCACCAACCCTGGGGCGGCGTCACCGGACAGGCCGAGGACATCCGCATTCAGACCGAGGAAATCCTCAAAGCCAAGAAAACGATCAATGATTTGCTGGCAACGCATACCGGCCTGACGCCGGAAAAGATCGCCGAGGAAACCGAACGCGATAAATACATGACTGCCGAAGAGGCCAAGGAATACGGCCTGATCGACGATGTGCTTGAGGCGCCGGAAGAGGACAAAGAAAAGTCAAAAGAAAAGAAAAAATAACCCCTGCGAGGAAGAATTATTATGGCGTTGAATAGTCATTTAGTACCGATTGTTATTGAACAGAGCGGCCGCGGCGAACGGGCCTATGATATTTACTCCCGCCTGCTGAAGGACCGGATCATCTTTCTCGGCGGCGGCGTGGATGACGACGTAGCCAATCTAATCATCGCCCAGATGCTGTTTTTGAGCAATGAGAACGATGAGGCCGATATTCATTTCTACATCAATTCGCCCGGCGGCGTGATCACCTCCGGCATGGCAATCTATGACACGATGCAGTTTTTGCGCTGCAATGTGGCGACGTATTGTGTCGGTCAGGCAGCGAGCATGGGCTCGGTCCTGTTCGCCGGCGGCGCCAAAGACAAGCGATTTATGCTGCCCAACAGTCGGATCCTGCTGCATCAGCCGCTGATCTCCGGCGTGATGCAGGGAGCGGCCACCGATCTGGAGATCGAGGCCAAAGAAATCCTGCGTCTGCGGGAGCGGCTGTATGATGTGCTGAGCAAACATACGGGAAAAGATGCCAAAGACATCGAGAAAGACTGCGACCGCAACCTGTGGCTGGAAGCCGATGAGTCCATCGCCTACGGCCTGGCGGACAAGGTTCTGCAAAAGGCCCCGCATGTGGCTAAGGAAAATCCGAAGCACTAAATCCGGTTTATCCAAGGTCGCTCAGGCATCTTGCCTGAGTATAAAACATATAGGACACAGGCTGGAAGCCTGTGCTGCCTTGTATGGAGAATACGATGAAACGATGGATCGATATTTTCATTCTGATTGCTCTGATCGCGATGCTGGTCGGATGCGGCGGCAGAAACCAGCAGCCCTGGGACACCCTTAAAGAATGCGAACAGGAAAATACGGAGCTGTCCCTGCGGGTTCAGTCCCTGGAAGCCGAAAACACCCAACTGACCGAACAGGTCAATACACTGTCGGCTCTCGATACCACGGCTCGATTGGAAGCGCTGGACACGCTTGAAGAAATCCGCATCGGCAAACGCACCGGCTTCTACGACAAGGACAAAGACGGCACAAACGAAACACTGGTTGTCTATCTTGAGCCGCTGGATACCGCACTAGACTATGTAAAAGCCGTCGGGGAAGTGAAAATCGAACTGTGGAATCTGAACGCGGCATCGGACAAGGCCAAACTGGACGAATGGACCGTTAAACCGGATGAACTGCACCCAACCTGGGGCGGCAGCATCTTCGCTGCTTATTATCGCATCAAACTGCCGCTGGGAAATGCTTCGATTCAGAAAAAAGAGTACACCGTCAAAGTAACCTTCACCGATTACCTCAGCGGGAAGGTCCTGACCGACCAGAAAGTCATCACTATCGAAAATTAGTTGCCTGAAAGGAATCAGTTATGGTATTTGTCTGCAACAAATGGAAGTTGTCTGCGATGATGTTCGTCTTTTCAATCTCCGCCGCCTGGGCCAATACAGGCACAATCCCCGCCGTTCGGTCGTGGGAACCGGCGGAAGGACATCTTGAGATCGGAGCCGCCCTGGTCGAAATCTCGACATCAAAATCAGCCCCATACCATTCTGTTACATCGCTGTTTTCCAGAGAACTCCTCGAAATTACGAAGGCAAACCGCTCTGTGAAAGATGATATGCCCGCAACTCTTTTCTCGCTGGTCATCGATAGAAATCTTGGCCGGGAGGCGTACACGATCAATATCGATAAAGAGGTAACGATCACATCTTCCACGCCGCAGGGAGCATTCTATGCGACACGGACGATTCTGCAGATGCTGGCCGCCAACGAAAATAAACTGCCCCGCGGTACAATCAAAGACAGCCCCGCCTATCCGGTGCGTTCGGTCCTGCTGGATGTGGGACGAAAGTTTATGCCGGTCGAGCAGTTGAAAGACTGGATTCGGATGATGGGCTGGCTGAAGCTGAACGAACTGCATCTGCACCTGAATGACAACAGTTGGGGACGCTATCCGGGCTATCGCCTTGAAAGTCGGAAATTCCCTAACCTGCCGTCCAAAGACGGGCATTATACATTTGAGCAAATTCGCCAGTTGCAGGACTTCGCAGCCCTGCACGGGGTCAGTATTGTCCCGGAGATCGACTCGCCCGGACACGCCCTGGCGTTTACAATGCTCAAGCCGGAACTGGCACATCCGGCCCTGAACCACCCCGGTTTTGGCCTGTGCTATCTGGACATTCGAAAAGACGAAACCTATTGTTTTATGGAGGCGATCTTTGACGAAGTGGCCGGCCTGTTCGACAGCAAATACATCCATATCGGTACGGATGAGTATCGGCTGCACGAAATCACAGATAAGGCCGAACGCGAAAAAACCGGCGAGTTGTTCCGGAAATATATCAACCACTTCGGCAAGTACCTGCAGGACAAACACGGCAAAACCGTTCGCATCTGGTCCGGCTATGAACACATGCCCGGAACCACCGAACCGGACACATCCATCGTGATCGATATGTGGGAAACAACGGACGCGATCAATAAATCCAAAGCCGGCTATTCATTTGTCAATTCCTCGCACTTCTACACCTACATTGTGCCGGGGATGCCCTATTACGGCGTGAACAATTCATTCATTTATGACACATGGACGCCGTTGATTTTTAATTTAAAAAATGAACAAGGCGTCCTCAAGCCCGAAGATCCCGGCCTGCTCGGGGGCAAGCTGCATGTCTGGAACGACGGCGGCCCGACCGGTTATACCTGGAAGGAAATCGCCCGGCTGGCACTGCCCAGCATGATGGCCATTTCGGAAAAACTTTGGGGCACCAAGGGCTCGGACGGCTATGACGCGTTTACAAAACGAATGGCCGCGGTCGAACAGGTTCCAACGGTCCGACTTCTAACCCGCAAAGCGAAGGCCACCGCCAAGGGCGTTGTCTGGTCGCATGAAGATGAGCCGATGCATTTTATCGCCAACACCCACCACGCTTTAAACCTTCCCGACAGCCCGAAAGATCTGGAATATCCATGGACCGCATCCTTCACAGTAACCCGGCAGTCCGACGCCCTCAAAAACGATGTGCTGCTGTCATCTGATTTGGCAACCTTTTATCTCGACCTGACCCACACACAGACGGACAAGAAAACAAAAGAGAAAACCACCCGGCGCGGCGTGGCCTGCGTGCGAGCCGTACAGGCGCCGGGATTTGACCCGCTAACCTCGCATCGGCCGGATGTACTGATGTTTGACTATCAAGTTCCTTTCAATCAGAAGGTAACACTGACCTTTGTCGGTAAAAAAAAGAAGACCTCGCTCTATGTCGATGGGAAGTTGATCGGTTCGCATAATATTCAGATAGTCTGCCCGCTGGACTATCTCGGCGACAAACACAACCGCTCATTTCAGGGCATCCTCCATAAGGCCCAAATCCTGAATAAGGCGAAAATCCCAAAACAACAAAGTAGCCCTTGAAATTACGGTCACGCCCTATATGATACGCACATGCGTAAATTCCGTAATCGGACCACCAGGGATAACTTTAACATGCCTTTGAACGAAGGAGAGTGGTGATGTTTGAGCTCAAAACCTTTTACTGCCCCGGCTGCGGGACAGAAATTCGAGAGAAACTTCATGACTGCAATGATTATGTTTGCACGGTTTGCAGCAAAACCTTTCATGTGCTTATCGATGAAGATTCTCAGAGAGTCGGCTTTGTCTCCGTTGACGAGATCGCTTTGGCAAATCCACTGGGGTTGCCCAAAGGCAGCATCCGCGCCGTCACAACGATCCTGCTGTCCCTTAGCTGCTGGATATTGATCCTGATCAATTCTACGGCACCCGGTTATCTGCTCGGTTTGCTGCTAACCGTTACCGGCTATTACTTTGCCTTTAGGAAAAAAGACGGCACACAAAAGCGATTTTATGATGTTGCGACACCGCTTCAGTCCCCACTGTCACTGCCGTCAGGAAGCATTCGAAATGTTCTGATTATCGGCTTTTTTATCAGCGCCATCGTTCTGTTGGCTCGAAAACGATTCATGGAGCCGGCCTATATCGAATTTTTCCTGATCTTAACAGGGTTCATCGCCGGACACCTGCTCACTAAAATCCTCCCACATGTGCGTCATGCAACAGTGCTGAATTGTTTGAACCATCTAAAAGCCCTGATTGTCTTAGGGGCCGTCGTTGTATTCTGCATTATTATGCTTGCAGGCCATCATGAACGCCTTTGGCATGTCGCAATCGCCCTGTCCTGCATTATCAGCTTCTATTTCGGCTCACGCTCCTGATCCTGAAATATGCAATAAGCACTCAAAAACGCAGATTATTTTGGTTCTTGAAATTGTCGTAAAGACCGCTATGATACGCCCATGCAAAAATTTCAAAATCAGATTATCTGCGGCGACTGCATTGAACTGCTTAGCGGTGTTGAAGAGCCATTCGTGGATCTTGTCTTTGCCGATCCGCCGTTTAACATCGGCTATCAATACGATAAATATCAAGATACACTCAAAAAAGATAAGTACCTGCACTGGACACGGGACTGGATGGCGGCGTGTGTCAATGCGCTTAAACCGACAGGTTCTTTTTATATTGCCATCGGCGCCGAATACGCCGCCCATATCCGCATTATCGGCGAAGAACTGGGATTGATCTTCCGCAACTGGATCATCTGGCACTATACCTTCGGCCAGCATGGAAAGACCAAGTTCTCACGGGCACATACGCACATTTTCTATTTTGCCAAAGACGAAAAGGGATGCACATTCAATGACCTGGCCGTGCGACTGCCGTCGGATCGGCAGTTGATATACAATGACAATCGCGCCAACACCACCGGAAAAATCCCCGATGATGTGTGGAATACCTACGCCCGCGTGTGCGGCACATTCAAGGAACGGCAAAGCTGGCACCCCTGCCAGATGCCGGAGTTGCTGCTGGCACGCATTATTGCCGCCAGTTCCAATCCGGGCGACCTGGTACTGGACCCATTCAACGGTTCCGGCACGACAGCGGCGGCGGCGATGCAATTGGAACGGAACTACTGCGGCATTGACATCTCGGAAAACTACGTCGAAAACACAAAAATACGGCTCAAAGAACTCAAAGGCGAACACCGACAGACACTTTTTGGCAATTTAGACGCCAGAGAGTATCTCGAACTCAAGCGGTTGTTTGTGGAGATGGGTCTGGACGCAGCGAAAATCATCGAAAACGAAAAACTGCTGAAAATTTTTACCCGCCAGTTTGAAATCCGCATGAACAACACTTACACCACAGAATTGGTACAGGAAGTACTGAAAGATTTTCTGCTATGGAGCAAAAAACGAAAAATAAACAGTTGAGTTTCATTGCGATTTTGGGGCTGATGCTTGCTTCGGCGGTACTGCTGACGGTGATCCATCCGCCGCTGAATGTATCGTGGCTGGCGTGGATCGCATGGGTTCCGTTTATACTGGCCTGCCGGCCGGATATTTCAGCCCGGCGGCTTATGATTTGTGCATATTTGGGGGGGCTGTGTTTTTGGTTCGGCAATCTGTACTGGCTGGTGATTGTCACAATGCCCGGCTACATCACATTCAGCATCGTGCAGGCGTGCTACTGGCCGCTGATGGCACTGAGCATTCGATTCATCCGGCAAAAAAACGGGTCGCTGTTTTTAACAGCGCCGCTGATATTCGTCGGTGCCGAAGCGGTTCAGGGATGGCTGTTTACCGGATTTAGCTGGTACTACCTGGCCCACAGTCAATACCAGCACTTGCGGCTGATTCAGATCTGCGATATCTTCGGGACGCTGGGGGTATCGGTGCTGGTCGCAATGGGAAACGGACTTCTGGCGAGACTGATCTTAAGACATATACAAAAAAAACAACAATGCGGCATCACTCCGAAACAAAAACAGAGACCGGTCTGGTACCGCTTTGGGGGAGTTGTCCAGTTGGTCACCTTTCATGTTTTACTGGCGGGCACTTTATTATATGGTAACCACCGCTTGAGAGAAACGCCCAGCTATCAGACCGAAGGGCCGCTGCTGGGTTCGGTTCAGCCGAATGTACCGGCCTATGTCAAGGAGGAAATGGACAACGCTCAGGAACTACTGGACGATCTGATCACTGACAGCGAAAAATGTATTGACGCCGGAGCAAAACTGGTATGCTGGCCGGAAACAATGGTGCTGGCTGCGATGAATCCGGACTACATCGATGCCGCTCCCACTCCGGCCCCGGGCCGCTATCGTGAACAAATACTGAAACACATCAACAACCGTGGGTATGTCGTGTTTGGAGCAACCAGTGTCGGCATTGACTATCAACAGGGCCAACCTGTCGCCACGGACCAATACAACTCCGCGTTCCTGTACCGGCCGGACGGAACCGCAGACCCGCAGATTTATCACAAAATCCATCTTGTACCGTTCGGTGAGTATATTCCTTTCAGAAATATCCAGTGGCTCTACCGCTTTTTTATGTTTTTTAATCCTTATGACTACGACTATTCCTTAACGGCGGGCACAGACTATACGAGGTATGAGATCGAAGCAGACGGGCGAAAATACGGCTTTGGCGTGCTGATCTGCTATGAAGATACCGACCCGACTGTAACACGAAAGCTGGTGCTGGATACGGACGGCCATAAAAAGGCGGACTGGCTGGTCAATATCAGCAATGACGGCTGGTATGTGCATTTTAAGGAGCGCCAGGTCGTGCCGATGGTGGAACTGGCCCAGCGAGTCGCCATCAGTACCTTTCGCTGTGTGGAAAACCGCATCAGCATCATCCGCAGTGTCAATACGGGCATCAGCTGCCTGATCGAGCCGACCGGCAAAATCCGCAATAGCTATGCGGCGGGAAATCTGCCCGATGAGGCCATGGACCGGCAAGGTGTAGCCGGCTGGTTTGTCGATTCTATCCCAATCGACAGCCGCATCACATTTTTCAGCCGATATGGCCGGTGGCTGGATGTTCTGCTGGGAACGGGCTGGAGTTTAATCCTGTTATTGTCGATATATGGGCTATGGAAGCCAAAAATAGCCAAAAAGGATCAAATGTAAAAAAACTGCTGTTTGGCATCATCCTGGTCGCACTGGTTGTCGCCGGATGTACGCAAGAGCCGCGCAGCGGTTCATCGACATCCCCGGCAAAGACGGCCGGCACGCAATCCCTCAAAGCCCGTGCGATGATCATTCTCGAAGATACTCTCACCGGTAAGGATGCCCATCTGCGGAGTTCCGCGATCGAGATAACGGTCGAAACCGACCAAAAAGACATGCTCCCGCATATTACCCGGCTGACCGCCGATCCGGTTGTCCCGGTGCGTTTTGCCGCAATGGTTGCTTTGGGCGATACGCGGCGTTTTAGCTGTGAAAAAATCGTGCGAAAGGCATTGGATGACCCCAATGCCAATGTTCGGATCGCAGCCGCCTATTCACTGGTAAAGCTCAATTATCCGCAATTTGTCGAACAGATCCGTGCCGCTGCCAAAAGCCCCGGCCAGACCGTTCGGGCCAATGCCACCCTGCTGCTGGGTAAAATTGGCAACCCGGATAATATCGAACCACTCTACGAAGTCCTCCAGGCCGACGACTCTGCCGATAAAGTGCGATTGCAGGCCGTCGAATCCATCGCCCGCTTAGGTGATGAACGGATGTACCGCAGCAAGCTCTGGGCACTTTTGATCAGCAAGTTTGCCGATGACCGTGTCATAGGCATCCGCGGCATGGGGGCACTCAATACCGTCGAATCACGAGACGCAATTGCCAAAATGCTTCAGGATGAAATACTGGAAGTTCGTTTGACCGCTGCTGAACAACTTGCTCGGTTGGGGGATGATCGCGGCCAGGAAGAGGTGCTGAAATATTTTAAGACCTCACCTGACTTGAATAGGCCAAGTATGGCAAACGGAATGGCGGTAATGGCTATTGGATATCTTGAAAACAGCCAACTAAATACTTATTTACCCAAGGCACTGAGCAGTCAATCTCCAAATACTCAGTTATTGGCTGCCCGATCCGTCCTTATGCAATTGAAATAGCGGTTTTCGGCTTTGACCGGCATGAACTGTGCGTGGATATGTTCGCAAAACCGGACAAAATAAAGTGTTAAGATAGCGAAAAAAACCTTGACCCGCCCCCGAATTCGGCGTAGAATTGTCGTTATCTATAAATTGTGTGCTGCGGGGCTTTGTTCGCCCTTGGCACGCAGCGTCAGAACGGGATGGTGGTGTTTTCGTAACCATTGAGGTGAAAGGGACTTATTTTGAGTATTCTAACAAAAATTTTAGCTGTTCTGCTTTCTGTATTCTCTCTTCTGCTCGTTGGCATGGTCGTCACATTCGTGGGCAACGCCAACAATTACGAGAGATGGTATCAGGAGCAGAAAACTACGAGTACCGGCTTGCAATTGGGGATGGCAAGTCAGACAGAGCACTACAACGATCAGGCCAAGAAGTTTTCAACCCTGGAGACACAACTGCAGGAGAAACTTCAGAAACTCGAAGATGACAATCGTAATCTGAACACCGACCTTCTCAAGGCCGAACAGAAAGCCGCCCAGGCTCAGGCAGATGCCGACAGCTGGAAAGCGGTCATGACCGGTTTTGAGCAAAGTGTCGACAACATGCAGGCCTCTCTGATTGAAACACAGACAAAACTGGACCAGGCGCGGGCCGAAGGGATCAAGAGCCAGAAAGAATTGACTCAGATGACGAACGAACTCTATGTGAAGATCGTTCAACTGAAGGCGGTTGAGGCCGATCGTCGACGTTTGCTCGAGCAGAAAAAAGAGCTTGAGAACCGCGTGACATCGACAGGCACACCGGCCAGAGAGGTCATTCCCGCACCGGTTCCCGTTACACCGGTTCCGGACCGAACGGCTATTGCCGCCACGACCACCCCTTCCGAAGCAGATATCAAGGGATTGGTCGCCGAAGTGGATAAAAAACTGGTCACGCTCACAGTCGGTTCCGCTGACGGGGTAACGGAGAAAATGCTTTTCCATATTACCCGCGGAGATCGGTTTATGTGTGACGTGGTCATCACGAATGTCGATATTAACCGGTGTGCCGGTGTCATCGGCCTGATGGTACAGCAGCCCCAGGTCAACGACACCGCAAGCACACAGTTATAGCCAGAGGACGGGATACGATATGGCAAAAAAAGCAACAAGTCCAAGCAGTGATGTTTATACCGCTATTTTGGCGCTGGCCTGCTTGGCCGTTCTGGCCTCGGCTGTGTTTGTGACGGTGAAGTGTATAAACTATTACGGTCCTGACGCATTATTGAAAATTGCTAAGGCCCCAAAATAAGCAAGAGTATGCCGGCCTGAGATTGAATACGGATATGTATCCGGGCCTTAAAGTACAAGACGTTTTTTTTGTGCCGGCAGTCCAAATTTGAAGGGAGTCAAAGTGATACTGGACACAATTCTCGGTTGGTTCAGCAAGGATATGGGGATTGACCTGGGCACGTGCAACACATTGGTCTGTGTTCGCAACGAAGGTATCGTTCTAAACGAACCTTCCGTTGTCGCCGTTCGCAGAGGCACCAATCAAGTCCTGAACAATGGCGAAGCCGTCGGTCTTGTCGCAAAGGAAATGCTCGGCAAGACACCGGGTTCCATCACCGCCATTCGTCCTCTCAAAGACGGTGTAATCAGTGATTTTGAGATCACTGAGGCCATGCTCAGTTACTTTATCCGAAAAGTTCACGGTCGCGGCGGGCTGTTTCGCCCCCGTGTGGTGATCGCGGTTCCCAGCGGTATTACCGCCGTGGAACGTCGTGCGGTGATTGACAGTGCCGAACGCGCCGGCGCCCGCAAAGTCTATCTGGTGGATGAGCCAATGGCCGCCGGAATCGGGGCCGGTCTACCGGTAACCGAGCCCACCGCTTCGATGATTGTCGATATCGGCGGCGGAACCAGCGAAGTCGCGATCATGTCCCTGGCCGACATCAGCACCTGCGAGTCGATCCGCATCGGCGGGGATAATTTTGACGAAGCCCTGATCAACCATCTCAAACGAACCTATAATCTGCTGATCGGTGAATCGCGTGCCGAACAGGTCAAGATACAAATCGGCTCCGCTGCCCCGCTGGAACAGGAAATGACCATGGAAATCGCCGGGCGCGACACGATTTCGGGCCTGCCGAGGAAGATCGTCATTACCAGTGAAGAAATTCGTGAGGCATTTAAAGAACCCATCGCCGGGATCATTGAGACGGTCATGCGAACCCTGGAACGGGCCGAGCCGGAACTGGCCGCGGATCTGATCGATAACGGTGTCAGTATTTGCGGCGGCGGTTCATTATTACGCGGCATGGACAAGGTTCTGTCCAATTCGACCGGACTCAAAGTCGTTCATGCCGAGGACCCCCTGACCTGCGTTGCCAGAGGAACCAGTGTGTATCTTGAAAACCTGGAAATCTGGAAAGATACGCTGGACAGCGGGTGGAGTTAGGACCGTATAATGACATGTGTTGTTTTCAAGATAGAAATTCCATGTTATGGCCGGTAGAAATGTCCATTTTTCAAATACCAGCATTTTTTTCTCACTCCTGTTCGCAGGTGCGGTGCTGTTCATAGAACCCGCTGATAAGATCAGCTTGGCTTTTTATGCTTCTTTTAACTCGGTCCTGCGTATCGGGCGGGATGCCCAGGTCAATACACTGCATCCGCAGCCGGAATTCGAAAACACCTTCAGCCGTGAAGGATACACGCAACTCTGGAAGGATTTTAAGAACCTCGAGGCCCACCTGCTTGCCGTGCAAAAAGAATGCGAACGCATTGCAAAAGTCCGGGCGACACTGCCGGAACTGTCAGGCGGGCTGGTCATGGTGCAAATCACCGGACGGGTTAGTAATTACAGTAATGAAGTCGTCATTAACAAAGGCGAAAACAGCTTCATACGCGCTGGGCAATATGTTCTGTCGGAGCAGAACGACTCGCTGATCGGCGTGGTCAGCAAAACATCCGAGACGGCCGCCAGGGTCCGACTACTGACAGATACAAAGCAAAGCGTGGAAGTCCGTATCCGCCGGGACGGAACCAAAAAAGACATCGGCGCCATGATGATCGGCAACGGTGCCAATGGCTGCAAAATCTCGATGATCCACAAGCACACGGACGTTCGCGTAGGCGATACGGTCTATGCGGCGGCTGTGTCTAATAAGCTGAATATACCGCTGGTTGCGGGCGAAGTCGTCCAGGTCAAAGAAGATGAACAGCATCCGCTCCTGTGGGATATCACCGTACTGCCTGCCGAAGACATGACACAACTCGGCGAAGTGGCTGTGATCGTCGCGGACGAAACATTATTGAAACGGACTGAATAGGAAATGTAATTCATGCGCTGGTTTGTATTCTTCATCATCCTGTTGATCGCGACACTGCTTGAGGCGGGCAATCTGCTCAAACTCTTTGCGGTCGGCGGGCGGTATATCGGCCCCAGCATTCTGATCACCCTGCTGGTCTATTATGCACTTGCCTGCAGAACAAAGGACGCGATCATCTGTTCATTTCTGATCGGCTTTGCCGCCGATATCATAGCCGGCCCGATGGGCCCGCATACCGTCTGTTTCGGCCTGATAGGACTGCTGCTGAATCAGGCAAACCAGGTGCTGCTGGTACAACGGGCAGTTTTCAAAGCACTGGTGGTTTTCGTGGTTTATTTGATTGCGGAAACACTTTCGTACTGGCTGGGGTTCTTCAAAGAACACAATGTTCAGAACAACTATTATACCATCATGTTTTTCGTCGGCATCTATTCGGCTGTTATCAGTCCGATCCTCTGGTCAATCCTTGCCGCGCTATCCGGCTGGGCCAATATTAAAAAAACACGTGCATCCCGGGTTTACCACTAATAAACAATGTATCATTATCGCCTGAAAATATTAATTATGCTTTGTGTGGGCACTTCGATCATCGCCATTGGGCGATTGCTGACACTGCAAACATTTCAAACCAAAAAAGCACGGCAGGAACTGGCGAACATGCGGATCCGGAAGCCCGAGCAGCGCCCCACCGTTCGCGGGACGATCCTCGACCGTGACGGCAAGCAGCTGGCAATCGACAAACCCACATTCTTTCTCCATATCAATTACCAACTGACGCGTTACATGGACTCGCGGTGGCGGGAAGGACGTATTCTCCGGGCAATCACCGAAGATAAGACTCGCGACGAGGTCGAACGGGAATTTTATGAGGACAAATGGAGGCAGCCGATAGAAGACCTGGAAGAATCCATCGAACTGGCCTGGAAGCTTGCCGATGTATCGCGGGAAGAAGTCGAAGAGAACGTTAAACAGATCAACAATCGTATCTGGGAACAGGCCCGCTGGCTCGGTTGGATATGGAAGTACCCTGAAAAGGACCGGAAGACCTATCTTAAAGAACGAGAAGCGATCCCCCTCGAAGAAATCGCGGGAACGAAGCTCGGCGTCATGAAAGAAACCTATCCCCTTGTGGAACTGAAAACACAGCAGGATCTGCTGTATGCACAAAAAGAACTGGTTCACCGAAAGCAGTTGACCATCATGTCCGAGGCCAAACGCTATTATCCTTATGACACCACGGCGTGCCATCTTATCGGCTGGGTTGCCCCATGGAGAGAAAGCGAGGCCGGGATCTTTGAAGATGATAAATACATGAGTTACCTCCGCGGGGAAGTCGTTGGAAAGTTCGGGCTTGAAAAAGTGTATGAGCCTGTTTTACGCGGCCGCCGCGGCGAGGTTAGATATGATGTTGAAGGGAATCTGCTGGAACGAAAAGAATCCCGGCACGGCCGCGATGTCCGGCTGACCATTGATATCGACCTGCAAAAAAAGGTCGAGCGCCTGCTGGCAGACAATACGCTGCCGCACGGAAATAAGCTTTGTGCTGCAGTGGTTTTGGAAGTCGCCAATAATGATATCCTGGCAATGACTTCGATTCCCACATTCAATCTAAATAAGATTCGCCGGAAATACAATACAGTTTTTAAAAATCCTCAAAAACCACTGATTCACCGAGCCCTGGAACGAACCTACCCGCCGGGTTCCACCGTCAAGCCATTAATTCTTGTCGCCGGACTGGAAGAGAAAAAAATCTCTCCTTATGTCCCCATCTCCTGTTCAGGGCATGACATGCCGCCCGAAGGGTGGCCACGGTGTCTATTGCAAAGAAATTATAGAAGAGGACACGATGATTATTGGCCGGGCGAGAACACAGGCCGCAACGCCATTCGCGGCAGCTGCAATGTCTATTTCTCGCAACTGGCACATCGCCTTTCGGGTGAGCAGTTACAGGGATGGCTGTTTGATTTCGGCTTCGGTCAGAAGATCCTGAAAACACCTGTCATTATGGAGGGTCCGGCGAGTATCGACTTTGAGGATCGCGGTTTGAGTCAGTCCTGGGGATGTCTGGAATATGCCATCGTTCCGGCAAAAGTGTCGTCGGCTTCTGAACTGAAACCCCTGCCGATCAATGAGAAGAAATGGTGGGGCATGGGCCAGGGCAGTCTGCGGGTGAACGTTTTACAGGTTGCCAATGCGCTGTCAACGATCGTCCGCGGCGGCCTGTATAAGTTGCCCCGCCTGGTCTATAATGAAAAAGACCCGTACAATGAGACCGGCATGAGAAAGTTGCCCATCTCAAAAAACACCCTGTCTGTGGTTCGGGACGGCATGAAAGCGGTTGTCTATGAAACCCATGGAACGGCGTATAACGAATTTAGTAAGCCCGGCGAAAGAAGTGTTCTGTTCGACAGAGACATGACGATCTACGGCAAAACCGGATCGACTCAAAATCCTGAACATGCGTGGTTTGAATGTTTTGCAGAAGATGATTCAGGCCGTTCGATCGTTGTTGCAGTGTTGGTGGAGCGAGGTTTACGAGGTGCCGGTGAAGCCGCCCCGCTGGGCCATCGGATTTTGCGTTTATGCAATGAAGCCGGCTATGTCGGAAAGAAACCTATCGAACCGCCATCTGCTGCTGATCAATAACGGCCGGTTCCTCAATTACACCCAAATACCGCAGCGTGTTTTCCAGAATCTCACCCACGACCGGTGCTGCGACACGCCCGCCGCTGTAGCCTTTGCCCAGCGAGCGGTTCGGTTT
>JBDLJN010000049.1:0-16498 GCA_039714335.1 Planctomycetota bacterium
ACCGTACCGGCCTCGACATAATCACCATTTGCAAAAGCAGCGATCACCGCCAGCGCGACCAGTTCATCCATATGCATATGCCCGTGCAGGATACCCTTGACCGCATGGATCACCAGCGGCAAACCCAGCAGAATCGCACCGACCATCGCGATCATTTCGCTGACATCGGTTCGGGAGCCATAAAGCCACATCATCCAGGAAATCTGGCCCAGTTTACTGGTCAGAATCAGGATTCCGCCGGCCAGCGCCCCTAAAAATGCCAAACTGGCGCGGAATTGTTGACCTTCCGTGCCGCCATGACCGTGTTCAAGTTCCTGCGATTTAATACCAATATGCGAATGTGCCATAGTCTATATACTCAATTAAGCCAATAATTATCTTGCATTGTTATTTCTGTTTTGCCTTCTCTTTTTTGATATTCGGATTACGATTCAGCATCAGACGAATCTCATCGGCCAGCCCTTCACGGGTCTGCATAAAGATTTTCTCATCCGCGCCGGCCAGCACCTGCTCAATCGCATCCTGATAGATCTTCTGCAGCACCAACTCAGGATTCTTTCGGTATGCCGGCAAAATTTTCTGCAGGTATTCGGCGTTGGCTCTGGCGGCTTCGACGACCTGCGTACGATACAGTCGGGCCTCTGAAATCTCCGACTGCACCTGCCCGGAAAGTTTTGACACCAGTTGCTCCTTCTGTTCCTGCAAAAGTCCGGGCTGTTTTAACTGTTCGAGAATATCCTCAGCCCCGGAACCCCCCGTATTGGTCAGCAGCATCTCCTTATAGGACTCTGCGTCAACGCGTATTCGGTCACTTTCCTGGCGTGCCTTACTGGACGCCTGAAACGCCTCATCGACCTGTCGCGGCCAGACGATCCGGCTGGCTCGAACATCCCCGATCTTTATCCCGCATTGAACCTGGTCGAGTTTGTCTTGCAAAATCCGTTTCACATCGCCCGCGATCTTCGCATCATTCTTGACCGCTTCATCAATGGTGTACTCAACCATCGTCCTGACGATTGCGTTAGAGGCCAAACTCATAATCAATGGGTTCAGCGTATCGGCCGCCGCTTCCAGCATATCCTCTCCCGGCTCGCGATCCCGAATATAAACATTCTCGAAAAAATCCTTGGGCGACTTAATTTTATAGGTAACGGTCCACGCCGAATGAACGATATTGTAGTCCGTTCCGGCCATCCCTTCCAAGCTGTCATTGCGCGTCAGACAGTATCCGTCATTCACGGGATCCAGTGGCCCGGTAGCCGTGCTTTTGACCTTGCGCAATTTTTCCTGAGGACTTTCATAATACCAAAACGAATCGATCGGAATCGATAATTCCCGCTGAACCGGAATGCGAATAATCTCATTAATCGGCTCTGGAAACGCGAACTCGATGCCCGGTTTAAGAACAGGCCCCTTAATCTCACCAAAGTGCAGCAGAATCGCTTCTTCGTCCTGCTGGACCTGAAAAATACCACTGCACGCAAATACGACAAGCAAAACGACCATGATGACCTTCAGAATCGAAAAGCTCATCTTCAAAGCGCGTCGCAACGACTGACCCGCCGCATCAAGCTGCTCATCTAATATCCGCTCGTCCTGAGGCGAAGACCCAGCCGAACAGCACTTTTGACTGTGGTGATGATCTGCCATAGTTTAATTCCCCGTCCCTGAAGTCGCTTGCTTTGGCTCAATATCCGGAATCCCCTTGAGCAGATCGATCGGCTCGGTCTCAACCCCCAGAATAATGGTCGTTTTCTCCGCCAGAATCTTCTTCAGTGCCGAAAGATTGCGAAGGAACATCGCCAGTTCCGGGTCTTCTTTGAGCATTTCATAATACTTCGCCGCTTCAGCGTCGCCCGTTCCCTTAATCACCTGGGCCTGAGTCGTCGCCACCGCCAACAGTTCCTTCTGTTTGGCTTCGGCGTCACTTCGGATGCGTTCGGCCTTAGCGTTGCCTTCGGCAAGAATGGAGTCTCTCTTACGGTTTCGATCCGCTTTCATTCGCTCAAAAACCTTCACCGTAACATCCTTAGGAACATCAAGCAGCTTGATCCCAACGGTTTTAATCGCAATACCATACTCCTGCATAGCCTCGGCGCGAATCTCGCTAAGAATCTCATCTTCGATTTGCTTAAACTGAATCTTACTTGGATCGGTATTGACAAACTCGCTGAAATAATGTTTTCCGACCACCGAGTTCTGTGCCTTTCGTAAAAGGGTGTACAAAGTATCCTCAGCACTTTCAACATCCTCAACGGCAGTCAGAAAAACACCCGGTTCGGCAATCGCCCAGACGGCATAGCTTTTGAGAATGATCGACTCACCGCCGGCGGTACTTATCTCTTCGATCGGGGTATCATCAAACAAGCGGCTGCGTGAGTCGAATCGATGCACCACTTCGATCGGTCTGGGAAATTTCCCTTTCAATCCCGGCTCCGTTTCCGGCCGAACCGGCTTACCAAACCGCGTTACAATAACCGTCTCGGTCTCCCGAACCTGATACAGAACCGATGACATCAGCAAGATCACAACAACGATCACCACACTTAAAATTGTCCAGTAATTCTTCATTCTTTTGTCCTATATACTTAACACAACACCTGTTCTGTAAAACAGTTCCGGCCAAAGGCCGAATCCTTAATTTTGATATTTACTATTTGATCTTTAATCTGAATTTTATTCTTCTTCCAATCCCAAATCCATATCATAAAGCGACTGCGTGAGTTTTTCCTGCAAGTCAACAATATAGATCAAGGCGTCTTCATTGTCCGCGACAACGACATACTTACGAACCTCTTCGAGCGTTTCTTCGAGCGTCATCAACCGCTGCTGTTTCTGATAAAACTCCGGCCAGGCATGATAGGCCTGCACCTGCCCGGCAAAGCGAAGTCCTTGCCCCTTAATAAGATTGACCTGCTCAAACGCATAGCTCTCCGCCTGGCGCAATATTCTGAAAACATTCCCCTCCACACTCCCGAACGCTTTTCTCAGTTGCTCGGTCTTCTGCTCATCGCTCAGTTCTTTTGACCGCTTAAGCTCCAATGCGAGATTGTACAACGCATCCACCTCAGCAATGGACCCGCCCAACTCCGTCAGGATCCGAATCTTTTCGGCCTGAGCATTCAGCACGATGGCCTGCTTTTCCTGGACGGCAGCGATCACTTCTTCATATTCTTTGGTCACCTCCGGCGGCGGATGCACCCCCTGCAAACCAAGAAGCACAATCTCAATCCCCAAATCGGCCTTGTCCACCGCATCCTGAATGCGCCGCTGCAATTCGCTGGCCGCCGCCATTCGTCCGGCACCCAAAAGACTTTGCTGGCCACCTGATTTCGAATCATCCGTTTCGATCTTTGCGCTGACCGCATAGCGCGTCAGTTCACGATAACAAATCGCCTCCAGCAGTTGGCGCGAATCCTTGTGGTTATAGATATACTTGCGAACATCCGAAATACGAAACAGAACCGGCACACTCGCCTGAAC
Source organism: Planctomycetota bacterium (assembly GCA_039714335.1). Classification (GTDB taxonomy): domain Bacteria; phylum Planctomycetota; class Phycisphaerae; order Sedimentisphaerales; family Anaerohalosphaeraceae; genus 4572-13. The sequence continues at coordinate 3,484 of JBDLJN010000049.1, forward strand.
AATACTGACCGGCACCGCACCGATATCATCGCCTGATGAATCCGTCTGGACCGCAACCAATAGATTATACTCTTCTTCGTAATGCTTTACGCCCCACAGGAAGGCCTTTTCATCGGTCTGTTTCCCTGCATAACCGATTGTGATCTTTTGTACCCGGTCGACCGGATACACATAGACTGTCTCAATCGGCCAGGGCCGCTTTACATGCAGACCCGGTGCTAAATCCCGTACAGGATGGCCGTAATACTCAATCACCCCCGCCTGCCCCGGACCGATCACCACAAATGAACTCATCAGATACAGGACCAACAGAGCAAATAAAACCAGCGGCATAATCGCCTTTTCAAGCAGTTTATAGAACCAAGTCTGCGAAACCTTGAATCCGAATTGATAGTCAATGGTGTGGGACACCGTATGCAGAATACCGCCCGGTTCACTGAACAAGCCCAGGATACGGCTGTCAAAAGCCGCCCGGCTGTACTGCCCTGCCACACGCGGCCGATAGATATCCAGAATCGCATTCAATATGATCTCTACGCCAAGAACGATCAGCAGCAAGGGAATGATGTAGTTAAGTGCGGTCAGTCCTTGCGAGTGCTTAAACAGTGCAACCGCCAGCGAAACTGCCAGGGAAAATGCCAGCAAAGCGGTCGCAAGCAAATAACTGCCACCGGCCCGCAAGGGCTTCCATTCGGTCTCCACGCTCATTCCCGTAGCATATCGACTGAATAAGAAAGCGATAAATGAAACCACAAACATCAATGCCGCACTCAGCAGCAGATGTTTCGGGTCCGACCACGCCGGGCTGTCATCGAGCACTTTCCCCCTGAATAACAACAGCCCCATCACAATCTGATAGATTGCGATCAGAATCGCAGAAACAGGAACCACCCACTTTTCCAGGAATACCAGCCGCTTTTGAGCCACGGCCATCATGGCCATTCGGTTGCCCCCGCCGCTGAAAATGGTCCCCTGGTCAGCGGCTTTAGACAACTGGCCCATGTCCAGTTTTTCCTGTTCGGCCAGGGTGCGCTGGTAAAACTGCGCGATCAGAACCCCCCAGATCAAAACACCGGAAAGGATCTGCCAACTCAACAGGTACATCGCCAGCGTTGCTGAAAACGCACCGAGGATGAGCGTGAAGGCAAAAAAGAACAAACTTAAAACAAAAGCGATAACCGAAATGGTTTTGGCTTTACGCGGCGATAAATTCATTTGCATTTCCTGCTATATTTTATTTTATGTCCCTGAATACTGTAAAAACAACCGAACTCCATCGCGATGGAAACGGTACAGATTAAATAATCTTGCTCCGAAAAGCAATCTTCGTCTTTACAAAATCCGAAATAAAGCGTAGAATAATACCACATTTTAAGAAACTATTGAAGTCTTTATCTTAAGGAAAAACCATTGCTGCGACTTTTAGCGATCTCAAAGAACACATTCATCGAAACACTGCGTCAGCCCATCTACGCAGTTATCATTATTTTCTCCCTGCTTTTGATGCTTCTGGCTCCTGCTGTCAGCATGTACACCCTCGATGAGGATATCATGCTCCTGCGTGAATTAGGTCTTTCTACGCTTTTTCTTGCGGGTTTGTTCATTGCGGTTTTCGCCTCAACCGGCGCCATCACCGAAGAAATCGAGTCCGGAACCATCACAACCGTGCTTTCCAAACCCGTCAGCCGCCCCACTTTTGTCATCGGAAAGTTTTTGGGTATTTCAATGGCGGTCGCCTTGGCCCATTTATTGATCACGATGGCTTTTTTGATGGTTATCCGGCATGGCGTCCTCGAGACCGCCAGCGACGAGATTGACTGGACCGTCATCACCGCGGCCGGTGCGGCCGCCTTGGCAGCGCTTTTCATAACTGCTTTCTTAAACTATGTTTATGGCTGGAATTTCCCGTCAACAGGGATCACTTTGGGGACGATATTTTTCGGATTTGGAATCCTGTTTTTGATTTTTGTTGACAGGGAATGGAAATTTAACCCCGCCGACAACCATTTTGAATCGTTCGACATCATCGCATCGGGGCTTCTCCTGCTGGCATTATTTGCCTTGGTTGCCCTCGCGATCCTCTTTTCTACCCGTTTCAACGAGGTCTTAACCCTCACTTTCTGTGTTGGTATCTTCCTGCTCGGACTCATCAGCGACTGGATATTCGGACGCTTCGTCGACGAGCATATCTGGGCCAAAATCGGATCAATTTTGACCCCGAATCTGCAGTTTTTCTGGGTCAGTGATGCGATTTATGAAAATGCGACCATTCCGGCCGATTACCTGCTTCTGGCAGTTACCTATTCAGGCCTGTATACGGCGGGAATTCTTGCATTAGCCATTGCCCTGTTCCAGCGACGACAGATCGGATAATAGCTTCGAGCAAGTAAAAACCATGCCAAAATGGCATAAATTTTATGATTTTCAGTCCTTAAAGTTTTTTTTCGTCTGTTAATCTTGTATTTTCAAGCACTAACGAATTTTTAACAATTTTTTTATTTTTTACCCCTTGCATCATGACCCGCTGGCTGTATATTTACGTAGTAACTTATTGGCTATATGTTGTTATCCAGAAGAAAATTTATCCAACATCTTGTATTATGCAGGGAGGTGTAGAATGTCCGAAGAACGGATTCCAAAGGCAGATGGGAGCATGATTAACTCTGATTACAAACCGTGGGAAAACACGGAAAAAAGAAGTAACAAAGGGCTTAAAATAGCACGGCACTTCTCAGCGCCCGGCGTCCATCCATTCGACGAAATCGAATGGGAAAAACGTCAGGCAAGGATCACCGACGAAACCGGAAAGACGATTTTCGAGCAAAAAGACGTCGAAGTGCCCGAAAACTGGAGCCAACTGGCCACAAAAGTCGTCGTCAGTAAGTATTTTTACGGCGATATCAACTCCGGCCAACGGGAAAACTCGGTCAAGCAACTTGTCCACCGCGTCTGCCGCGCCATTGCCGACCGCGGATTCAAAGACGGCTACTTCAAAACCAAGGAAGACACTGAAACCTACTATCAGGACTTGACATGGCTGTGCGTCAACCAGTACGGGGCATTTAACTCGCCGGTCTGGTTCAATGTCGGCCTGTTTGATGTCTATGGCGTCAAGGGCAGCGAACACAATTTCTGCTGGGACACCGCCGAAGACAAAGCCGTCCCCTGCTCCAGCAGCTACGAATACCCCCAGGCCTCCGCCTGCTTCATCCAGTCCGTCGAAGACACCATGGATGACATCATGCGTCTGGCCCGCAGCGAGGCGATGCTCTTTAAGCACGGTTCCGGCACCGGCACCGACCTGTCAACGCTCCGCAGCAGCAGGGAAAAGCTCTCCGGCGGCGGAAACCCCTCCGGCCCGCTGAGTTTCATGCGTGTGTACGACCAGATCGCCGCCGTTGTTAAATCCGGCGGAAAAACCCGCCGCGCCGCCAAAATGCAGTCGCTCATGATCGACCACCCGGACATCAAGGACTTCGTCTCCTGCAAAACGGAAGAAGAAAAGAAGGCCTGGACGCTCATCGAATCGGGCTACACCCCCGACGATGCCTATAACAGCATTATGTTCCAGAATGCCAATCTCTCGGTTCGTGTGACCGATGACTTCATGGATGCCGTTGAAAAAGACGACAAATGGACCACCACATCCGTGACCACCGGCGAAGATATTGAGGATCTGTCGGCCCGTGAGTTGATGGATATGATCGCCGAAGGCACGCGCATTTGCGGCGACCCCGGCCTGCAGTACCACAGCACGATCAACAAGTGGCACACCTGCCCCAACTCCGGTCCGATCAACGCCTCCAACCCGTGCAGCGAATACATGTTCATCAACGACTCTGCCTGCAACCTGGCCTCGCTGAACCTGATGAAGTTCCGGAACGAAGACGGCTCGTTTAACATCGAGCGATTCAAGAACGCCATCCGTATCTTCATCATCGCGCAGGAAATCCTCGTCGACAACGGCAGCTATCCCGAAGCCCGCATCACCGAACACAGCCACGACTTTCGCCCGCTCGGTTTGGGCTATGCGAATCTCGGCTGCCTGATGATGAGTTTGGCCATGCCCTACGATTCGGATCAGGCACGCACATGGGCCTCGGCGATCACCGCGATCATGACCGGAACCGCCTACACCGTCAGCGCCGAGTTGGCCGCGATCAAGGGTCCGTTCGCCGGTTACGAAAAGAACAAAGAACCCATGCAGAATGTCATCGCGATGCACCGCGAACATGCTCACAATATCCCGGAGATACACGCACCCGAAGATCTTCTCAGCGAAGCCAAGAACGCATGGGACAACGCTTTCGACGCGGGCCAGCAATTCGGCTACCGCAATGCACAAACGACCGTCTTGGCGCCAACCGGCACCATCGGCTTTATGATGGACTGCGACACCACCGGCGTCGAGCCGGATATCGCACTCGTCAAATACAAACTCCTTGCCGGCGGCGGGATGCTCAAACTGGTCAACCAGACCGTCCCGATGGCGCTGGATCGCCTCGGTTACAGCCCCGAAGACATCAAGGCCGTCTGCGATACGATCGACGCCGACGACACCATCGAAACCACCGACAAACTCCGCGAAGAGCATCTGCCGGTTTTCGACTGTGCGTTCAAGGCCAAGAACGGAAAACGACACATTCACTACCAGGCACATTTGAAGATGATGGCCGCCGTACAACCCTATCTGTCCGGTGCGATCAGCAAGACGATCAATATGCCAAGAGAAAGCACCGCCGAAGAAATCGCTTCGGCATATATGGAAGGCTGGAAGCTGGGTCTCAAGGCCGTTGCCATCTATCGCGACGGTTCCAAACGCCTCCAGCCGGTCAATACCGATTCAAAAACCAGCGGCAAGAAGAAGACGGCTTCGGAGGAAGTGGCTTCAGCCCGTCCGTTCCGCCGCAGACTGGCGGAAACGCGGCAGAGCATTACGCACAAATTCTCCGTCGCTGGTCATGAAGGTTATCTGACGGTGGGGTTGTACGAGGACGGACAACCTGGTGAGCTGTTTATCACTATGGCCAAGGAGGGCAGCACCGTTGGGGGGCTTATGGATGTGGTCGGCACCTGTGTATCGATGGCACTGCAGTATGGCGTGCCGCTGATCACGCTGGTCGATAAGTTCCGTCACGCTCGTTTTGAGCCGGCGGGCATGACCTCCAACAAGAACATCCCGTTCGCCAAGAGTCTGATCGACTACATCTTCTGCTGGATGGGTTGCCAGTTCATCCCCGGCTATGCGGAAAAGAACACCCCCAACCGGACGCCGGTCGTAACACCCTCTGAGAACAAAACCTCAAACACCGCCAAGGAACTGGTCCAGAAGACCCAGGACCTTGCCAAGAAGATCGATCAGGTCAAGGCCATCCAGAAAAAATCCGGCTCCGGCGATGCAAAAACCACCGCTTCGACCGCGGCACCCAAGCCCGCAAGCGACCGCTTCGGCAAGGTGGCCGAGGAAGCGGTTGAGGTGGTTGCCGGTATTGTGAATAATCCCGATGGCACACAAGCCGCGGCGATGAAGCAGTTCAACGAACAATTCGTGGACTTCCAGGACGATGCCCCGGCCTGTGATGTTTGCGGATCCATCACCGTCAGAAACGGCACCTGCTACCGCTGCTTCAACTGCGGAAACTCAATGGGCTGCTCGTAAGGTAGCTCAGGCATCTGCCTGAGTCGGTGTGGTAAGAGTTCAAGCTTCAGCTTGTTATTAGCCCCCGCAACTCGTTTGCGGGGGTTTTGATATATCAGAGCCGCGACAGTCATGGAGCGGGCAAAAGCGCGGGAGCGCAAGCTCCCCGATAGCGTACTCGAAAAACGCTATCGTTAAATCGGACGGCTTGCATCGTCGCGTTGTTGTTGACTTTATTCAAGGCCGGACTCGTTCCGGCCTTTTTTGAAAACCCCAAAGGAGCCGGATAGGATGGGCAAAAAAATTGTAGAAAATATGGAACGACCGGCCCTGTGATTGCAGATGTCATCATGAGCCGATAAAGCTTATGTGACAAGGTGGCGCGTGGCCACCGATAATCGCGGGTTATTACCTTGCGGCAACAGAGCCGCATACAATTAAAGGGTGGGCCGTGCCCACGCTAATAAAAACAGAAAAATTCCATACATGGCCTGAAAGCCCAAGATATTTTAACCCAGGGCATCGCCCTGGGTTCAGGAGCCACCCCATCCCCCAAAACCCCAACGGGGCGGCATACTATTTTTACCCGACGTCTGGATGCCGAATCAATGTCCACCCATGACATTTCTGTGTTATTCCGTGAATTCCGCGGTTAATTTATCTTTTCGGCAACTCATACAACCCGTGTCCGCTGTGGCGGAGTTTGCCCTGCCGGCACAATTCGGCCCACACTTCCGGCGGATACTGATTCGGCGGTTGAACGGCACAAACCCCCTGTGCTCCACCTGAGAACGCCCCGCGTCCCAGCCGGGAATCCTCATCCAGCGCCGTCAGTTTAAGCCGCTTCTTAAACGCCTTCAACGCCCGTTTAAGCACCTCCGGCGAAAGTTCTTCGCTTTGTCCCTGCATTTGGCTTTCTTCCATTATAATTTTTCTCCTGCCTTTAAAGCTCGACGGTTTGATTCTGAGTTCCTAGTTTCCACGATATAGCCGAAAATTCAACAAAATACCTTGTAAGTCCTGTTATTCCAGTCTAAAAAAATGGAATTTGTATCAATTCGACTAAAAATATCATATTTTAAGCTGAAATCTTGGCTTTTTTATTAAAAAAAGCGGTTGACAGATTATTCTAACCCATTATAATAACTCGCTTTCAATAAACGATAGGAATAGTGTATCTAGAGATTTGGAACGAATATGAAGAGTTTTTTAGAGAAAAAAGAAACGGTTCAGCGTAACTGGCACGTTGTGGATGCTGACGGGGCCGTTCTGGGTCGTCTGGCCGTTAAGGTTGCCATGAAGCTCATGGGCAAGGACAAACCCACATACACCCCCCACGTCGATACCGGCGACTTTGTCATCGTCGTCAACGCCGACAAGGTCCGCGTGACCGGCAACAAAGCCGAGACCAAGGAATACCAGCGCTACAGCGGTTATCCCGGCGGTCAGAAGATCATCCCGTATAAAACGATGGCCGAACGCCACCCTGAACGCATTGTCGAGATGGCCGTTCGACGCATGTTGCCCAAGAATACGCTGGGCGCGCATATGTACAAAAAGCTGAAAGTTTACAGCGGCCCCGAACATGACCACGCCGCTCAGCAACCACAAAAAATGGAACTGTAACAGGATAAGAGTACACGAATATGACTGAAACACAGAACGAAAGCCCGTTGATCGATCCGAATCTGGCAAACACAACCGCTGAAACGGCTCCCGTACCCGTCGTGACCGCCAAACCCGCCAAGCCGGATATGGGTGGATTCATCTGGGGAACCGGCCGTCGTAAAAGCAGCATCGCCCGTGTCCGCATCAAACCCGGAAAAGGCGAACTGATGATCAATAAGCGACAGGTGCATGAATATTTCAGCCAGGAAAAAGACCGCGATGCGGTTTCCGCTCCACTGAAGGCCACCGATACACTTAATGCTCTGGATGTATTTGTCAACGTCAAAGGCGGCGGCACCACCGGTCAGGCCGGAGCCGTTATGCTGGGCATCGCCCGGGCATTGAAAAATTATGACCCCAGCCTGATGAAGCAGCTTCGTGACGGCGGATATCTGACCCGTGACAGCCGTATGGTTGAACGGAAAAAACCCGGAAAACCCGGCGCCCGCAAGAGCTTCCAGTTCTCGAAACGTTAATTTGCATTACTGCAATTTACCGATTACAATAAGCCGCCGGATATGGCGGCTTTTTTTGTGGTAACTTTTGCCACCAAGAACACAGAGAGTGAACTGCCGGCTGGAAGCCGGCATTACGAAAGGACAGCATTATGATACGCGTTGCAATCATCGGAGCCAGCGGCTACACAGGCGTTGAGTCCATCGAGATCATCCTGCGGCATCCACAGGCAGAGGTCACCTATCTGACCGCCCTACCCGAGGAATGCGGCCACGTTGTCGATACCTTCGGCCAATTGGCCGGTCGGTTGGACATGATGATCGAACCGCTGGATCTGGATGTACTCGCTTCAAAGGCCGATGTTGCCCTGTGCTGCCTGCCGCACAAGGTATCGATGGGATTCGTGCCGAAACTGCTGGCCACCGGCGTCAAAGTCATTGACTTCAGCGCCGACTACCGGCTCAAAGATGTGGCGGTCTATGAGAAGTATTATGTACCGCATACGGACAAAGAAAACCTCAATAGCGCGGCTTACGGGCTGCCGGAATTGTTCCGGGAGGAGGTCAAGGAGGCCAATCTGGTCGCCAATCCCGGCTGTTACCCGACCGGCGCTTCGCTGGCACTGGCCCCCCTGCTGAAAAACGGGCTTGTCAAGCCGAGCGGAATTGTGGTCAGCTCCGTGACCGGCGTATCCGGCGGCGGCAAGAATCCATCACCATTGTTCCATTTTCCATATATGAACGAAAACATCTACCCCTACGGCGTCGGTGTTCATCGGCATATGCCGGAAATGGAGCAGGTCGCTTCGGCAGTTGCGGACAAATTCGTCGAACTGCTGTTTCAGCCGCATGTCGGGCCGTTCGACCGGGGCATTATCTCCAGCACCTATTCCGATCCGATACAGGATGTGACCGCCGAGCAATTGAATGCGATTTATAATGAGTTCTACAAAGACGAACCGTTTGTGCAGGTAACCTCAAAGCCCCCTGCCGTTAAAAATGTTGCCAAGACGAATTATTGCCATGTATTCCCAACAGTTGCTAAAGGCAAGGTCGTCGTGTTTTCGGTAATCGATAACCTGATCAAAGGCGCCTCCGGCCAGGCGATCCAGAACATGAACATCCTGTTCGACTTGCCGGAAACCATGGGACTGGAATAAACGGGGACCGAAATGGCCCAGGAAGTTATCAAAATCGCAACGTGTCAGTTTCCGGTCAGTGCGGATGTAGATGCCAATGCATCCCATATACGGGCACAGATGCAGCAGGCCGCTGAACAAGGGGCTGATATTGTGCATTTTTCTGAGTGTGCCTTGAGCGGTTATGCAAGCGTTGATTTTCCCTCATTTGACGGCTACAACTGGGACCTGCTCAAAGAGAAAACACTGGAGATCATGGAACTGGCCGGTCAATTGAAGGTGTGGTTGGTGCTGGGCAGCAGCCATCGGCTTGCCGAACCGAATAAGCCGCATAATTCACTGTACCTGGTCTCGCCGGAAGGCAAGCTTGTGGATCGGTACGATAAACGCTTCTGTACGAAAATCGACTTTGACAATTACACTCCCGGCGACCATTTTGTGCATTTCGACATCAACGGTGTGAAATGTTCGCTGCTGATATGTTTTGACCTGCGATTTCCGGAATTGTACCGGGAGTTATATAAAGACGGCGTTAAATGCATCTTTCAGTCGTTCTACAATGCCCGCCAGCAAGGTCCAAGCATGCATACTGAGATCATGCGGCAGACCATGCAGGCCAACGCCGCCAATAACGGCCTCTGGGTCAGCATGACCAACTCCTGCGGTTGGTTTTGTCCGTATCCATCCTGCTTTATCCAACCGGATGGCCGGATCGTACAGCAACTGGAAGACCACAAAGAAGGCCTGATGATCAATACCGTTGATCTAAACGAAACCTTCTACGATCCCTCCGCTGACTTTCGCGACATGGCCATTAAAGGAAAACTGGGTAACGCAACAGAACCGATCGCAGACTTGAAATCGGAAGACAGAACGTCTCTGTGATGCATATTAACGGCCGCCAAAGCCGCCGCTTCTATTCGTTCTGGCAGGTCTTCTCCGGTCGACGTTTTGCCCCCTGTTATGACCCCCGCCTTGGTTATAGAAGCCTGCTGTTGACGGCATCGCCATTATATCCCTTGTATCATAGACTTGGGGTTTCATGCCCTTCGGCAACGTCTGCTGCGTTCTCAGTGTCAGAATCCCACCGCCTGAAATCAGTGCCAGTTTCGGCCCACGTCCAGCCGCTGAATGCAGAACAATATTCAGTGCCTGCCGCAATTTTAACTTCCTAAATCCGGCGACTCCGATCGGAGTGTCTTTTTCGATCATTGCGTTGGCCTGTAAATCGCCCCAGAGAATCACCAGCGGTAAACGCGGTTCGACAGATTCGGACAGAATCGTCAGTGCCTCGGAAAGCGGTGTGTCGTCTCTGAGCATGGAGCAATCAACCGGTGTCTCCAAAAGCGTTCGAATGGTGACCGAACGATTCCCGGTTGATGCGTTCTGTTCGGCAGGTTGCCGTTTCGGTACAGCAGACAGCAATTGATAGGCGGACTGTTTTGTTGTTTGCTTTTCGCTATCTTTTTCAGGCGGAACTATTTTTAAGTCGGGTCTCCGCCAATACGGATGTCCATCAATCCATACATCCGCTTCAACGCGAAAATAACTGCGGAATGTAACATTACGAAGTTCGATGTATTTTGCAGATTTCAATCGATCTGCCAGTTGTTCTTTAGACCGCTCATCAGTCTTCTGAGTGTCAAGGCCCGGCAGTAATACACGAAAACGGACATGAGGAGCAGGTTTGTAATTGCTCAGGCGGCATTCAAATGAATCCGGACCCAGAACGCGAATCACTTCGCTGACTGAATAATTTTCCGGTGTCAATGGCGATGTGCCCACCGCCGGAATCATAATGCTCGCAAGAATAATTATCGTTAAGCTTGTATGCATTTTAGCCTTCTGCCTTTCCAACTTATTATTGTAGAACCTCTGCTATCAGGATACAAGGGAATTCGGCTGATAATTTACAAAATAAGGACTTCCTATGTCTTTTATGCCTCAGTAGATATAATTCTGGCCGTATTTCGCTTTTGATATTGATTTTTGTACTTGCCTCACCACAAAGAGTCGTGTAAACTTTAAGTTTTTATGTAAAGAGACGATCTTAGATAATGGAGGTTATTGACAGTGGCAAATCTCAAGGACATCCGTAACATCGTGCTCTTAGGGCACGGAAGCAGCGGAAAAACATCGCTGGTTGAGGCAATTCTGCACACCACCGGCACCACCAACCGTATGGGCAGCATCGACGAGAAAAACACCGTCGGCGACTTTGACGACGAAGAAAAGGAACGTGGCAACTCGATTCATTCGGCCCTGATGCACGCTGATTACGATGGCAAACGCATCAACATCATCGACACACCCGGCTATCCCGGCTTTATCAGCCCGGCCCTTGTGAGTATTGCAGCGGCGGAAACGGCTGTGGTCGTCATCAGCGCCGCCGCCGGGATTGAAATGAACACCCGCAAGTTGTTCCAGGCCGCAACCAATGCCAATAAGGCCCGCATCATCGTGATTAACAAAGTCGATTCGGATAATGTTGATTTGGTGGAACTAATCGGACAGATACAGGAAACATTCGGCCAGCAGTGCCGTTGCGCAAACCTGCCGACAGCAGACAAGGCCTCTGTGATCGATTGCGTTAACAATCAAAGCGGCGAATCACCCGTGATGGATGCCGAACAGGCACACACCGATCTGCTTGAAAGTGTTATCGAAGCCGATGACGAACTCATGGAAGCATACCTTGGCGGCGAAGAGGTTTCGCCCGCAAAAGTCGCAGAAGTTTTCGTTAAGGCCCTTTTGGCCGGAACAATCGTGCCAATCGTCTTCACCGATTCCCGCAGCGAGGTCGGAATCAAGGAATTGCTGAACATGGTCGCCAACTGTACGCCCTCTCCGGCCGATGTACCCCCGGCCAAACTCATCAACGGCGAAGAAACAACAGAGGTCAAGGCAGATCCGAGTGGTCCCTTTGCCGGTCATGTTTTCCGCGTCGGGTTCGATCCCCGTTCAAATATGAAATACGCCTCGATCCGCGTTTTCAGCGGTTCGCTGGATACCGGCACCCATCTGATGGTCAATGATGCCAAAAAGCCGATTCGTCCCGGCCACCCGCTTCAAATGCAGGGTGCGGATGTTAAAGAAGTTGACAAAGGTATTTGCGGCGATATTGTAACACTTGCAAAAATCGATGAATTAAAGCTCGGTGACCTGGTCCACGACGGCAAGTTCGCCGGAAAGTTTGAGACACTTCCCCTGCCCAAGCCGATGTTCGCGTTGGCGCTGGAACCGGCGTCTCGCGGCGATGAAGGTAAAATCAGCGTCGCGCTTGAAAAACTGGCGGCCGAGGATGCCTGTTTTACGGTCTCGCATGACACCCAGACCAAGGAACTGGTGATTAACGGCATGGGCGATCTGCACCTGCGGGTGATGCTCAGCAAACTCGAAAATCGTTATAAAATTAATGTCAACACCAAACCCCCGAAAATCCCCTACCGCGAAACGATCACCGGCAAGGGTGAAGGCCACTATCGCCATAAAAAGCAATCCGGCGGTGCAGGCCAGTTTGGCGAGGTCTATCTTCGGATCGAACCGATCGAACGGGATTCCGACCCGTCTCTGGAATACAGTTGGGACATCTTTGGCGGCTCAATTCCCGGTCAATTTGAACCGGCCGTCCTCAAGGGTATTCAGGATATCATGAGCAACGGCTACCTCGCCGGATTCCCAATGCAGGATGTAAAGGTTTCGATTTATGACGGAAAGTATCACGCCGTCGATTCCAAAGAAGTCGCATTCCGTGCCGCAGGCAAGGGCGCCTTTATGGATGCCCTGAGCAAAGCAAGACCTTCCCTGCTGGAACCGATCGTCGATATCGAGATCACCATTCCCGCTGAGAATATGGGCGACATCACCGGCGATCTGGCTTCTCGACGCGGCCGCGTCAGTGGTCAGGATATGCTGGCCGGCGGCATGATGGTCATCAAGGCCAAGGTCCCGCTGAGTGAAGTGTCCAACTATAACAGCCAACTCAAGAGCGTCACCGGCGGTCAGGGCAGCTATTCAATGGAACTGAGCCACTACGAGCCCACCCCGCCGAATGTGCAGCAGCAGGTCATTGACCAGTATAACAAGGAAAAACAGGCCGATAGCGAATAACAAGG
>JBDLJN010000050.1:0-16276 GCA_039714335.1 Planctomycetota bacterium
TGTCATAATAGTTGACCAGTTCATCGGCATCTTCGGCCAGGTCGTACAGCCACGGCTTATCATCGCTTGACAGGACCAGTTTGTACCGCTGGGTAACAGCGCCAACCCATGCCTCCTCGTTTTTACCGCCTTGACGAAAAAAGACAATATCGTTCCAGTCCATCGGCGCTTTGCCGCTGATCAACAATTCCGAGCAGTCGCGTCCTTCTTCCGTGTCTGCGGGCTTCTGTCCCATCAGGCGAAGGATCGTTGGCATAAAGTCCACACATCCCATGGCCTCACGGACCACGGTGCCGGCTTTGACTTTCGTCGGACAATGAATAACAAACGGGATCTTGGCCGAGGCCTCCAGCGGAATCTGTTTGTTGTGCCGGGCGTGCTCAAAACACATGTCCCCGTGGTCGGCGGTAAAGACGATAATGGTGTTGTCCAAAATTTCTTTTTCGCGCAGGGTCTTAAGAATTCTTCCGACATTATCGTCGATACATTTAACCATGCCGAAATAGAGCGACATCTGTTTGGCATTCATTTTATTGCCGCCGCTTTTTGTCGCCCAGGACGGCAGTCCTTCGGTGGACTTATTGGCGGTTTTGGGCAATTGAAATTTCAAGTGGTTATACATGGTGTCATACGGCGCGCGAACTGTGTTCGGCCCGTGCGGATCCGGAATGCTGAGCATATAGCAGAACGGCTTGGCACTGTGGGCATCGATAAAATCGATCGTTTTCTGTGCCAGAAAATCGGTCGTGAAGCTTTTTTCGTCGGCTCCGTCAACGGCATAGCTGGGCCGCTTGTCAGTTCCGGCGGCTACACGCGGCCCATCCGGCGTGTCCTTGAGTTTTTTCCAGTGTCCGCGGTTAAACATATACCGGTTGTCCGCAAACCCAAATTGTCGTTTCGGGCCCCATTGGGGCTTGCCTCTGCCGTCGAGGTGCCACTTGCCGGCATAGCCGGTCGCATACCCGCCGCGGCGAAGAACTTCGGCAAAGGTGATAGTGTCATCCCGCATCGGAATATCGTTTCCGACGACGGGTGTGCTTTGCGGATATTTTCCGGAAACAAATGACGACCGCGAAGGCGAACACACCGGGCTGGTTGCATAAAAGCTGGTGCAGGTCGCGCCCTGTTCGGCGATCCAGTCGATGTTCGGAGTCTCGACCGCGACCCCTTCGCCCCAGACAAATGCCTGGTCTTTGCTCAGCAGTTTGCGGTAACACCCCAGCGTGCGAAAATTATGCTCGTCCGTGTGAATGATAAGAAGATTGGGTTGTTTGGGTTTTTCCGCCGCATAGGCCGGCGCCAGCATCGCCGCCAGCGAGGTGCCCGCGGTCATCTTAATAAAATCTCGTCTGTTCATAGACAATCTCCACATACATACAACTGGTTGCACTTTAGATTCATTAACGTATCAAGCCGCCGCGATATTGCAAGAAATTATTGGTTTCCTCGAGCGGACAATTCTTAAATTCCTGTTGCAAAATGTCCGTAATACCGATAAAGGGGGTGTATGGAATTTGACCTGAAAACCGTTTCGATTGCATTCGGCCTGACGCTGTTCGCCGGTTTGGCGACCGGCATCGGCAGTGCGCTGGCGTTTTTTACAAAACGAACCAACACCTCGTTCCTGTCGGTGGCGCTGGGTTTTTCCGCCGGCGTGATGATCTATGTCTCCATGATCGAGATCTTCTGGAAAGCCAAGGACGCATTGTGTGAAGAATGGGGCCCCCGGGGCGGTTACTGGGCGACGACGATCGCGTTTTTTGCGGGCATTGGGATCATCGGCCTGATTGACAAACTCGTGCCCTCGTTCGAGAACCCCCACGAGATCCATGAAACCGGCGAAATGGAAGATTCCGGCAAGGCAGCCGAGTTCAAAAAGCTGCACCGGATGGGTCTGTTCACGGCATTGGCCATTGGGATTCACAATTTTCCCGAAGGGCTGGCCACTTTCGCGGCCGCCCTGAAGGACCCCGGCCTGGGTATCGCCATCGCCGTGGCTATCGCGATCCATAACATCCCCGAGGGCATCGCCGTTTCGGTGCCGATCTACTATGCAACGGGCAGCCGCAAGAAGGCGTTTACCTACTCATTCCTGTCCGGCGTATCCGAGCCGGTCGGAGCGCTGATCGGGTTCTTTGTGCTGTGGAAGTTCATGAACAACATTACTTTTGGTTTGCTGTTCGCCTCGGTGGCCGGGATTATGGTCTATATTTCACTGGACGAGTTGCTGCCCAGCGCCGAAAAATACGGCAAACATCACCTGTGCATCTGGGGGCTCATCTCCGGCATGGCCGTCATGGCGATCAGCTTATTACTGTTCGTCTGATAAAGGACAATGCATAGAATCTAATTTAAGGAAAACCATGATGAAATCGATATTATTTTTTTGCTTAACCTTAATATCCGCGGGTTCAGCGCTTCCTTTGGAGTTGGGGTCCCCGTTCTCTGAAAACATGGTCCTCCAGCGCCAAAGCGAAATTCCCGTTTGGGGCTGGGGCAAACCCGCCAGTGAAGTTCGCGTGACGATTGCCGACAAAAAAGCTGCGGCAACGGTGGCCGAAGACGGATCGTGGAAACTTAAATTGGATGCGATCCCTGCGGGAGGGCCTTATCAGTTTCAGGTGACGTCAGATTCTGAAACAATCACCTGCAAGAACGTCTTAGTCGGCGATGTCTGGATTTGCTCCGGCCAATCCAATATGCAAATGCCGTATGCTAAGATGGCCGGAAGCAAACAGATACTGGCGAACAGGAAGGGCCGTCCCATCCGATGCATGGAGGTAAAACGGACCGTCAGTTTGGCCCCAAGCCAACGCTGTCAGGGGCAATGGAGCAGCCGGCCGGTTCCCAGCGCGGTGGCCTTGGCTTTTTCCTATCACCTGCAGAAGGATTTAGATATTCCGGTCGGCATCATTTTAACCTGCTGGGGAAGTTCCTGGCTTGAAGGATGGATGCCCAAGGACATGACCGAAGAACTGCCGCACTTTGACCAGATGATGCGGGATTTTGAAAAAAACGACCGGCAAAAGGTCGAGTCATTGATAAAAAAGGCAGAATCGGGCAAAAGAGCAGGCAAGGGCCAAAAGTGGTCCAGGGAGAATGAGATCTATCTCCGCACCCGTCCCAACATTGTCTATAACGCCATGCTGCATCCCCTCGCTCCCTATGCGGTCCGTGGGATCGTATGGTATCAGGGCGAATCGAATGCCAGGTCGATCGAGGACATGATGCAATATCGTCAATCCTTACAGAAATGGTGTCAGCGAATGAGGGCCTTGTGGCAGCACGATGATTTGCATCTGCTCGTTGTGATGCTTCCGAAGTTCAAAGTGGTTCGCAACGGTAAAAGCATTAAGGACCCGACCGCTCACAGTTGGGCCTGGATACGGGAATCGCAAATGAAAATCCTTGACCTGCCCCACACCAGCATCGTCAACACAATTGACTTGGGAAACCCGAATAACATTCATCCCCCTGACAAGGCGCCGATCGGACAACGTCTTGCGCTGCTGGCTCAACGGGATGCATTGGGAAAGACACTGCTCGCCCAAGGTCCCAAAATGAAATCCGTTACGATTCATTCGGATGAGATTGTGATTGCTTATGAAAACGCCGAAGGCCTCGCGACCACCGACGGCGAAGCGGTCCGGGGTTTCTGGGTGGCCGGAAAGAGTCGGCAATGGAAGGCCGCTACCGGACAGATCAAAGGCGAAACGGTGGTTCTGTCCTGCGGGGATACAACGCCCGAAGTCGTCCGTTATGCGTTCTGTGCGGTGCCCAATGTAAATCTGATCAACGCCGCAAAGTTGCCGGCATTGCCGTTCAGAACCGATACCGACAAACCATAGCGATGGTTGCCACGGCGATCAGCTTGCTGCTGTTCGTATAACCAGGAATATTCTCAGGCAGAATTTACAGGATGAAATTCAAGCTGTCAAAAAAAGACATCCGATTGCTGATACTGTTAGGTGTCGCCCTGATGATTTTCGGCTATATCAAGCGGCCATGGTTTCATACGCTCAAGCTGGAATCGGGGCATTATATTTGCTTTTCAACTGCCACCGATGCTCAGACCCGCCAGATACTTAGCATTGCCGAAGCGCTGTTTGAAAGCTACACCCATTTCTTTGATAATCAACAAGTGTCCCATCCGAAAAAGCTGAAACTGAAGCTGTACAAAGATCGGGACGAGTTTAAAAAGTACAATATGCTCTCCGGCTGGGCGGAGGCCTTTTATCGCAGGCCCTACTGTCATCAGTATTACTCCGACAAGGAGGTTAATCCCTACCATTGGATGGTCCATGAAGCGACCCATCAGCTCAATGCTGAAGTCGCCGGCCTTAAGTTGGAAAAATGGCTCAATGAGGGCATCGCTGAATACTTCGGAACCAGTACACTGGAGGGTGGTCGGCTAATTGTGGGCAAGATCGATATCAACACCTATCCCATCTGGTGGCTGGATTCATTGCGCCTTTCCGGCGATATTGACAAAGACATTGCCGCCACAAAGATCATTCCGCTTAAGGCAGTTATTTCGAACAAGGGCGGACCGAACCTTGATGAACACTTCAACCTGTATTACATTCATTGGTGGTCTCTGACGCACTTTCTCATCCATTATGAAGGCGGCCAATACAAGGATTTGTTTTTTGACCTTGTCAATGACGGCGGGACACTGGAGGCTTTCGAAAAGCACGTCGGCTCCGTTGATGAAATTCAGACGCAATGGTACAGTTATCTGCAGGAAAAAATCGCAGACCCATCATAGAGTATTGAAAGGAGAATAAGTTATGCTGTCGCATCCGCTGACATTTCTGATCGGGTACTTGGTGATGACATTCATCGTGTCGTTTGCCATGCTGGGTCCGCTGGCGGCGTTCGTGTCGCTGCCGTTTCGCCGCAAACTGGAAAAACACTATACTAGGGGTTTCTATCTGGGCACGGCCATCACGGCCTTCGCCTTCATGGCCCTGCACTATGCGCTCTACCTCCGCGGCTACCGCGTCACGGACTGGTCCCGGCTCTTTCGCGAAATCTTCTACCCGCCGCAGTATTTCTAACGAAAAACCCTGTCAACCCGGACTTGTTTGGAATAGAAAAAATGGGAACAGGGGACTTTTTCAACAGCCCCACTGTCCCCTGTTTTTCCATTTTTCATTACCCTCTGAACGTTGTTATTTTGCGTTGGTGTAATATCAAAGTCCCGAAGGGACAAAAGTCAGTTGGCCGGCGGCGTAAGCCGCCGGAAAGCGGTCTCTCACCCCTCCCGACAAGCCCCGACGGGGCGAAAGAAAAACCCCCTTGCCGCCAACGCCATTTTAATGCATAATCCGCTTCGATGACTGAACAAAAAACACAACCCAAAAATAACCGCATGGGCACGGCCCATCCTACCGGGCTGCTGCGCAGTGCTTTTAAAAAGAAACGGAATAAGTTCGATGAAATTGGAAAGAGTTTTTTTGAATAACGTTGAAATGGGAGCCAGGAAAAGTGTCTGCCCCCTTAATTTTCCTCCATATAAAATAATTGCGGGCGGGACGCCCGCGTTCCCAACTCAGCGGCCCCGACACATCGGGATTCTCTTTTATTCGCCGCACAGATTGGGATAAATCGCCTTCAGGTCAAGTGCATCACCGATTTCAGTTTGCAGCGACAGCAGTTTTGCGAACAGTGTCTTCTTGACCGAGTCATATTTCTTATCTTCGCCCAGATCGGTCATCTCTTCGGGGTCTTGTTTCAGATCGAACAGCCGCACCTTTTTGATCTTAGGATACAGGATCATCTTGTAACCGTCATCGGTCACCATCCGCTGGCTGTTCATATACCCGCCATAGACCGCGTCATAAGGTCCGCCCTTGCCTTGCATACTGCCCAGCAAGCTCTTGAACTGCACCTGCGGCGGTATCTCCGCCCCTGCCAACTCCAATGTTGTCGGCATGATATCCTGCAAATACACCGGCGACTCAACCGTCCCGCGTCCGACACCCGGCCCCATCACCATCAGCGGCACACGCACACTGTGATCGTACATGTTCTGCTTGCCCATCAATCCGTGATGCCCGCACGCCAACCCGTGATCGGCGGTGAAAAAGACATAGGTGTTCTTGTCCAGTCCCTGTTTTTCAAGTGCATCCAGTATCCGCCCGACCTGTGCGTCCATGTGCGTAATAATGGCATAGTACTCCTGCCGATGCACCTTCACCGCGTATTCGGTACGGGGGAACGGTCCGAGCTTTTCATCTCTCAGCCTCTTCGAACAGCCGATCGCGTCCTTGTAAGGGTATTCTGGCAAAAAGTTTTCCGGCACATCCACCTCATCAAGCGGATATTTGTCCACGAATTCCTTAGGCGACTGCCGCGGGTCGTGCGGGGCGTTAAAGGCCAGGTACATAAAGAACGGATTGTCTTTCGCCGCGGCCTGCTGAATAAACCTGGTTCCATCATCGCCCAGCACCTCGGACCAGTGTTTGCCGCCTTCCCAGTACCCGCCGACGGATGGATCCCACGCTTTCCACGCATCGGGCTTGCCCTCATGCGGCCGGTTATATGCCTGCGGAACCGATTTGGGCATCCCGGGACGCACATGGCTGGTGAAATCAAACAAGTCATTGACCTTTGTTTTTACATGCCACTTGCCGCTATAATAAGTGTCGTATCCGGCCTGTTTCATATATTGCGACCAGAATCGGCCTTTCCGTTTCTCTTCGCCGAGTGTCTTTTCGACGCCCTTGGCATTCCACAAGAACCGGCCCGTATTCAGCATTGTCCGGCTGGCCACACACACCGCCCCATGCCAGGCACCCTGGTTGTACGCATGGGTAAAGGTCACCCCATTTTTGACAAGCTTATCCAGATTCGGCGTTTCGACCTCACTGCCGAACGCATGAATCGCTTCAAATGTCATATCATCTGCAAAGAGAAACAATATATTGGGACGCTTGGCGGGTTTTCCGGAAAACAGTGTGGGAGAAGCACAACCCTGCACTGTCAGCGTGGCGGCAAAGGCGCCCGACAATTTCATGAAATTCCGACGACTCAATTTATTACGATTCATAGCCATAACCATAAATGCCTTTCCGACCGTGACGGCTCAAGATAATTTCTTAATATCTCGGATTATTGTCTTTCTCAGGAAACTGTTTTATTGCGGCCTCAAATTTTTGGATCGCCGCTTTGACTTCGGGATTTTCGGAACTGAGGATATTCCTTTTTTCCAGTGGGTCCGCTTTCAAGTCAATGAGTTTTTCGATTTTGCCTTTTGTATTGACATAGACTTTGTACGATTTGTCGCGAAGAACACGATCCCGATAGGCAACTTTGTTTTTTCCCTCAAAAGGCCCGTTACCCCTTTTCGGATACATACAGGGCTGCCCACCCATTGACAGGATCCATTCGCGTGGGGAGTCCGTTGCCTTACCCAACAGGAGTTTGGCAAAAGATCGGCCGTCATAAGTGTACTGCTGCGGAAGGTCCGCATCGGCCAGTTCCGCCAGCGTTGGAAGGAAGTCTGTCACATCAACCAGCGCATCGGTTTCAATCCCTTTCAGCACGATTCCGGGACCATTGACGATCAGCGGAACACAGACTCCGGATTCAATCGTTTTGCCTTTACCAACACGGCCGTTATCCGTAAAAAAGATTAAGATTGTGTTCTCGGCAATTCCAGCCTTTTTGACGGATGCTTCAATTTTGCCAACCAGGTGGTCGATGTATGCATGCGTTGAAAGCTCAAGGGGATGCTTTTCCAGTGGATTATGCTGCAGCACCATTGGGTAATAAATGAACATCGGTTTGTCTTTATGCTGCCCGATGAAATCGGTAACGAAAGAAGTAAATATGTCGGGACCATACTGCTTCTCGTATACCTTGCTTCCGTCTTTGGTGTGAATATAGGCATCCCAGTAACGACGGTGGCTTTTCTTATTGCCGGATTCTGCCCCGGTCCACATGCAATATTCATCAAAGCCGCAGTCATTCAGGGTCGACGGCTCTCTCCTGAAATCGCTGATCTGCCACTTGCCGGCGATACAGGTCTTGTATCCGGCCGACTTCATGACAGTGCCGAGGCAGGGGTTGGTGTTGGGGTTGAATCCCTTCAAATTCCAACGCGGCACATCATAATGATTGACCCATCCGTTTCGGAAAGGATATTGACCGGTTAATAGAGCGGCGCGTGTCGGGGTGCATTGCGGCATCACATAGTAATGATCGAACTTCATCCCCTCGCGGGCCAGTCGATCGATGGTCGGAGTCGGACTGGCCTGTGAAGGATTGTAGCAACCCACGCCTTCTTTGCCCATATCATCGACCATACACAGAATGATATTGGGTCGCCGTTGCGGCTTTCCGGAGAACAACGAAGGCCAAGTACAACCCTGTGCTGCCAGTGCGGCGGCAAAGGCGCCCGACAATTTCATAAAATGTCTTCGATCAATACGGATGTTATTCATAGCCAACTCCATCATCACATTTCGAACGGGCTTTATTAATGATAAACGAACGAGAAAGTAACTTATTGCATAGGACAAAGCGAATACAAAATCAAGTTCGAAAATATTTATAGTGGCAATTATTTTCAAAAAATATTTTTTTTAGCATCTGAGATTGGGAGGTCAGGGTTTTTCGGGACCGCATTTCAATCGCCGCAAATGGCGATTTTTAAGTTAAAAACGTGGTTTTTACGGTGTTGCCTCGATCGGGATAAAGGCAAAAAAAGTGAAATTTTTCAAAAAAGTCTTTGTTGTTGACCGAATAAGAAGGTATATTGTATTTGACTTAGGAGTGAGTCTGAAATTTCGCAATATTCCGGCCGGGCTGTGCGTTTGTTAAGGTAGCCGGAATTGCTTTGAAATATTAATCTTCTCATCACCCTCCTCCGAAGCCGGATTGGCCTGAAGCCGACCCGGCTTTTTTTATGCGCTGCCGTTGAGATACTTTTTTATTTCCTGTTTCAGATGCTCAACCGATTCAAAGCGAATTCCCTGCATACCCACTGCCCGGGCTCCATCGACATTAGCCTGCAGGTCGTCAATGAACAGACACTGCTCCGGCGGGGTTTGGACATGACCCGCTGCCGCCAGGTAGATCGCCGGACTTGGTTTCATCACGCCGACCTCGTAGCTCAGCGTCGGATTTGCGATCGAGCCGATCCACGGCCAACGCGTTCGAATATATTCCCAGTGGACCGGATCGGTGTCGGAAAGCAGGCCGACCGGAACTTTTTTACAGACTTCTCCGACGAGCTCCTCCATGCCGTCCATTGTCCAAAAGATATCACACCAAAGCGCCTTAAATGTCTGAAGATTCATATCGAGACGGCAGGCATCACAAACTTGCCGGTGAAAATCGACAGGACTTAATCGGCCGCAGTTTAACGACACCATTATTGGATTCTTCAGAAATTGACGCTCCGGTTTCTCAATATCATCGGCCTTAAAGTTTTGGAACAGTTTTTCTTTCAGCGGCCCACTGTCCATGTTCACCAGCACCCGCCCCAGGTCAAAGATGACCGCTCGAACACTCGGTTTTAGAGTCTGACTACACATGAGAGATAAATCCTTGTGAAATAATGTTCAGGTTCCAATAGCAAACTCAATACGTCCCATCGCGGCGAAATGATACAGCAGTCCCCACGCCTTCGCGGCGATCTTGTTTTTCGAACCCAGCAAAGCGCGGACATCCTCAGCATCGTACAGCAGCACCTCGATCTGCTCGTGGGTCTCGTTCAAATGCGTCGATGGTGTCCCCGCCGCCGTTACCAGAACCATACAGCAGGACTCATCACTCATCCCCGCCGACGAATACACCGGTTGTGAGACATGATGAATCGCAACCACATCCAACCCCGTTTCCTCTTTCAGCTCCCGGCGGACGGTGGCTTCGATGCTTTCCCCTTTATCGATCAGCCCGGCGGGAAAACCGTATTCGCCATCGTCAACGGGAACACGATGCTCTTTGGTCAACACAAGCCGATTTCCCTCAGGTGTGGCCAGGACCGCCGCGATCACCACTGCGTCCGGTGTTGCGGCATCTTCAACGGGCCTGTCCTTGCGTGAGCACATCACCCAGCGGTGCGGCGAACCGTCCTTGCTGGCATACTCAACATCATACAGATTCAGCCACGGCCTCTCGGTCAGTTTGGTAATGGTATAATGCGTTGTCATGCTGCCCCCTACTTCGCCAGCAGGTCTTTATATTCGGTCTGGAAGTATTCGGCATGGCCCCCTTCCTGTTCGGCCAGTTCCTCGAACAATTCTTTCAGTTCATCCCGTTTGCACATCTGACCGAGCGTGCGATAGAGCATCCGCGCGGACTTTTCCTTTTTGATCGCGTACCGAACGGCCTCAGCAAAAGTAATCTCCGGCGATACCGGCATCGCATCCAGATAACCGCTTGTCTTCAGCGTTTCCACGTCCGGCTCAATCAGTTCGTAGCCGAAGCGCTTGAGCTCGCGCAGCTTCATTTCATGCAGGCGCTCTTCCTGGACGAGTGTCTTATAGAATAGTCGAACATCCGGGTCCAAAACTTCATCAACCAGCTTGGCGTAAAACTGCTGGGCCGCCTTTTCCTGCAATATCGCAAAATCCAGCACATCTTCAAATGTATGAAATTCCACCATGGCCAACGGCCTCCTTGTCATAGGAAAATCAACGAATTTGGACATATTGTACCCGATAGTTCTTCGATTGCAAGGAATTATTGGCTCCTTCAAATGAGTTTCTGACAGCAGGGTATTTAAGCGGATTCAGCCATTCTTTGACGCTCGCTCCCGCCGCGACAGCAACATCGTGGATACGCACGTTCCGGGAGTCTACTCCCCGGTCTCAGCGGCATACGCTTTTACATTCGTTGTAAGACGGGCTCACGTGCCATATACGACAGGCAGAAAATGTCATCTTCCTTAGGGCCTACTGTAATATGCCTGCAGTGACACAGAAGACCATGGTTGTGCAGGCAATCTTCAACTTTGCAGGCACCGACATGAGCGACGGTTCTTTCATTGCCGCCCTGTATGGGCGACAGACAGAATGTATCGCACATTGCCAGGCCATGATCACCGATCGTAACGGAGTCTGCGTGACAACACCCATTCGCGTTATACGAGCAATCGCCTACCTCACACATGACTTTACACTTTGCAGCTTTCTTCGATCTCATGGCTCAAATCTCCTTTCCAAATTCCTCAAAACAAGGGTCTCTTTAAGGTTGGTTACATATGGGTGGTGTGGATAGTTAGATAAAATACGATTGCTGCAATGGCAACAAACAGCCGCATTATTTTGTCTTCTGCTATTCATTTCTCACCTCGCGAAGTCGGCTTTTTCATCCCCTCTGGCGAAGTGCCAATTTGAATAACATTATAAAACTTAATACGAAGATTACATAAAAGAGTTGTGCAAATACCTAAAATTATCAAAAACCAGTATTAATACGGAAATGAAAAATTTAGGGCGTTTCTAAGAGTCGCTCCTGTTCGTCCCGATCAGATCGTATCTGAAGCGGATTCAGCCGGATCTGGCTGAGACAGGACATGTTAGGTCGGGCACAGGCCTTTTTCGATCGCCCGGATCTTTTCCAGGGAACGGCCATTGCGGCGGCTGTTGTGGAAGGGGGTGATCAGCCATTCTTTGACGATCGCTCCCGCCGTGGCGGTATCCAGCCAGCGAACCGGCAGGCACAAAACGTTGGTGTCGTACCGCTGCCGGGCCTGACGGGCCTCGAACACATCGTTGCAGGCCGCGGCGTAAAGACCGTTTATTTTATTCGCGACGATACAGGTGCACTGCCCCGCTCCGCACAGCAGGATGGCTCGATCGATATGTTTTTCCGACAATTCCTTGCAGGCGGCATAGGCGATGTCCGCGTCATCCAGATTCCCCTCGGTAACCCCGAAATCGAAGATGTCGTGTTCAAGACCGGACAGGTAGGATTTAATGGACTCGGCCAGTTTGGCCCCGTAGCTGTTGTAAGCGATGGCGACTTTCATGATGCGCTCCCTTTCCTTAAGAAGACATACATCATAGTATAACACACCCGCCGCCCCGCTGCAATAAAAATCCGTCGACAGGAGTTCAAGCTTTAGCTTGTTTTAGAGCACGAAAAATTAAATTGCTCTAATGGAATGCGGGTTCTGCCCTGACCGAAGCAGGATTCCTCTAAAACCCCAGGCTCCTGATCGATCTCAGCGAGATAGTGGCCACTCGGTACATTGCCACAAAGATGCCGGCCGTAATGACGACCATCCCCGCCGTGATCGCGATCTTAACAGGCAGACTGTACCGCCGATTGGTCCACACAAGCGGTATCGCCAGTGGCCCAACGGTCAAAAATGCCACCACCACCGCACCGGTGGATTGGTGCCATTTCTTTTTTGATCTCGGTGGCTCATTCGGAGTTATCGGTCGTTGGCCGTTCAGAAACTCATTGCACCAGCGGCACTTAATGGCCTCCAGTTGGATCACTTCGGCACAAAAAGGACATTTTTTCGTCGTGGGTGCAGCTTGGATATCTGTTTTTTCTGTTTCACACAGCGTTTGCATCGATTACTCCCAAGCGTGGGCGCCGGTCCCGCCATATATTAAAGGCGACGATGGATGCCCACGCAGCTAAAAACATCGCTTTTTGATATTCCTGACCATCTGTCAGTAAGGAGTATCGACGCCTCGCCGAGGCCGGTTCACAAAAAAAGCCGCAAGGGGAGGAGAACCTTGCGGCTGTGTAAATAGATTAAGGTGAACAAATCTTTCCATCCACCCTTAATCCCAAAACTCTATTTAAACTATACCAATTTCCAGTCCATATGTCAATGACAGTTCAAATCCTTTCACTGAAAAAAACATAATAAACGGCTTTATTCCGGCTTGTTTAATGTTGCCAAACCGTTATTTCTCCAGATCATTGTCGGTGTTTACTCAATACCCAAAGTATCCATCGCTTCGTCAAGTTTATCCAGACTTTGGTCTATATCGCTTTCAGCCCGCGTTTCATCTTGTATCGCAGATCGAATCTTCTGCTTGGCTTTGGCGACATCGCCTTTGCTCGTACCCCCAAAGTCTCGGTCGGCAAACTTTTCGTCCATATAGTCCAGCAACGCCTCTTCTTGCGCCATGGCCTCGTAAAGCTGCTCCAGGATACTGACCTTGGCATTCCACACGTCCGTAAGATTTCGCTCGACAATACCTTCCAGTGTGCAAATCCCAACCGGAGCATCAGACTCAACCCAAACAGGATCGCTGTCGTCAACCTCCGGCGTGGAACCAAGCATGCCATCATTTCCATAAAGAGAAGAATCCGCTGCGACTTGTCCGGTTCCTTCATCAAGACCCCAATAGCCGACCAAGCTCGGATCATCAATATCCGGCCCTGCATGCATGAGCAATTGGATTTCCTCATCAGATAGAACTCGCCTGTAAAGTGTTACTTCGATGGCATAGTCACATGTGGCTTGATCGGATTATTTTGAATTGTTCCGCTTCGTCGGAAACGATACAAACGGCCCGAACAGCGTTCGCAGCGGCCGGGTGATGATAACGAATACGCCGACGGCGGAGGTCTCCACATTATTCTGGAACGTTTTGCAAATTCGTCCGGGTGCCAGTACCAGCAGCGCCGCGAACAAAAACAGCATGTGATAATTGTTCACGCTCAGACCGCCGGATTCAAAATGCCAATCTGCTGACAGTTTCAAGAACAACCCGCTGATCAGCGGGGCGATTGCAACAGAAAGAAAACTGAACGCATTGACGATCACCAGATTGGATTGATCGGTTTCCGGGACGGCATGAAACATATGCCGGGTATAGGCGATGCCGTTAGCGCTCTGGAAGATGCTCCAGCCCGCATACAGAACAAATACAAAAACCGCCGAGAAAGCGTTCTTATCCACTAACAGCCATGTGGCCAGAACGACCGTGATGCCGATATGTGAAATGCTGAAAATCGAACGATTGCCAAACCGATCCGCCAGTTTACCCCAGAATCGCAGCGACACAATTGCCCCGACACTGACCATCGAGGTTGCTGCGACGATATAGCCCGCACTGTAGCCGAGGTCTTTGAGGTACTTGATTTGAAACGGCAGGCACATGAATGCCGCGATATTGTAGAGCAGGATATAGCCCAGAAAATGCCGGGTGTTGCGGTCGGCGATGGCCCTCCTCAACACACCCCAGGAAGAGGGCAGATCATGAGCGTTTTTCGGCTGGGGTTTTTCTTTTAGCTGCTTCAGGAAGAATATCTTTGCGATAAAGCTTGTTTCCCCGACTGCAAACACCACGCAGAATTTCCACCAGGCCGGTTCGCTGCCCAAAAACCAAGCGATCAAAAGCGCCGTCACCAGAACACTGCTTTGCCAGTACATCCGAAAGGTTCCAAAGAATTTCCCCGTGATCCGCGACGGGACATTGTCCTGAAGCATCGGGAACCAGCCGGCTCCGCCGATATTGTCCGTAATCGATCGCATCAGGGTCGCCGCAAGCAGCCAGTACAGGATCCAGGCCGGTGAAATCCATCCAAACCGTCCCATCACTGGCAGCAGTACCGCGAAGGCCATGCAGGCCGCCGGCATAATGCCCGCCCAGAACACCAATATCCGCCGCTTGCCAAACCGCCGCATCAACGTAATGCCCAGCAGCAAAAAAGGCGCTCCGGCCCAGATCGCAAAATTCAGCAACCCCAGGTACAAATCGTCCGCCCCCAGCGAGAGGCAGTACAACTGCAGCGCACTGGCCAGCAGGCAGGTTGCGCCGATGGTGTGCAGCATGGCCGTAAAGATCGCCGCGCGGATTGAGCGACGGCGATGCGTCGAGCGAATCACCAACCGGCCGGTTCTGGTTTGTCTGATAATATCGTCTGTCATAATACGTTCACGGGGCATTTTACCAGAAATTCGCCGGATTCAAAACACGGTTTTCGGCATTTTCGATTTTCGCCTGGGATTTATTATCGCCCCTTATTTTTATTTTGTACGCTTTATTAGGTGTGAATTTTATAGTTAGGGGTGCAATTTATGAGGTGCAATTATGAGTGATACTAAAGGATTTTGGAAACATGTTGAAAACGGAAAGATCTATGCCATCGAATGCACGCCGTTCGGGCAGATCATAGCTGCCAGCGGACCCCTGGATCCCTATCATCTTCCGGACCTTGAAACCTTCGATATCGGAAAGGATATCGTCATTTGGATTGAGACAACGATGACCGAGGGTAAACTCCGCCGTTTCAATGCAGAACCAATGGTCCAAGAGGGCTATTAGGGCAGCCGCGTGAAACACGGGGGGTAATTGCAGGAGCTTACGCTTTAGCTTGTTTGTACACTAAAGTGTGAGCTCCTGCAGGGAACTATTCTTCTTTGCCTTCAGAGGCCCACTGCATCGCACGGGTGATCAGCGACGCGGCGAAGAGTATCGATGCACCGGTAAACAGTTCGTGCAAGTCGGGCAAAAGAGCGCTGACAATCACCAGCAGACCGGACAGGAACATCACGACCATCACGATCAGATCAGCTTGTTTCTTCATATTTCTCTCCTTAAAATAAACTTCCAAATCCGTTTTGTTAGTCCATCTTTGTATTATCGGACATACAGGGCCGATTCTTTAACAATATTGGGATGTAGGGATATAGGAATGTAGGAATGTTTCCTAACCGCACCGAAGGTGCAGCATACCTTAGCCCAGGGCAACGCCCCGGGTTATCGGATAGATCTCATATTGTCGCCCTGTAAGGGCAGCATAATGCCCGAGAAATATTCCGTTACCGCATCAGGTACTTAAACAGTCAGTCCAGCCGGCCGCGTTTGACAAAGTGAATACCGGAAAACTTCATCACCTCTTTGATCTGCGAGCGCCGGGGTTCGCCGTAGCAGTGAACCCGACAGTCCTTGCACTTGGGCTTGGGATCGAGCGGGCACGTATCCAGCTTCTCAAACGCATAATCCCGCAACCCCGTACACTCTGCGCAAAGCGTGCCGTCGGTACCATGCTTCTTGCCACAATACACCCCGATAAATTTCTCCAGCAAAAGCTTGTCCTTCTGCTTTTTATCCATGATTTTCTCTGACATACATTAACACAGATTCAATCAGAATTGTCCTCTTCCCACTCTGGAAGTTGGAGCCAGTGTCGAATTCTATTGCACAATGGTATGATTAGTTCGACATGAGATTTCCCCAAAAAGATCGCCCGTTCGTCATCAAGTACCCCGACGGCGACCCCGCGGCCAAGGGCGTGCTGGCGCGCCTGGACCCGGACCTCAAACCCACCATCGAAACACGCCTGA
>JBDLJN010000051.1:0-16248 GCA_039714335.1 Planctomycetota bacterium
GCTCGCATTGCAGCGTCAATTCATCATCGACATTCATCTCATGCCAGCAGATCTCATTGATCCACACCATCGGCCTTTCGGATTTCAGGTCATTAAGCTTTGTCCAAAGTTGGGCTTTTTCCTTATGAACAGGCAAAGATGCGATCTGGGCAACTTCGCCGGCTAAGCGGCGCAGAACTTCGGTGTCTTTATCAGGCAGTTTGATCTCTTCTGCCACCGGCGGCGGGGTATGATGACTTGGGTCATGTAGCATGCTATAATCCCTATATCAAATGTTTAGGCTCACACAAATAGGACTTTAGAGTTTAAGGCAGATTAGCGTATCTTGTTAGAAACGACTTTGACTCTGTTCGCGTTATTATACTGTTTGCTTTCTTTTTTTCAAGAGTTATTTCAGCTCCCAGTTTGGCAGATTGTTTCAGAATCCAGTTTCACTCCGGCGCAAATTATTGGCAGAATGACACTACAGGTTTTCTTGTTCCGGAACGGATTTTTTAGTAAACTTATCGATATTAAGAAATAAATCGCGTTTTTTAGCCGTCTTAAAAGGAAGTTGGGAAATTACGGTCTTGTCCTATAATTATACTGGCAACGATTGAAAATTTCCGCCCCTGCACGGCTCTATGTAGCGGTGTGATCGTAAGTTACGAGCTAATTCGGGCTGAGTCCTGTAACGAGAGTAAAAACGTAAAGGATTACTAAATATTATGAAGAGTGTGACCACGGTGTTTTTGTCGTTTTTCTGGTTGACGATATGGGCTGGGGTGACCTTGGGTGCTATGGCCATCAATACATCCAATCCCCCAATTTCGACAAGTTTGCAACTGAGGGTGTGCGTTTTACGCAGTGTTATGCGGCCTGCGGTGTCTGTTCGCCATCACGGTCGGCCATTCTTACCGGCCGTACGCCATACCGTAACGGCGTATGGCGCTGGATTCAGGAGGGCTCCGGCTATCATCTGCGCGAGAGCGAGGTCACGCTTCCGGAGGTGCTCAAAGAGAATGGCTACGACACGTGCCATATCGGCAAATGGCATCTCAACGGGTACTTCAACAGCGATAAGCAGCCGCAGCCGGACGACCACGGTTACAATTATTGGATGGCAACGTAGAACAACGCCTCGCCCAGCCACAAAAATCCTGTTAATTTCGTCCGCAACGGAGAGCGGGTTGGCAGGACAAAGGGATTCTCGGCGACCCTTGTGGCCGAAGAGGGCATCCGCTGGCTAAAGGAGATCCGAGACAAAGACAAACTGTTCCTGCTGTCGCTGTGGACACATGAGCCGCACCTGCCAATCGCAACCGACGCGAAATTCAAGGGGCTTTATACCCACACTGACGACAACGGTCTTAAGACCTACTATGGTAACATTACTCAACTCGACTACGCTTTCGGTATGGTTATGGAGGCACTTGACGAATTGGGCCTGCGCGACAACACCATCGTTTTTTTTACATCCGACAACGGGCCGGAAGGAAACGGCAAAAAGGGCCTTACACGCGGATCGACCGGCGGCCTGCGCGGACGCAAGCGCGAAGGTGGCTGCAAGAGCGGGCATATGGACAAGCAATTCGACTACTGGTATGGAGGCCATGGCCACTTGACGTTCTATCCCAAGACTAAGCACAAGATTTTCAAGAACGCCCGCGCCGGCACGCAGATTGAAATTCTGGACGAGGGCATGATGAATTTCCTCAATCCCAATGAGGCCTTCCTCGACGGTGCCCGGCAGTTCCTTAAACGCCGTCCGTCCGACAAGCCATTCTGTCTGCTGGTCAACTTCAATGTGCCGCATTCCGCAGGTACCCGCTCGATGAAGAAACTGCCCAGCGATCCCGAACTGTATCGTACCACGTATCGTGACAAGATAGATGCTATGCCGATTCCGGAAACCTACATTGTGAAGAAGGATATCGTCACACCAAAGATTCCCCGAAATGCTTATAGCGGAAAATATCTCTCCAGCTACGCCTATGTGAAAACGCTCGCCACATTGCGTGAGCACGAAGTGCGCGAATGCCAGACCATCACGGGCATCGACCACCTCGTTGGGCATCTCGTTGACGAACTCACTCGCCAGGGCCTTGCTGATAACACCATTATTGTTTATAGCTCAGACCATGGTATCCAGCACGGTGAACACGGCCTTGGAGGAAAGGTACTGCTTTACGAAGAATCAATACGGGTACCTATAATTATTTACGACCCGCGGCTGCCCGAAAAGAGCCGTGGTCGTCGCATTTCGCAATTTGCCTTGAATGTCGACCTCGCACCGACCCTGCTGGACTTGTGTGGCGTGAAGGCTCCTGACGGCATCCAGGGCCGCAGCCTGGCGCCGCTGATGCGGGGCGAAAACGTCGATTGGCGTGACGACTTCTTCTGTGAGAATATGTTCATGGGACAGAACTACCCGCGTATTGAGGCGATTCGTAACAAGCAGTTCAAGTACATTCGTTATTTCGATAAGAAGAAGGACAAGGCCCATCACATAAGTCTGACTGCTTCGATTTGCGGCGAAAAACCGGTCTATGAAGAACTGTTCGATTTGCAGAGCGATCCGAAAGAAACCACCAACCTAGCCCAAGTGGAAGCCCATGCCGATACGCTCAGCAAGTTGCGTCTGCGTTGTCAGGAGTTGGTGTCCGAGCTGCGCGGAGACGACCCCCCGGATACGCATCGTGGCAAACAAGGCAAGAAATAGTCCGCTTTGGCATTTAAAATCTTCAGATTCGATGTGAAGAAGTAGGCCGCCAAGCCACCCCTTTGCCGGATGGCTTGACGGTCTTTGTTTCTGTGTGAAACCGGCATTGCCGGTCGTTTAGATGTTGTTATTTTCCTGAAGCGTGGTGGCCTTCGACACTGCCATTGTCAGCGGCATCAGCTTCCTGTATATTCAGGTTTTTGAACATCCGGACCAGATCCCGGACCCCCCCGGTAATCACCCAGATCATAAACGCCACACCCAGCCAGAACATGGTGAAGATATACACATGCCAGAATTTCAACCACGATTCGATACTGACATTGTGTGTCGTGTTGTATACCCATGCCCCAATAAAGCATGCGATAAATGTAATAATCCCGCCGTAGATGCAGGGAATCAGAATCCGGTCACTGATTGGGACTTCCGGAGCAAACTGCCACCATCTTCGGGTCTTGCGTGATTCGATCTCTTCGGCGCTTCGATTGAAGATTTCGTTAAAGTTTACAGCCGTGCTGAGCGTCAACTCCGACACAATAAAGTACACGGCGATAGAGATCAAAGATGCGTGGAACATGATCAACCGTCCGCTGAGTTTTAGCGGAAGCTTGTCGCGGTAATGGTAACACAGCCCCGCCACTGCAAGACCCAGGATGATAGCGATCAAACCGCTGGTCATTGCCTTTCGCTTTAGGTGCAGCAAACCAATGAGTGCAACAGCAAGGCAGAAGCCGATGAAAACCCATACCGTAATGTCATGGCCGCGATCGAGAAGGAAATCATTGTATTTACTTCTCACAATAAAACCTGTAAATGAAACGACGGCACCGGTAACCATTGCTGCCCAGGCCCCGGCTGTTGTCCCGCGGCCCCAGTAAAGGCCGCCCAGCAGGATAATTGCCGATGAAAGATACAATCCGCCCGTCAGGTCAAGGAACATATAAAGATTCTCATTCTGCTTAAAGAATGTGCTGAATAATACAATGAAGATTGCCACCGCAAGTACTGAACCGCGGATTAACATCATGTGTGTTTTGGGTTCAAGGGGTTTGCCCCGGGCTGGGATAACCACGTCCTGAATAAGACCGCCGCCCCAAGCAAGAAGATACGAGGTATGTGTACTCAAAAAGGCAAACAGCACAAATCCCGCAAACGCACCCAGCAGACCTTTTGGCATAATGAACTGCAGGGCCGCAGGTGTCAGCATCTGACTGCGTATCTGTTCGTTGGGAATATTGTCAACGGCATTCCGAACGGATGCAGCCTTGTCAGCAAAGTCGGGATGAATCATCAGGACAAAA
This sequence comes from Planctomycetota bacterium, assembly GCA_039714335.1. GTDB lineage: Bacteria > Planctomycetota > Phycisphaerae > Sedimentisphaerales > Anaerohalosphaeraceae > 4572-13. The sequence goes on from JBDLJN010000051.1 coordinate 4,003, forward strand.
ACCGCCAGCGGCAGAATACCGATCCCCAAGCCGACATACACCAGTTTTTTGATCTCGACCATCACACGCATCATTTTGGCTTCGTGTGCATCGCGTGCGGAACTGGTGACGAGTGTGTTCGGCGCCCATGAAATCACCCAGTAAATCATTGCGAAAATACCGATAAGATAAAAGGCCTTGTCAAAATCAGCGGCCCCTTTTTCGCTGAACGGATGCAGGAGTTGGTCGGAGTTTTCCGCCGCGGCATAGGCCTCCACAAACTGCTGCCAATTGAACATACGGTAGATCGCAACCATAATCGCAATCAGCATTATATTGACAAATAAAGCCTGGACGAAATTGGTGACCACCAGCGTCACTTGGCCGCCATTAAAGCAGATGATGACCGCCGCTCCTACAAGCACGACCATGATCCAGACGGCGGTGGAAATGCCGAGAAATGCCGCGGGGAGTCCGCAATAGTTAACAAAGAAGTTGGCTCCGGCAGCAGGAAACACACCCATGTTCAAAACGCCGGCGGTAAACGCAATAATGCCAAATAGAATTCGTGTGGGCTTGCTGTAACGCATCTCGACAAACTGGCCCAGCGTCATCGCACGGGTTTGTCTAAAACGATAAATACCAAAGCCCGTCAGGGCAACCACGGTGGCTGCCAGTGGTGTCAGCAGGTACCAGAACTGGCCCACAAAGCCGCTTTTGTAGTTCATCTGCCACATCGCAAGGATCGTGATGGCTCCCAATCCTGCCATCGAATCCGTTTCCAGGCCCAGATAACGGCCCACGTTACGGCCTGCGACAAGAAAGCCCGCCACACCCTTGGCGAACCGCTTCAAAAAGAATGACATGCTTGTCAGCAGGACAAACAATCCGATAAAGATCATCCAATCTAATCCACTAAAATTCATTATTGATCCTCACAAAAAATTGACATCATAAAGTGATTCTGAAACTTATCTCTATTTAATAAGCTCAAGATATGCGTATTCAGGCAGTAAATGGAAATTGGTCTGCGAGAGCTTGGGCGTCATGGAGTATTCCGGCCCGCGCGGCGCGTCGAAATAGCGTGAATAATTGTAGCGGGCCACGAGAATTCGCCATTTTTGCCCCGGGCCAAAGGCGTCTCCTTCGGCAGTCAGATCTTTGATCGGTACGGCCATTTCTGCGGTCCAGCCGGTGTCTTTGTCACGCCAGTTGTCCAGCGTGCCTTGGCATTGGGCTGCAACCTTCATACCGCTTTGATAATCCATACAGCCCGGAAGACCGAATCGTCCGCAGCCGGGAAAGAAAAAGCTGGTTTTTTTGCCGCGGGGCGTAACATATAATTCCCAGTACCAGCTTTGATTGTCCGGTTTGAGGAATAACTCAAACAGATCGCCCAGTTCAAAGTGCCTTAGTTCGTCTTTTTTTCCTTCAGCGACAAGATCGGAATCTTCGCATTGGATTCCGACATAAAAATACCGATCATCCCATGCGAGCCGGACCTGCCCTGATTCTCTGATGGCCTCGCCGTTGGGAGCCATATCACCGGGTATATCGAATGTGTATTCCTGCGCATTTTTCCAGACGGACTCTTCCAACCGTCCGTCAACGGTAACAGGAACGCCGGCATACAGCGCTTTCATGGTTACAGATTTTTTCTCAACCGAGGTCAGAGTTTTCTGACAACCGGTCATCCCGACAAGAAATGACAATGCTAAAGCTGCTGCAAATAAATTCTTCACAAACGACTCCTTTCATTCAAAGGTTATTCTGCTTCTACATGAAATACAACACTTGCGTCGCCGCCGGCGCCTGAATCGACGCCGATATACGTTTCAAAATACTTGTACTTTTTGTTAAGCTTGTAAAGGATCTCACTATTCGCGTGAGAACCAAGGCCTTTATCAAATTTCTGAGTACCGATTTTAAGCTGATTGCCCAGCACGCTCTTATCGATGCCGAGTGTCCGCCAACCCTGAGAAACGCGAACCGGTTCTAAATCGCTCAAATAAGTAACATTGCCTTCGGCATCGATCAGTTTCGCGTCTGCCCAGTCAGCGTGATCGTTGGCATTGCCGTTGCCGCCGTCTTTGACGATCAGCTTAAGCAGTGTAACATCTGAGACGGGCAATTTCAAATGTTGTGCCGGGTCGTTACGTTTCATAATCCCGGTTTTTACCGGCAACTCGGCTTTCTGAAAACGGGCCGTCGTAACAGGCGTCGATATTTTGCCGAAGCAATTGGCCTTAATAACGACCGGTTTCGTGATTTTAACCGGTTCGGTATACAGTTTGGAGTCTTTTGTTGGCTTCGAACCGTCCAGCGTATAGTGAATTGAAACGTCTTTCTGTATTGCCTTCATTTCCACAACGACATTTTCAAAGTCAGCAAAAACGCCGCCCGGCGGGGTCATTGTAACGCCGAACTCTCTCTGTAATGAGCCCAATATCTGATTTTTAAACTTGTCCGGTGTAACGCCCGTTTCAGACAGCTTTTTGATATTGTTTTTCTGGCACAGGGTATAGAAGTCCTCCAAAATTGCCATGCGTTCTTCCGGCGTCCCGTACCCGTTGACCAACTCGACGTACATTAGCGGCGTCCGGGCCGTACGCACTCGGTGCAGAAGTTCTTCATCGCCGGCAACCAGTTTGTCGGCTTCGTCAAAAATCGCGTTATACTGCTTGAGCATCTCTTCTGACAAATAGCCGCCTGCATGACTCTTTGGCCAATCATAAATCCCAATGGACTCCTTTGCATTAACGAGCGTCTCTCGCATCAGGTCGATGTAGCGGCGGATCGCTTTGCCTGCGGGACCATAGTAGCCGTCCAGGAAGTCGTTCATGACCGCGTCAACGTTACAATCGGGGTTCCACATGAGCTTGGCAAGGAGATAGGTTCGTAATCCACAGAATTCCCCGCCGGCTTCGCGACTGGCCTGCTCGAAGATTCCCTTGACATTGTGGTCGATATAGAACTTGATATTTGACTGCTGGATGTGGAAGTTGGGATTGGGCATGTTGAGATTGCTGAAGTTGACCACATAATCCCATATCAGCAGGTTATTGCTGATCTCGGACCACTTTTTGAGGTCTCGCACGAATCGCTTCGACGGACTGTCGGCAAGAGGAAATGTCATGGACGACCCATAGTTGCAAAGCATGATCGAGACGTTGTCAGCGGGCTTGATATGCTCAGGAGGTTTTTGGCTGTAATAGTATGCCAGTGTAGAGAAAGTCTTGTCGGGAAAACGGGTAGCCACTTTATTGACAAAGGTAAGGATCGAACCGATCGGGCTGCCTTCCCGGTTGTCGATTGCTTTGCAGTTTTCACATTGACACGCTCCGCCGCCATCCTGCTGGCTGATATCGATATAGATATCTTCTTTGTCTGCCCAGATGGGTCCGCCTTCTCTTGGGACCACTTTGATCGTGTGCGGAATGGAATCGACTGGGTTATCGAGCAGATCTTTGACTTTTGCTGCGGCAATATCGACGATCTCAGGGTTCGAGAAACACAGTTGCTTGGCTTTGCGTTCACCGTTTAGCAAAGAATAATATTCCGGGTGTTCCTTGAAATACTTTTCGGGCGGTACAAACGTAAACGAGGTATGGCACCAGGTTGTCCACCCGGCATGACGTTCGGTGAGCATTTTGCTGTCTTTGATGTTGCCGGCGTTGCCGTTGAGTTTAATGCGGCCGGCAAAAGCCGGATCCATCGCATCATAGGCGTACACTTCACGAAAGTTCAGCACCGGGACCTGTGTGTCATTGATCAAAGGCAAACGGATGGTTTTTTGTGTGGGGATGTGGCTGACTGTGGATGAATACCATCGGCAACCGAGATAATCCTCAAGAAATGTGTAAACGCCGTACATTACCCCGCGTTCGGCGCTGCCGGTAATGATCAAATGCTTGCCGTGGCTGCGAATCGTGAACCCCTCCTTGCCCAGCGATTCGAAATCGATATCTGTTTTTAACTTTTTAAGGTGAGAATTGTTCCCCAGGAGAATTTCTGCTTTGGACATCTTTTCCGCGTCTGTTACGATCTCAAGCTGAACACCTGCAATCTGTTGCAAGAAGTTCTGCAACTCGTCAGCGGCATATTTTTCGACGTCCGACGCGGTCGCAGGGATCACGATTCGATAGTTGCTTTTGCCGTTATCGACAAGAACGATCGAGCCACCTTTATTCCCTGCTGACAGATTGCCGCAGCCGATAAACAGATTAACAAGACAAAATAGGCCGACAACAACAATTACAGTACTTTTTTTCACAATACGGTCTCCGCAATAAAGATTTCAGTATATGCCCCCAACCGACCCATTCGTCGATTTGAAAGCGTTTACAGCATATCGTCATGAAAACGGCCCTACGGGCAAAATTATTTCATTCAAGACCTGTTCTTTAACGATTGGCTCAAAAATAGTCTCTATGTCGTCAGCCATTTGGATTCGTATGGCTTTAATGTAACTTTCGTCGCACTGCCTTTAATGTCATAAAAAGTAGTTTCCTGCTCTTGGTCGACGTTATTGACAACTACGGCGTGACCCGTCTCCGGATAAACGGCGCAGTCGGTGTTTATGTTGTCACAGTAGCATCGCATCAGACCATCCTCTTTTTGACCGACCCAGAACAATATCCTGTACAGAAGCCGCGCATTGGGCAGGTTATACGGCAATGCGGAAATAAACACAGAACGACCCTTGCCGAACGTGTTGCTCGCCAGATAGATATGCCCGTTTTCATCCGTTTGCAGGATGTTCGTATCAGGCCTGCTTGCATAGACAAAGCTTTTGCCAAGCCCTGCCTTGAAGGAACCTTCCAAACCTTTCGTAATAAAGTGATTGTCAACGGTGGGGGCCTCGACTGCCAAACCGCCCATCGTTTGCCCGGTTTCTTTTTGGACGCCCATGACATCAGTCAACTGGAAGAATCGTCCGTTGTGTTCATGGGCTGTCGGTTCGACTGCACCGACAAATCCGCCGCCATTATGAATCCATTGTCGGATGCGGGTAGCGATTTTTTCATTGGCCCACCAGTGTCCGCCGCTCCATGATGTTCCAGCGGCACCATCATTGATAATAACCGAGGCATCTGCGGGAATGCCGTCTTTCTCGATATCGCTGAAGCTGATAAACTCAACATCGACCGGCAATCCGCTCAAGCACTCCAGCAGATTCGAACCGGTAATGGTGGTTACGTCCGGCCGGGCGGAGTTGAACTTCTCGTCCGGCGTTGTATTATTCAGCCACGAACGCGGTTTGCCCCATGCGTTAAGCACATACACTTTGATGCCGGGGGTATAGGGTTTTGTCCGCTGTGAATTCGTCTTGATCTCTCTGAATTCATCGCACAGATCGGTAACATGCTCAACGAATTTCGGGAATTGCAGCGCCAGCCCCGGATAGCCGCCATAGCCGATCCTGTCCACGCAACTGCGAAGCATGGCCCGGCGTATTTTAATCCAGTTGCTGATCGATTCGCTGAGAGGATCACCGCCGGGAGCAAATACGTCCGGGAAGAAGTACGGATAAAGCCGGATTTCCTTTGTCTGCGGGCCGGGCGCGTCGGCCAGTCGCCTGAGGGCAACGCCGTCTTCACAGGCCCCGATGTTAATGTCGATTTTCATTTCCTGGTAACGCTCGCTGTAGGGTTCTGTTCCGATCCAGTGGTCGCCCCAGAAAATAGCGGTCTTTTTGCCGGCCTTATGACATTTTTCAACAAGTTCTTTGCCAAATTTCACGACAAACTTCTGGATGAAGTCCATCCAGTCTAGGTATTGCTGTGACGGAACTCGGCAAGTGGCGTTATAATAACCCTTGTCAACAATGTCTTCGGGCCGCAGTTTATACCCTTTTTCTTTCTCAAAATCTTCCAGGATGGCAGGACTGATGCAATCGGTATAACCGAGCCAGTCGCGGTATCGGTCTTTGCCCGTTTCATCAGAATCCAGCGTAAAATTATATGCCAGCGTTGTCAACCTGACAACGTCGGTAGCGGGATGTTCAGCAATCCAGTTATCAAAATATTCCATCAGATGTGTGTATGTTTTTGTCAAATAAGGATCGACGCTCTTGATGGGCTCAATGTCCCAGTCGTTGGCCAGATGGTTGTACATTGAAACAGAATCCCATATCTGATAGATCAGGAAATTGACCGTATAAACATGGAATGCCTGGGCATCATTGATCGTGACAGTGCCCGCTTTGGTGTCAAGGTCCCAATTGGCGGCCTCGACAATGTCCCCCGTCGTTCGGTCGATCACTTCCCACCACTGTTTCGGGTCGTGATTTGTGTCGATAATATATTTCCGGCGGAAGAACCCTTTCAGCAGATCGATCGTAACGCTGCCCGAGGTTGCCGTCACCGGATCGGACATGAGGTATTTTTGGGCCAACTGATCGGGGTTTCCATTGGCCCATTCCTGGTCAGCCCGAACCAGACAGATCGTCGAATAAATATCATGCCCCAGATCCAGGTAATCCTGAGACAATGTGGTCCCGTCGCTGTCACGAATGGCGTCAGCCCCCCATTGGCTGAATAATTCCATAACCTCTTTTTCTCTGCCTGATTCTGCGGGTAAAGTTACAAAACCTTTGCGATTACTCATTTTGTCAATAATCCTTTTACTTACTCTTGGTCTTTTGTCGTTCTCGATCCGAATCCGGATGCGGCATTATACAAAAAAACACTCTGAATGGGTATAGCCATTTGCACAAATCTTCCTATTAATACAGAAATACTCATTCTGGGCCTCCAAACTCTTATATTGTACTGATGAGATATCATTGAATGCCTATCTGTCTAACAAAGGCCCTGCATATTTACTATGTGGGTTAATTTCCCCGTTTTTTCTTGAACCTTAGGCGGTGATAGTGGTATGATATCTTTAATGAAGCAGAAAAACGGTCATAATGTTGTCATTTCAGCCCTCTTCAGCGGTCTGCTTCTGCTGCGCCCCTGCGGCGCATAAACTACTCTACATATCCCTAAAAGTACCAATTTCCCAATTATAAGGTGGATTTTTGCGCCTGTTATGAGCATAATAGTCCGCTTACTTTAATGCGAAAACGGAGAGATTCTATGTCTTCAGAAAAAGTGATGGTTTTTGATACGACGCTGCGGGATGGCGAACAGGCCGCAGGCAGCCGGCTGGGTGTACGCGAAAAGCTCGAAGTGGCCCGTCAATTGGCCCGGCTCGGCGTGGATATCCTTGAAGCGGGGTTCCCGATCTCGTCGCCAAAGGATTTTGAGGCGGTTGAACTGATTTCCAAAGAAATTCAGGGACCGGTCATTTGTGGGCTGTCGCGGGCCGTAAAAAAGGATATTGATGTTTGCGGCAAGGCGCTGGCCAAAGCCAAACGCAGCCGGATTCATACAGGTCTGGGCGTTTCGGATATCCATATTGCCGGCAAATTCGCGGATGACAAGTACGGCAAGACGCTGGCCGAGAAAAAGGCCAAAGCGATCGAAATGGCGACCGCGGCGGTCAAACACGCCCGGCAGTACACCGATGATGTGGAGTTTTATACGGAAGATTCCGGCCGGGCCGAACCGGCGTATCTGTATGAGATACTCGAAGCGGTCATTGACGCCGGAGCGACAGTGCTGAATATCCCGGATACGACCGGCTATGCGATTCCGTATGAGTTCGGGATGCTGATCAAGCAGATTCGCGAGAAGGTTCCGAATATCGACAAGGCGACCATCAGTGTCCATTGTCATGACGATCTTGGCATGGCCGTGGCCAATTCGCTGGCGGGCGTTCGAAACGGCGCCCGACAGGTGGAGTGTACCATCAACGGTATCGGCGAGCGGGCCGGTAACGCGGCGATGGAAGAAGTGGTCATGGCGATCCGGACGCGGCAGGATTTTTTTGATGTCGATACCGGCATCAATGCGACGGAGTTTTGCCGGACGAGCCGGATGGTAGCGGACTTGCTGGGGTTTATGGTGCCGGCCAATAAAGCGGTCGTTGGCGGCAATGCCTTTGCGCACAGTTCGGGGATCCATGTGGACGGCGTTCTGAAAAAGCGGGAAACTTACGAGATCATGAAGCCTGAAGATGTCGGGGCACAAAAGACCAAGGTAGTACTGACGGCGCGGACCGGGCGGCACGGGCTTCGGCATCGGCTCGAAGAAATGGGCTATTCGCTGTCCGATGAAGAGTTGGATCACGTGTATGAACATTTTCTGGTGGTGGCCGACAAGAAGAAAGAGGTGTTCGATGAGGACCTCGCGGCGCTGATCGGCGATGAGGTGCGGATGGTCAGCGAGCAGTATCATCTGGACTACCTGAATGTGACCAGCGGCACGGGAACGCTGCCGACGGGTGCGGTGAAGATTCACACCGCTGATGGCCAAGTGCTTCAGGCAGCGGCCTGCGGCGACGGACCGGTAGATGCGGCGTACGAGGCCATCCGTCAGGCGACGGGGCAGACGCCAAAACTGGACCATTACAGCATTCGCTCGATTACCGGCGGTACCGAAGCGATGGGCGAAGCCACCGTGCGAATTGAAAACGAAACGGGCCGTATATTTATTGGCCGGGGCGTCTCGACGGATATCATCGAGGCCAGCGCCAAAGCGTTCGTCGATGCGATCAACCGCATGGTAACGGTTGCCGGCGACGAAGAAACGAAAATAGAACTGTAAAAAATAAATCCGTATAATCCGTGAAATCCGCGGTTTCATTAATTTGGGTTTAGATCAAAGCGGAGATGATAGCAAATGGGAATGACAATAACAGAAAAGATCTTCGCTCGCGGTGCGGGCAAGGCAACAGTCAAGGCGGGTGATATCGTGAACGCTAAAATCGATGGCGTGATGTGTCACGATGTAACCACTCCGGCGGGTGTTTCGAAACTAAAGGCGATCGGCCTGGACAAAGTTTTTGATAATGAAAAAATTTATGTCACACCGGATCACTTCCAACCGGCCAAGGACATCAAAAGCGCTGAACTGCATAAGCGCCTGGTCGCGTGGGTGAAAGAGAAAAATATCAAGTACTTTTATCCGCTGGGCAAAGCCGGTGTGTGTCATGCTTTGCTTCCGGAACAGGGCCATGTCCGCCCCGGCGAGATCATTGTCGGCGGTGACTCGCACACCTGCACCTACGGTGCATTCGGATGTTTTTCGTCGGGCATCGGCTCAACGGACCTGGCTGCGGCGATCGCCACGGGTGAGCTTTGGTTCAAGGTGCCGGCCTCAATGAAGTTTACGCTGAACGGTTCCTTGCCGAAGGGCGTTTACAGCAAAGATGTGGTGCTTGAGGTAATCCGCCGGATCGGGACGGATGGTGCTTTATACAAGGCCATCGAATATGTCGGCCCGGCACTCAAAGAGATGAGCATGGAGGCCCGCATGACGATCACGAATATGGCGATCGAAGCCGGCGGCAAGAATGCGATCATCGCTTGTGATGAGACGACAGAAGAATATCTCGCCGGACGACTCAAAGGTCGGCAGGATTATGATGTATTCGAGTCCGATGTGGATGCTGAGTATGTCAGCGAGGACACGATTGACTGTTCGGCATTGGAGCCGTTGGTGGCGTTTCCGCATTTGCCCAGTAACGGCAAGAAGATCAGCGAATGTGCCGGGCTTGAAATGGATCAGTGCTATATTGGCAGTTGCACAAACGGCCGGATCGAGGACTTCCGTATTGCCGCTGAGGTGATGAAGGGCAAGGAAGTGGCGATCCGTACGATCATCGTTCCCGCAACGCCGGAAATCTGGAAGATGGCCAAAGACGAAGGCCTGATGGATATCTTCTATGATGCCGGTTGCGTGATCAGTGCACCAACATGCGGGGCGTGCCTGGGTGGATTTATGGGCGTACTGGCCGAAGGCGAAAAGTGTGTCAGTACCACCAACCGTAACTTTGTCGGCCGGATGGGTCACCCCAGGAGCGAAGTCTATCTGGTAAACCCGGCAACAGCCGCGGCCAGCGCGATTGAAGGCAAGTTAGCTGATTGCAGAAAGTATATGTAGAGTTTGCATAGAATGAATTTCTGGAAAAAAATTCAGGAAATTCGGAAACGATTCAAAGAACTCGAGAACGAAAGAGGCTTTGTTGAATTAAATGAAAATGGGTTCGCCTTAATGCGGGACCGTTGGCCGTTTTTGAAACCAGTTTGCCAACGAAATGTTTTATGGGAAGACATCTTTAAAATTGATGTAGCAATGTGGGATTGTTGGTCGTGTCATACTGTTGGATTGTACTTTTACGATGTAGAAGGCAAATATATGGCACATATCCATGAAGACTTAAAAGGATATGACAACTTTGTTGAGCATGTAAAAGGTCGGTTTGCTGGTTTTAACATCAATAACTTCGAAGCGATCGAATTGATATTTCCGAGTGACATTTGGTTTCCTTGCTGGGACCGTGAAAAGAAAGTGAGTGACCTTGTTGTAGACAGAGACGAACAGACGATTATTTGGAAGGACACCCAAGAAAGTTTTCTCGAATGGGAAGATGAAGAAAAGATAAATAAAAATTGCGGTATCCGTGATTTCTTTAGGAGAATTTTTTATGGCAAAAGCACATGTATATAAACGGGATCATGTCAATACGGATGAGATTATTCCGGCGCGGTATCTGAATACCGATGATCCGGAGGAACTGGCACCGCACTGCATGGAAGATCTGGATACAGAGTTTATGGCCAAGTGTCAGGCGGGTGATGTGATTGTCTGCGGCGATGATTTTGGCTGCGGTTCCAGTCGGGAACATGCGGTCTGGGCGATTCAGGGCGCCAGCATCGGCGCGGTGATCGCGCACTCGTTCGCGCGTATCTTCTATCGCAATTGTATCAACTGCGGCTTCTATCCCATCGAACTGCACGGCGCATTGGATAAGATCAACGATGGCGACGAGCTGGAAATCGACTACAAAGCCGGTACGATTGATAATAAAACACAGGGCACCAAGATCGAGTTTACGCCGCTGCCGGACTTTGCATTAGAGATCGTCAACGACGGCGGCCTGCTGGAACATATTAAAAAGCAAAAATCGTAATACAAAATGAAAAAGCGGGCGCCAAGAAACAAGACGATAGAATTGTCGCCAAACGAAACAGCGGCGTATTCAAAGCGTCTTAAGACATTGGCCCGACCCGTTCCGTGTAATGAGATTTTGAATACGACAATTTGCCAGGACATGCTCAATGCGTGTCTGTATTTGCCGAAAGCGTTTGTGGATTTACTGTTTCTGGATCCGCCGTACAATCTGAATAAGGCCTTCGGCGGCAAAAAGTTCAAAAAAGGATCGCAGGCTCAATACGCGGCTATGCTGGACGCGTGGTTGACGCCGCTGGTACCGTTGTTAAAACCGACAGCATCGGTATATATTTGCTCGGACTGGAACGCCTGCGGTGCGGTTCAGACCACAGTGGCGAAGTATTTTACGATTCGCAACCGGATCACGTGGGAGCGTGAAAAGGGCCGCGGCGCCAGGACGAATTGGAAGAACTGCTCCGAGGATATCTGGTTCTGTACCGTCTCGGACGAGTATGCGTTCAATGTGGATGCGGTCAAGCTCAAACGCCGAGTGATTGCTCCTTATACGACCGAAAAGGGCGATCCGAAGGATTGGGATCGTGAAAAATCGGGCGATTTTCGCCTGACAGCGCCGTCGAATCTGTGGACAGATATTACAGTGCCGTTCTGGTCGATGCCCGAAAATACCGACCACCCGACCCAGAAGCCCGAAAAGCTGCTGGCCAAGATTATCCTTGCCAGCACAAATAAAGGCGATATGATATTGGACCCGTTTTGCGGGTCCGGGACAACGCTGGTGGCGGCCAAAAAGCTCGGTCGCAACTATGTCGGGATTGAGCGGGACCAGGCATTTTGCTGCCTGGCCCAAAAGCGGCTGGAAATGGCCAAAACGGACACAGCAATCCAGGGATACCACGATGGTGTCTTCTGGGAACGAAATGCGAATGTGAAATAGCGTGCTATTAATCTGTGGACTCCATAAAAACGCGAAAAAGACAAAAGTAACGATAATAGAAAGGAAGATTGACGAAATGAAGACACACAAGATTGGTGTGATGGGCGGAGACGGAACCGGCCCGGAAGTAACCGTTGAAGCGGTTAAGGTCATGGAAGCGGCGGCGGCGAAATTCGGTTTTAAGATCGAACAGACAGAGTACGATTTTGGCGGCGAACGATATATGAAGACCGGCGAAATCCTGCCGGATGGCGCTGTGGATGAACTGAAAAAACAGGACGCGATCCTGCTGGGCGCCATCGGCCACCC
>JBDLJN010000052.1:0-16194 GCA_039714335.1 Planctomycetota bacterium
AAAGACTACTGAAGCTTGACGCTTGGCGGCTTTTTATCTGCAAATGGTTATTAAAAATGTTGTACTTTTTTGGGATTTCACTAAGCTCTTTGTATCGAAACCCTTAGAGGTTTTTATTTTTTGTATTTTTATGGGCTATCTGGGATTTGGGTTGTAATCTGGTTGTAGGTTCTTTTACTTCATCTGATCATCTTTGTGAGAGTAATAAAATGCCAGATATTGGGTGGTAAATCACGGGCGATATAGGTTTTTTACAGAGTTTTTACATAAAATATCCCATTTCCCCTGTAACATATCAGGCGGTTTTTGTGTCTAAAATAGAAAAAACCTTATTTTTATTTGCAAATTCACCTCGATGCATCGTCTATATCAATGGTGAACAGGAAAATGATCCAAATGAGCGAAGACAAAAATACTACACATCTCTCGGCCGCAGCCGGGGGGACGCCATCGCCGGACCCCGGGGATTTGATGGGTGTTGTTGCTCATTATCAGAGTTCTCTATTACGGTATGTCGGCAGGATGTTAGGAACGACCAATCATGAGGCCGAGGATATTGTTCAGGAAACTTTTGTCAGGTTGCATCTCCAGATTTCTGGAAAAGGATGCCAAAGCATCAGGAATCTTACGACCTGGCTGTTCAAGACGGCCCAAAATCTGACAATTGATGCATTTCGTCGAGGGACACGACGGATTAGAACGGTGGAGCCTGCTAGCGAGTCTGCTTCGTTGGCAAAGGGACAGGCGGCAGAGGAGCTGGATGTCTTGAGTGAAGTGCTTCGTCGGGAAGCGCATGAAGTGGCCCTTCGGGAGTTGGCCGAACGCGATGGACAACGGCGTCAGGTCGTGCTGCTCAAGATCATCCAGGGAATGACGTTGCGACAAGTGGCCGAGGTGGTCGGTATCTCGACTTCTCTGGCTAATTATCGGCTCAACAAGGGTCTGGAAGAATTGGCACGGCGATTAAAAAAAGCGGGAGTTGTGTAGATGATGCTCTTGGACCACAGAAAGCAAAATACAATCCTTCCGGTCAAAGACCGGGTCAGGAGTTGGTTATGAATCGAGAAAAAGCGGAAAAATTGTTAGCGGCACTTGTCTTCAATGATCTTGACGAGGCATCGAAGACTGAACTGGTGGATTATTTGAAGACCGATGACGAACTTCGCGAGCGTCTGGCCGATATGCGAATGGCTATGAAGGTCGCTTCCGACGCCCTGCAGCACGGACCTGATCCGGTCCTGGACGAGCGGCGTATGAATCGTCTGGCCAAACTCGCCGGACGCAGCAGACGGTCTGCGATTTTCACAATGCGATATCTGGCGACTGCCGCGGCGGTCGTTGCAGTGATAGCACTACCGTCGTTGTTTATATTTATGCCAAGTCTTAATAAGGTCAAACATCTAGCAAGTTCTGCCCCTAGCGAAAGCCGTAGTTTAAAGCCCGGCATCGACCTCGCCGGTGGCACCAGTAGCGACCACTATGTTACCAACACAGAACAAAAGTATTCCATTGAGTTTACCGGCGGAACCAGCGTTGAGTATGAGTTAGACGAAAAAGTGCAGAGTCAATCTGAAGCACTCGGATATGCCAACAGCGACAGTGTCAGGGAATTGACTGTGGACGAACCGGTCTCCTTGCGACCGGCAGAAGAATCCTCGGAGAGCGAAAAGCAATTTGCCAAAGTCCTCAGACCTGAAGACACATATGGCGGCGGCTATGGTAGGGGTGGCTACGCTGGCCGTCATGCTGATGGATTAGAAGATGATAGAGTTTTCGATAGCTTTAGTGTCACACAGAAGACCGCTGAGGCTGCTAGTGGAGTTGATCAATCCTCGCCTGACACGGTTGATCGGGCTGAAAAATCTGTTTCCTATGATTATAATAATCGCGGATATGGCTGGAGCATGGATGGGGATTCGCTAACTGTCAATTCCGTAGATAGAAATGCTTCCTTGGTTGACGGTCATGTCACCAACGGGCAATTCAATGTCAAATTGGGGGCCGGCGACATTGACGAGGACGGGGCAGGCATTTTTGCAGGGGATGAAGTGGACATAGATTTTGAGTATCAAAATTCAGACATTACAGACGGCAGGAAATATGCCGATATGGAGGAATCCCGTCGAAAGTCCGAATTACCGGCTTCAGCGCTGAAAGAAAAATATCCCCCAAAGCCGAAAGTGCCTCCTGTCATCAGTAAACCCTTTGGCACTGAGCACGCTGGCAAAACTGCTGAAGTTGAAAGGGGAGGTCCGGTTCTCGGAATTCATCACCGAGAAACTCCTGACAGAAAGCCGAATGTGATTGCTAAAGGCAAGACAACCGCTTCAGGGAATGAAGTACCGTCTCTGGGAGATATCCCGGCAACAGGCTCTCTGTTCAAAGACGAAGCCAAGAAGCCGCTTGCGGATGGGCAGCAGAAGATCGAAGAAAGCTATATTCAGCATATAGAGGAAAAACGTACCGTCCAGGTTGATTATACAAAGGCGGTTGTCACGGATGCGATTCAGAAAGCCCAGCAGTTCCGGGATAACCAACAGTTCGAACAGGCCAAGGAGGCACTTCGCAAGGCGTCTTCAACGATTGAGGGTAACAAGATACTGCTGAGTAATGCTCATTATGACGAATATCAAGCTCGACTGAACGATCTTGGGCAAAAAGTTGATGAAGCCAAACAGCAGCAGGAGGCCGAAAAAAAGCCGCAAACAGAAGTTGCAAAGATGGCCGGTGAGATTCGCGAAACGATGGAAACTCAAAAAGGGCAAGCGATCAAGAATTATAAGGATCGTGCCTTTGCTTTCCAGGAAGAGCAGCGCTATGAAGAGGCCTTGGGACAGTTGGATCAACTTTTGGCCATAGATCCGACTGATAAAGAAGTGCTAATTCTCAAGAATACCCTTGAGAACGTTGTTGATTATATTAAGCAGCGGGAGATCGCGGGCGAGACCAACCGGGAAGAACTTGAGACATTAATGGAGATGCAGACTAAAAGCATCCCGTATTCAGGTGAAATCAATTATCCCAAGAACTGGAAAGAGATTGCCCAAAGGCGTGAAGAGTTATTAATGAAAGACGCCGATTCCGATGTACCTGTCGGTGAGGACGAAAGCGACCTGCCTTTGGCCTCGCGGTTTAAGACTGTCCCCGTTAATCCCTGGGTCATGAGCGAACGTGATTCGCTGTCGACCTTTGCACTTGATGTGGATACGGCTTCCTATACGCTCTGCCGACGGTACATTTACGGCGGGTTCCTGCCCCCGACAGGCGCGGTGCGTATGGAGGAATTCATCAATTACTTCAACTATCAATATCCCCAGCAGGCCAATCGTACATTTATGGTTCATGCTGAAGCTGCGGCTTCTCCGTTTGCCGACAAAGGGAAAAACCTGACCCTGCTCAAGGTGGGCGTCAAGGCCCGCACGATTGGCCGCGATCAATCGAAGCCGGCCCACCTTGTTTTTGTGGTTGACACCTCCGCATCGATGGGCAAACCCGACCGGTTGCCGCTTGTTCAGCAGGCACTAAATCTATTGATCGACAAGCTTTCAGATGTTGACCGTGTTACTTTGATAACATGCTCAAACCAGTCGCGGCTCCACTTAGAAGCGACCCCGGTGGGCCAGCGCGACAGAATTCGTCAGGCGATTAATGCCATCCAGCCGTCCGGGTCCACGAATCTGTTAGCGGGGCTTCAATTGGGTTACGCAACGGCTCGCCGTTCATTTGACGTCAAACAGATCAACCATGTCGTCCTCTGCACTGACGGCGTGGCCAATGTCGGCCAAACCGAGGCAGACGCGGTTCTCAAGACAGTGGCCGCAGACCGAAAACAGGGCATCACCATTACCTGTGTCGGGGTGGGATTCGGCACCTATAATGATGCTTTTCTGGAGTCCCTGGCGAACAAGGGCGACGGGAGTTATGTGTTCCTCGACTCGACCCGCCAGGCGCAGAGGGTCTTTGTCGAACAGTTGGCGGCGACACTGCATACGGTGGCCAAAGATGCTCGCATTCAGGTCAGCTTTAATCCGGACCGCGTACGCCGTTACCGGCTGATAGGCTATGAAAACCGGGACATCGAAGACAAGCAATTCCGTGATGATACAATTGATGCGGGCGAAGTAGGCTCGGGACAGTGCTCCACGGCCTTGTACGAATTAGAACTGGCAGACCAACAGTCGACGGATCAACAGGAGGGACTGGGAACTGTATTTGTGCGATATCGTCATGCCGATACCGGCCGGATGGAGGAAATATCCTACTGCCTTAAAAATACGATTGTGCAAAGACGGAAAATCGAGAACTCGCCCCATTTCTTTCTTGCGGCGGCGGTATCGCAGTTTGCCGAAATTCTGCGTCAGTCGGAACACGTACGGCATGGCAGCATGACAGATGTGCTTACCGTTATAGAAAAAGTTAGTCAGTCCCTTCCGTTGGATCGTGATGTACGCGAGTTGACCGAACTTATCCATAAAGCTGAGCACCTTCCCAGGGCACAATAATCATGTTGTGATATTTTACACAACTTTTACATACTGTCAGCGGGTAGATGACGTATTATGGAATACAGTGATATTTACGACGATCTGTTTAAATAATCAAGTATGGAGCGTAGTAAAAATGGCTACTGTTTTTAGCAAGCCGGTTTTTCTTGTGTTAAGTATACCAAATGAAAGGGCTGTAATATGTTTACTCGACAATTGAAAATGACATCTTTTTTGCTAATCTGGATGTTGCTGACAGCGGCGACATTTGCCGATGAAATGGTGACACTTGAGTCCGACCTGTTGGAGGGAATAGAGATCGCGGAGTTAGAGGTCGCCGGTCGAATTGACGGCCGAGAACTGGCCCTCAATCTTGATTTTGATGCTGTCACGAAGTCTTCCCGACGACGGATGTTGCTGATCCAGGGAGATGCCGTGTTGGAAAAGCCCAATCAGGCCGAATCCGACTACAAACTCGACTATGACCGCGAACAAAAGACTTACTATGTAACGTGGCGCAAGTCAGGTTTTCATCATCTCAATACAGCTTTTGTGGTAAAGTCTCAGGTTGATCCAAACAGCCTTTGGCAAGAAGCGAATCTTCAGGTTCCGGCGGGACGAATTTGCAAGATACGTCTTGTGAGTGACCGACCGGACCTTGAAGTACAGTTGCCGGGCGCTATGCGCGTTCAGCGTCGGATCGAACAGGGGCAACTGACGATCTCCGCCATCCTCGGGCCGAACCAGCCGTTTGTGGTTCAATGGAAGCCCCAGGTGGAACTGGCTGATGCCAAGCTGGTGCTGTCCAGCCAAGCCAACACAATCGTGGATGTACGAGCCGCCCAGCTGCATGTGGATTCGCTATTTGACTTCCAGATCACGCAGGGCAGGATTGAAACCCTTACATTCGAGGTGCCGACCGGTTTGAGCATTACTGCGGTTGACGGCGATCATATCCGAAACTGGACGATTACAGATCCCAATGAGGGCACACGAAATCTCGTGGTCGAATTGAGCCGTCCACAGGAACAATACTTCCGTCTGCGTATCACCGCTGAAGCCGGTGTAGGTAAGCTGCCCGCTGAAATTATGGTTCCGGTCATCGAGCCTACCGGCGGAATCCGAGCGAGCGGACACTTGATTGTTGGAACCAACAGTGCCCTGCAATTAGTGGTCCTGCAGTCAACGGGCCTAACTCAAATCGATGCTGCGGCTTTTCCTCGTATCCATATCGACAGGTCACAGAATCGATCTATTCCCCAAGGCAAAGCGTTTTACTATACCTATGCAGGCCGCCGCTGTATGCTGAGGTTGTCCGTGGACGATATTGTTCCCAGTTATGATGTAGCCGGACGTTTTGTAACAACAATAAAAGAGGACGACCTTGTTGTTGATGCCGAGTTAGAGTTGGATGTGCGAGATGCGCCAATCCGCCAGCTTGAGATCTTAGTGGGTGCCGGTATGGTAGTGGCCTCAGTCGACGGGGATCATGTTGAGGACTATCATCTATCTGAAGGACCCAATAAAAATGAAAGCACAACCGTGCGTGCGGTTTTTGCCAAGCCACTGACAGGGCGTACGCTCATCCGTTTGCGTTTGGAGTTAGGGCATGGACCCTTGGGACAGTGTCAGACGGTCCCAGCCCTGCAGGTGTTGGGTGCCAAAACCCATCGAGGTTATGTGGTCGTTGCCGCCGAAACAGGCATCGAGATTGATGAACCCGAGGTTGAGAACTTACGACAGGTCCATACAGCCTCGGTTCCGCTGCGAGTCGCACAGGCTCAGTTTGCTTATAGATTTCGGCAATCAGACTGGAAACTGACCCTTATGTCCAAGCGAAAGCCCGCAGGGATAAGGGCGGAAGTCTTCCATCTTCAATCGATCGGAGAATCAATGGCGTACGGCTCGGCGGTAGTGAACTATATCATCACCGGCTCACCTGTGGACGAATTGCGTTTCAGTTTGCCCGAGAGCCTGGAGAACGTGGAATTTGTTGGCAGAGATGTTCGCCGCTGGACACGACAAGATGATGTCTGGGTTGTCAAGCTCACGCGTAAAGTGATCGGAGATTACAATCTGGCAGTAACCTACACACAGCAGCACAGTCCCGACCAGACGATTCAATTGGGTGCGTTGCAATGTCAGGATGTACAGACACAAACGGGCTATGTGGTTGTAACGAGCCACCTGGATCTGAAATTGCAGACAGCTCCGCCGCAGAATGCCGATACCGAGGGGTTGCTGCCAATTACTGTGGATGAACTGCCGGGCGACTATCGCCTGCTTACAAGTAGTCCGATTTTGGTTGCATACAAGTATGTTACCGAACCGCATGTGGCTTTGCTGAGCATCGATCCCTATCGGCGGAGCGGACTGCTGCCGGTCATACTTGATATCATTGCCCATCGGACTAAACTGGCGGTCGGTCCCGACGGACGGATCGAATCAGTGACTACCGTTCGCTATAAAGTCAAGAACACAACGGGTCAGTTTCTTTCATTGACAATGCCGCCACAAGCGAGCGTTTGGTCGGTATTTTCGATTGAACAAAGAGGTCGTGCTGAAGAAAAGACACGACTGGCGACATCGCACGATGCCGACAGCGGCCAATTGCTCATTCCACTGACTCGGAAGACCAACCCCAACGACCCATCGACGATTGAATTGGAATATGGTCAGGTTCATAAAGCCAAAGGCTGGTGGCGTCGTCAACTGGTCTTGACCGCTCCGCATTGTACCGTTCCCGTTACTTATGCCGAGTGGCATGTCACCACACCGGATGAATGGGCTCTCTTCCCAGCAGGTGGCAACATGGAGGCACAGCCCCGGCAGAGGGCTTACGGGGGCTTAGCGATGCTGCTTAAGCGAGTGGGTCGGCTGTGGGGCCGTTCCATTGAACGTTGTGTGGATCTGCCGATTATATGGGTGGCGGGAGCTGTCGCACTGGTGTTGATTATTCTATGTGCTATCTTCTTTCGTCGATGGTTGCCGGAGTTGATCCTGTCAGTGCTGCTTATTGCGCTAATTTGGGGCGGTGTGGGAGCAGTGACCTGTGGTCGCATAGAAGAACCTGCACCCTTAACATCATTGAGCTTTGCGCAGGCGGTAAATGCCGATCCCGATCAGGCGGTCCAAGTCAGTGTTGAACTCGTGCCCGCTTGGCGGCGGAACATTGCATGGGTAAATATAGCCATGGTGGGCGGGATCCTGGCAGCGGTTGCTGCTTTCACTCTTATTTGGCGTCGGCTGTCGTTGTTGGGAGTGGCTGCGGTCTTTGCCGCTGTCATTTATTTCACAGCGAAGATACCCGTTACCTGGCCGGTACTGAAAGTGCTGATGACATGGGGCGGACCGGCTGCGGTGGCCGTATGGTGCATCTTTTGCGCATTGAAGCGGCGCAATCGCCGATCACCCATTCCGGCACAGGCCGCAACGGTGCCGGCGATAATTATGATTGCTGTACTAAGTCTTTTAAGCGGTTGTGCGATTGCAAGCCCGGATGAAACATCGCTGTCTCAGGACTCCATGATGGAGAGCGTGGAATGTCACCTGTTGGCAGACACTGATAATATGGAGGTACGGTATAGGTTTCGGATTTCAGCCGATGAACCATCGAGCTTTGTGTTGCTGGATGAATCAGCTGTTCTGCTTTCATCGACCGAACCCGCCAGACATGTGGCCATACGTATCGTGAATGGCCGGCACACAATAGTCGTGGACAGGGCGAATGTCTATGAGGTGGAAGCTGTCTTTCTGGTTCCACTGCCAAAGGTGGGAAAGAACCACCTGAGACGATTCGATGTGCCTCTACCGGCAGCATTGACTAATAAAGTCAGCCTTGTGATTCCCGACACAAATGTGTTGATTGATGCCCCGCAGGCGATTCATCTGACCCAGCGTATACAGGAAAATCAGGCCATGGCTGAAGCAATGTTTGTGCCGGGTCAGTCGGCTGCATTCACCTGGCGACCGAAAGAACGGCAGGCTTCGCAGGAAGAAGTGCGTTTCTATGCGCGAGATGTTGCTCTCGCACATGTGACACCCGGTTTGCTAGAGGTGTTCCATGTGGTTCGTCTGCAGATTGCCCAGGGTCAGGTTGATACGCTCAAGCTACACATTGCAGATGACGAGACAGTCACTTCTGTCGGCGCCCCGGATGTTGGCAGCTGGCGTTTTGACCCGGTGACCCATGAAGTCGAAGTGCGTATGACGCGGCCGGTGACCGGAGCTTATGAAGTAATACTGGTTACCCAATCGGCCAGTTCATCCGTACCGTATAAAGTGCGTTTGAAGCCGCTGGTCGTTCAAGATGCCCTTGAGCAGCACAGTATCATGGGGCTGGCGGCTGATCCGTCCGTATATGTCCGCCTTGATGAACAGCCAACGGCCATGAATGCTCGCGATTATATTCGTGACAGCGGTGAACTTATCAAGAAAGCACCAGGACTTGCCGTCGAGCAAATCACTCAAGCGTTTCGCTTCGATTCCGCCGACAGTGTCATCACCGGGCAGGTGTTTGCTGTACAGAGTGAGCTGCGCAGTCGGGAAATCGCAAGGTTTAATGCAGAAGACGATCGACTTGTTTATAATAGCCAGTGGGTCATTGAAATTACCAAGGCTGGCAGATTTGATATCGTCTTGCGGATTCCGGATGGTTATGATATTGATACCCTTGTCGCCGAGGAAGTGAGCCACTGGGATGAGACGGTTGATGACGGCAAGCGCGATGTGCGTGTTCATTTTAAGCGAAAGCTCACCGGTTCGATTCAGTTAAAGCTGGCACTCAGTCAACCGATTGCACAGATGCCCCAGCGTCTGACCGTACCGCGCGTCATGCTTTCAAATGTGCTGAAACACACAGGACAGATGATGATAGGTTCGGAACAAGGCGTGCGTTTGTCTGTCGCATCACGGCAAGGCGTTAGTGAAGTGAATCCGGCTGAACTCGGCGAGACCGTGCAGGGCTTACTGGCCTTCCAGTTGCTGCGACCCGATTGGCAATTGGATCTTCAGACCGAGTTGGTTCAGCCCCGGGTGACGGTTCAGTCTCTGCATGCCGCTAAAGTGACTGATGGTTTGGTTCGTCACGATCACTACCTGCGCTATCGGCTGTTTCATTCCGGAGCCAAAACGTTTGAGTTGACCCTGCCGACCGAGGC
Organism: Planctomycetota bacterium; assembly: GCA_039714335.1. Lineage (GTDB taxonomy): Bacteria > Planctomycetota > Phycisphaerae > Sedimentisphaerales > Anaerohalosphaeraceae > 4572-13. The sequence continues at coordinate 9,644 of JBDLJN010000052.1, forward strand.
AACGGGTGTAACTATTACAGGGCCGGGAATTGCCCGGCGTGAGCAAGTTGTCCCAGGGAATTGGCGGGTGGAGCTGGCCGACAAAGTCTACGATCGGCCTTACTTAATGCGGCTGACATATGAAACGCAATATAGCCAGACCGATGGTGAAGTCTTGTTGGCCCCGGTCCGTTGCCGGAATGTCGATTTGCAACAGGGCCACATGGTCGTATTTGCAACTGATCGGATGGAACTATCGGTCGATTCTATGGGTGCATCACTGCGCCCGGCGGAAGCACGCAATATTCCCAAGTATTTCGGTGCCGGCGATCTGTCAGGAGCGGCCATGTGCTACTACAGTGCCTCGCCGGACAATGTACTGACAGTTAAAGCCACGCGTCATACTGCAGCCGAACAGATCGGCGCTGATGTACGTCAGGCCAGTCTTGCGACTGTAATTACACCAACCGGACAAGTGATACACCGTGCGGTGCTGGCTTTGGGTGTGAGCACCCGCCGGAACTTGCAGGTGATTCTGCCGGAGAATGGGGTAATCTGGTCATTGTTTGTTGACGGTCAGGCCACTCAGCCGTCCATCCGAAGTGATGCACAGGGTCAGGAAGTGTTACGTATACCACTGCCGCAGCAGACATCCGAAGATGTGATATTGGAGATGGTATATGTGGCGGAGTTGCCGTCGGTTCGGCCCGGAAGCGGCCCGGAAGACTGGTCCGGTATTCACAGTTTGTCGGGCTCGCGATTTGACCTGCCGCTCAAGAATATAACCTGGGACGTTTATGTGCCGGAAGGTTTTAGCTATGATGACTTTGATGGGACACTGACTATCAACAAAAAAGTGGTCGTTGCACAGAGGTCTCATCAATATAATCTGAACTCCTACGAGAGGCAAATCCTCGAGATAAACACGAGAAATGATCAATTTGCTCAGCAGCAGCAAGAACTTTCACATAAGCTGGCCGAGCAGGGACGCCAGGCTGATGCACGCCGGGCATTATCCAAAGGCTATAACTTCTCTCGTGGCAATAAGGCCCTGAACGAAGACATCCGGGTCGATCTCGACAACCTGCTGAAGCAACAGGCCAAGATGGGCTTGGTGAATGCACGGGGTCGCCTGCGTCAACAGATTTCCGGTGCCGCGAACGGTACGAGCGGTCTAATCGAAGTGGACGGCGAGAATATTATCTTCAGTCAGCAACAGGCAGAGCGAATGGAGAACTCGCTCGGAAAGGCAGACAGCGAGAACCTGGAATTGATCACGCAACGGATTATCCAAACACAAGCGGCCGCTGAAGGTTCCGTCGCCCAACTGCAGATTACCATGCCTTTCAGCGGAAAGATGTTGCGTTTCGACAGCCCGTTGCAAGTTGAGCCGGAGACTGCAATGACAGTCATGTTCCGAGCCAAACGACACAGAATTGGACGGGTCGATTCCAATGTCTATTATGGTTTCGGTTTGTTTGTAGGTCTGCTTGCAATCGGTGGACTGGGGCGTTTTATTTACCTTCGCTGGGATATGTTGCATAAGCATCTGACACCGGCCCCTTGTCCTGCACCTTCGGCCGAACTTGATGAATCGAACAATCCGGACGAATCCGATGGCCCGATTTCAACAGAAGAGCTTATCTGAATTCTTGAATTGCCGATATACAGATTAGTTGCCATGAGAAAGCAGTCTCACGGTTATTAAAAATGTTTGCATTTTGGGATGGTTTTTAAACCCTTGATATAACGGGCCTTAGGAAACACACTATTTTACTTTTTCTGGGCTATTGCATCGGATAGTTGTAGAGCAGTTGTAGGAATTCTGGGGTGAGTATGAAACATAAAAGGGCTGCAAACAACACCCTCGCAAGCCTTTGCGTATATTTGTTTGAAGGAGAAAATACTTGACAGTTCAAGGTGAGTTTGGTAAAATCTTTGACATCGTACGAACAAATTGGTATGCTTTTTGACCGTGTGAATAGGGGGACTCGGGTCTTATCTATCATTGAAACAGTCTTTAATCACAACAAAAGGTGAAAATTGGAGTGGGTTTGTTATTTTGGGGACAAAATGATATCGGAAAGGATTTGTAGGCATCTGGCAATCAAGAGGATCGTTGTTTTGGCGGCAATGTGTATTGTCGGGCAATCTTTCGCTGTCGATCCGGGTGGGGTTATTACCATAAATACTGGAGGCAAGGCGACAACCGTAACGGCGGCTCAAGTTAACCTTGCCGCAGATAAAACAGGGGCGGAGGTTTTCGACTCGGAAGATCTTCAATATCTCAGCAAAAGCGGCGAACCGCAAATTCCGTGGAAAGTAATAACGGTACTATTGCTGCCTAATGCAGACCTGGCAACCGTATCATGCGGCATTGTCTCGGCGGAATACGAAACCATAGAAGGTGTATGGGATGTGGCACCGATACCGCCGATAGCGACGCGCGATCAGGATGGCAATCAAGTTGTGATATGGCCTGAGGGCAAAACGATCATTGATGGTTGTGATGCTGATATTTACTCCGCCGATGCTTTATGGCCCCCTGAAGACGTTCAACTGACAGGCACGGGAAAACTCCGCAGCTGGCGATTAGCTGAAATTGCCGTGCCGCTGGTGCTTTATAATCCCGCGAGCGGAGAATTGCAGCGGTTGGTTCAGGCGGAAATATCGGTCGATTATGACAAGCAAGGAAAAGGTGACACCAACAAAGGACGCAACCCCGGCAGGGTGAAGAAACTTGCGGTGAATTTTAACGATGCGGCCGGTCTTTATGAAGCCGCCGGGGACGGAGCAGAAAGTCAGCCGCAGGATGCGCCTGCGGACGATGATAACATTATACCCCTGTCGCCAACCGGAACATCGGGTTATGTAATCATTACCACGAATGATATCCGCGCAAACTCGACGAAACTTAATGATTTTGTGGCTCATAAGCAAAGCATGGGCTTTACGGTTACGGTGATTGATGAAGATGATATGTGGGGCGTTGAGACACCTGTGGCCGGCGATGCATCCGCGAATAAACTGCGACAGTGGCTACAGGCCAATTATGCTGCGATGGATTTGAAATACGCATTGATCGTTGGTGACCCAAGGCCTACTGAGGGCTATGTACCGATGAAGATGTGTATCAGCGATCATCCCACCGATTATTTCTATGCCGAACTGACCAGAGACTGGGATTTGAACAGCAACGGTATCTATGGCGAGCTTGGCGACGGCGTGGAAAAGTATTTTGAGGTTTATGTAGGCAGGATCCCTTACTATGGCGTCATAAGCGATACGGATCATATTCTTCAGAAAACGATCGATTATGAAAATGCGTCCGATGTCCAGTGGCGCAGACATACCCTCCTGCCGATGGTGCCGCTTGACAGTTCAACCCCCTCCTACCAACTGGGCGAGCAGATTAAGTACAATCTCCTGGAGCCGGAAGCGATTTCTTCCGACCGCATATACGATGAAACCTATGGCGTCATTCCTCCCCCGGAATACCTGCGATCTGAAAAATATCCCGCTACCGCATGGAATCAGGGGATATACGGTCTGAACGTTTGGCTCACACACGGCTCAGGCACAAGCGCCACCGGTGTTATCACCATCGACCATGTCCCGAATCTGAACGATGCTTATCCCACGGCGGTCTGGCAGGGATCGTGCCTGAACGGACGGCCGGAGCGCACGAACAATTTGGGGTATTTGATCCTGAAAAACGGCGGCATTGGGACGGTAGCCGCCAGTTACTACGGATGGTATTCTGTCGGCCAAAGCGACTTTACCAGCAGCTCGTCCGTGGGGGGATTGGGCTATCAATATGCCAAGCGGCTTGTTCAGAGAAAATCTATGGGGCAGGCCCTCTGGGATACGAAAGAAGCTATGAGTTTTTGGCGTGAAAATTATTATGTCTATAATCTTTACGGGGATCCTTCGGTCGTGGTGATGCCGGAAACCCCACCCTTTACGGTTTCGCCCACGGATCAGTTTTATGCTTCCCGGGCTTCCTCCAGAAGTTATACGTTAACTAATCATACCGACACTCCGCTGGACTGGACGGTTACCAAGACCGCTGCCTGGCTGAATGTTCCCGCTGGCGGGACTCTTTCTGCCGGTAGTTCGACCGTGGTCGATATCACTATCAACTCCACAGCCGATTCTTTGCCAACCGGAAACCATACCGACACGGTTCTGTTTACGGATACCACTCACGGTATGGTTGAACAACGTGATGTGGTTCTCCCTCTTACGACGGTGGCCTACTGGAAGATGGATGAGACAAGCGGCGCCACGGCTGCCGATTCCAGCGGCCACGGTCATGACGCAACCCTGTATAATAATCCAACCTGGACAACAGACGGCTACTATGGCGGCGGCATCGAATTTGACGGAACCGACGGCTATATGGCAACCGAAAGTTTCGTAAGAGGAAACATTCAGACGGTTTGTTTCTGGGCCAAACCCAACAGCACTGCTGATCAACAGATATGGAGCGACAACAAGCTCCCGCAAGTGGTGGTGGGGATCGATAACGGTAAATGGTATGGAGAGGTGTACAGCGGCATCAGTACGGGGCATATTACAGGATCCAATGTCAACACGGGGGCATGGACGCATGTCGCCTATACGTATGACTATTATGCCAACCAGGCGGAGTTGTTTATTAACGGCACGTCTGCCGGAACGGCAACAACACCGAAAGTATTGGCGCATGAGGGAATGGATCGCTGGATCGGCGCGCATCCAAGTCTGATGGATTTCTATAATGGAACGCTCGATGAACTCTATCTCTTTGACTATATCCTGACGGCCGCGGAAGTTATAGAAATCAAAGACGGGGCAAAGCCGGTCGAAATGCCGAACCCTCCCGACGGCTATACAGATTTTGTCCCTGAGGAAGGCACGGTAATCTGGCTGGGTTCGCCCGCGGCGGTTCGTTACCACGTTTATCTGGGTACGAGTGCGACTGCTGTGCAGAACGCCGATCCGAACTGGCCAGAATATGTGGGATTTGTTGCGACCATGAAAGCCAATCTTCAATTGAGCGGTTTGACCACCTATTCCTGGCGTGTGGACACAGAGATGGCTGACGGAACGATCGTCCCCGGCCCGGTATGGAATTTTACCACCTCAGAAGTGGCCCCGTCATTGCCGGACACTCAGGTTTCTTATAACTTCAATGAAGAATCGGGAATCATCGCCGACGATTCTTCCGTCAATGATTATGATGCGACTCTGTACAATGGTGCGACCTGGACGACGGACGGCTGCGAGGACGGCGGTCTTTCGTTTGACGGAATTGACGACTATGCGAAAACCGAAGTTTTTCCAAGAGGCAATGCGCAAACGGTTGCTTTCTGGGCCAAACCGCTCAGCACTGCTGACCAGCAGATATGGAACGACAACGGCATCCCGCAGATGGTCATTGCTATAGGTAGTGGCCAATGGAAGGGGCGGGTATATAAAAACAGTAATGTGGGAGTGATCACAGGGCCTGCGGTAAGTATCGGCCAATGGGTTCATGTTGCCTATGCATATGATTATGCGGCCAATCGTGCAGAACTCTTTATCAACGGCACTTCTGCCGGGACCAATACGGCACCGAAGCCATTGGCGCATGCGGGAACGGCTCGCTGGATCGGTGCACATCCGAATTCGAGCCTGTTCTTTAACGGAACGCTCGATGAACTTCAGGTTTATGATATTGCCCTTAGTGCATCGCAAGCAGGAGCTTTGTTTCACCGTTATCCGCTGAAGCTGAATACAACACCCATATTTACCAGTGACCTGCTCGTCAAGGGCGATGTAAGGCCGTCCACCGCTTACAGCGATTCAATCATAGACGATGCGGCCGATGCCGATGAAGGCGACCCGTTGCGTTTCAGCAAAGTGTCAGGACCAGGTTGGCTTCATATTTCCGGTGACGGCACACTTTCAGGTAGTCCCGCGGTAGGCGATGCCGGCGTAAACCTGTTCACGGTAGAGGTGGATGATAACAACGGCGGGACCGATCAGGCGACCCTGCAAATCGAAGTATTTGACGCGGCGGATATAAACATTGACAGCAGCATTGATATAGATGATCTGTTTCTATTGACTTTACGCTGGCTGGATGACGGCTGCAATGGGACGACGGAGTGGTGCGATTGGGCCGACATCAACCGGAGCAGTGCTGTCGATTTGGCAGACTTTGCAAGAATCACAGAAAAATGGCTGGAGTAAAATCTTACATAACTCAAAACAGGTAGCGGTTGCCCTGAAGGGTATAAAGCGACCTCAGACAATCTCGGCACAGGTTCTTAAGTGCTTCACACCTTATTGCGTCCCTAACCGATGCTGACATTAAGGAGGCTGCACGGATGGCAGTCTTGGAAGGGGCTGAAAAAGCGGTGTATAATACGGGTCATCCTTCTGATGATTCACCTTGCACTGACTTGAACGAAAGCGATGGATGCATTGATGTAAACCCTGACAACCACAACAGCTTGCAACTTATCCCAACTCCCTGTAAGTGCATGCAAAATAAGGACTTATGGGCCCGGCTGGACTCGAACCAGCGACCAACCGATTATGAG
>JBDLJN010000053.1:0-16147 GCA_039714335.1 Planctomycetota bacterium
AATATCATTAGTGAGGATGTAATTCTTGGTCAGCAGCACTTCATCAGACCCGATTGACATCAACTGTTCCGGCGTGCTGATCTGGTAGGGATTGTCCGATGAGCCGTCGCCGGGATTGGTGGACCAGTCATAAGCCAGTACCGGTGCGCAGAAAACAGCCAATACGATGATTGAAAATAAAATACCCTGCCTCATTCTAAACTCTCCCTTGAAAATAGTTTTTGAATTTTTCCTCCATAGCATAATCACCCAACTAACCCTCGCAACAGGGCGATAGCTGAACAACCAATTATCATACTGATTTTGTCCACTTTGTCAACCAAATTCCCCGAACTTATTTTGTGCGGCGTTTGATGATGGGGGCAAGCCACAGGTACAGTCCTGTCAGAGTCAGGTAAAGCATCGCCGCGGCAACCATCGGCATCATAAGCCGATAGACTAAGCCGCCAAAAAATGAGCCATCGTGCAGGGACTCTATCAGGTCGCTTCGGCGTTTGGCAACACTGAGAATATCGCCCGTGGTCGCATCAACCTGCATCTCGGCATGGTTCTTTTTGGAGCGGACCTTAAAGATGCGCTTGTGCGGCCGAAAATCGACCCGGTCAATATCATCGAGGGTCTGAAAGTCATTATGGTTTTGAGCAAAAACCGCCTGAAAAAGCCGCGGGTTCGTTATGAACGGGGCGGTATTATTCCCGCCCCCCTGCTTAGTTTCCGGCTGTATCCAGGTCAAGTTCTTCTTTTCCAGCAGGAGAAAACCCGTCACAGCGATATTCAAAAAAGCAATCGCAAAAATAATGCCAAGCCATTTATGCGTTACCCTGAAAAACTTATAGTATGTCATCATCATGTCCTTCGACAGAACAAACGGACCCATCACGATCAGGGTTTGAACGGAACCTTGACTATGACCGTATCGCCCTTGCCGTTTTTGTCCGTGATGCTCTGTATGGTCCATAAGTCCAAAAAGTTGTCGCCGTCAACCACACTGCCGCTGTAATCACCCCAGGATACACCGCTGGTGGCCCCCTGCCCTTCGCCGAGTTTTACGATCGGACGCAGTTGGCCCGGAGGGTCGGTCGCCAAGCGCCATGCAAGCCGCGGACTGATGTACATGTCCGGGCTGGTCTCCTGAAAGCCGACCAGAACATCGTTTTTCCTGTTTACGGCAATGGTGGTCTGGATATAGCTGCTGTTTGGATCGCTGATCAGGCCGGTCTGCACGATGGAACCGTCTAATTTGACCTGGTGCCACTGCACGGCTGACCGACCGTTGCAGTTGACGGCGTGAGAAAACCAGAGATGACCGTTCTGGAGCACCAGATTCTTGGGGTTGCGGTCACCGGAGGCCGTCTTCTGGTCAGTGCCCTTCTGCGGTGATCTGGGCGGCCAACCCATATACTTAAGCCCATGCGGCTTTGATGCCACATTGACAATCTTGGGTGTACCGTCACTGCTGTCTGTGATACGCGTGATGACGAAATTCGACATGGCGATCTTAAAAAAGTAGAGGTCTTCAATGTCATCCTGCGTGGCTGCGGCCTGGCCGAGACTTCCTAAAAAATGATACACCGTGACCGGCTTGCCTGCCTTCGCTTCGGCCATTTTGAGGACAAAGGTCTGTTCCTGACCCCCGGGAAACGTGTAACCGATCCACTTGCTGCTGTAGCCGATCCCGCCACCGTCTCTGCCGGTCGGAGCCGGGACAGGATACGTATTCCAGGCGCCTTTGGGATCGCTCGTTTCCGAAACGGAGATATTGACGTTTTTTTTCTTCTCTTTGTCCCAAGGATTCCAAAAATCAAATCCGAACACTTTGTTATGCGGATCGAAAAAGAGTTTCGGATCGATCCCGCCATTGAAGCCGAACTGGGGAACGCCCTGAACGTAATTGCCTTCCTTGTCATAAATGATAACACCATTGTTTGTGGCGTGCAGGACATAACCGCCGCCAACGGCGATCTGCGGATCGACCTGCCGGTTGCCGTCCATTGAACCGTCAAAGGCCAGATAGCCGTCGACTTTTCGCGGGTTGCCGCCCTGCTTGCGCTGCCGGGTCGTCCCGTTGCGGTTAAATGTTTCGTTCCTGATCGGAACGATCACCTCGGTGCGAGCGGGTTTTAATGGATCGTTCAATGCCTGGTTGTTTGGGCCGGAACCGGTGATCTTATCCGCCGCCAATGTCGGCCATGCCAAGATCAGAAAAATATTTACAAGCAATGGATACATGTTTTTCTCACTGAACAACTGATTCATCAAACTTTTCTCCTGAATTCTGAGTATTTTCAATGCTCTTTTATCATTTTCGACTTAAATGCTGATAGAGTCTGATCCTGTCACCCCACTGATTATCAGGATTAGAAACTTCAGCCGTAACAACCAGTTTTATATCACCCTTTTCCGGGCGTGATAATTCCCCGAGTGCGATTTTAGCACCGTCTCCGGTATACTTAAATGAGGTATAAGTGTTGCCTTTCCTTCTTAACATGTCTACATCTCTTGTTGTCGTCAATTCGATATCTTCGTAGTTTTCGGAAAAAATCGTGTCGCCGTTCTGGATCACAGTGACAGATTTAATAGCAATATCCGCATAAATCAAACCTGAATTGGAAGAAAGATGTGACCGGGAAAATCGCAAACTATAGTCTGCTTTATCTTTTTCCAGAAAAGGAGTCATATCACAGGTTATTGTTCGTTGCTCAGGCGTATAACCAAAATCATCAAAAATTGAACCGCTTAACATCCAGTTATTCGTCCTGTCTGATTTATAATCGCCGAATGCCTTGATCAACCGCTGTTTCATCGGGCGTTTAGAGTACCGTTCATCCTCAAGGAATTCAGTAAGTTGTGACTTCAATTCGCGCCTTGCCTTTGCGGTCTCCAGTGCATCATTGCGGGTATAGAACGGCTTGATTTCACGGGGATCATTGACGATGTCGTATAAGCGTCCGTCAAAGTACAACTTGTATTGTTTGTTTCTAATATACGCGTTTAGCGGATGGGTGTACGCTGAAAATATATAGGGCTTCCCCTCTCGAATTTTGTTTTCAAGCACGGGCAACAAAGAAACCCCGTCCAGGAGTTCGGATTGCCCTTCCTTTCTGACGCCGGCAATAGAAGCAATGGTGGGGTAAAAATCAGTAAAATCAACCAGATCATCACATGTCTTGTGGGCACCGTCATATTTTACAAAAAGAGGAACATGGCAACCGTCAAATGTTTGTGTTCCTTTGCCACCGTAAATGGCCTCTCCGTCCGTCATTTCGTGGACAAGTGTTTTTGTTCCGTTATCCGATGTGTAGAATATAACGGTATCATCGTACAAACCTTCCGCTTTTAATTTTGCAATCACGTTGCCGATCATTTTGTCCGCATAAGCTACCATGTCTTCAAAATTCCTTTGCCAACCGGTGGATGTCTTGTCTTGGCTGTCGGGTGTCGGCTGAAACGGGTTATGCGAAAGCATTAAAGGGTAATAAATGAAAAACGGTTTCTTTTTATGTTTGTCAATACATTCCAAAACACGTTGATTAAACCTATCCGGAGGATAATTAACCATGACACGTTTGCCGCCGTCAATAATATTGGGGTTGTTATAATAATAATATTTCATATGCTCGGCATGCGACAAACGACCTTTGTCATTAAAAACACAACTCTCGTCAAATCCAACATTTGCCGGCCTTTGGTTCATGTGCCATTTGCCAAATACGGCCGTTGCATAGCCGGCCTGCTGCATCATTTTACCGACTGCAGGAAACTCCAAATCGAACGAACCCCATCCCTTGTAATTGCAATAGTTGTACTGGCCGGTAACAAGTTTGACCCGCGTAGGACAGCAAAGCGGTTGCGCATCGCAGTTAGTAAAGACAACGCTTTCACGGGCAAGTTTATCCAGATTAGGTGTTTTGTAATTGGTCGCCTCATTATAGCCAACCGTCTCGTAACCCATGTCATCTGTCATGATAAAGAGAACATTTTTCCGTTTTTGCGGTTGAACTTCTTGAGAAACAGGCGACAAAGTGGATGCGAATACAGCATTAGAAGCAGCCAGGGTCAATGACGCTCCCGCATATATCGTTGTTTTCATGAAATTACGTCTGTTCATTATCATTTTCTTTAACTGAAAAAACTCCAGATTCTTTTAAGCAATGTAAGGCCGTAAGGCCAATTCAAGCTTATTAACCGCAATAACTGCGTAAGCCAAGCTGATATTTCCATTTAGACGTTTACAAAACATAATTCAGTCCCTTCGATGCTAATAAACCTGCATCACTGGTTACTTTGGTTCCATGAAATTCGACCTTCAGTTTTCGGTCAAAATCGAGTCTAAGAGCATTCTTGCATCTTTCACCCATTGGGTTCTCCAATTTGGCATAACAAAAACTCAAACAAACGCCTTTCATAAGCTCTATTTTAACAAATTTCACTTCTTTTGCACGACTTCACATGGGAAATCCGGGTTGGAATATACCATACATCTGATAGAACGCGAGGATGCGAAAATTTATTCCGTGAAATATCCGAAAAAATAGGGTTTTACAGTTCCTTATACAAACAATGGGGCGAGGGCGGAATTTATTTGTGAATCGATGGTGTCCGCATCGGTCCAGACGGCCAGTTCGAGCGACTTGCGGCATTCGCAGGTGTCATCGCACAATGGCGAATCGGACTTGAGCACCTGCTCGATCAGAGCAACGGCATTTTGGGTGGCCTTATTGAGATTGCCAATGATCTCTTCCAATAAGCCCTGCTTACCGACCGAAGGATCATGCTCCCGCCAGCAGTCATAGTCACTGGCCAGCGCCACCAGCGCATAGCACATCTGGGCCTCGCGAGCGAGTTTGGCCTCGGGCATGGCGGTCATGCCGATCAGGTCGGCGCCCCATTGACGGTGCATGAGCGATTCGGCACGGGATGAAAACTGCGGGCCTTCCATGCAGACATAGGTGCCGTCAGCATGGGTAACGGTATCGATCCGTTCGGCAGCGAGCATGAGTTGTTCACGAAGGCGTTTGCAGCAGGGCTGGGCAAACTCACAATGCACGGCACCGAACTGATCGAAAAATGTATTCTGCCGGCGGAAAGTCTTATCGATGAACTGATCGACAAGAACCAAGTGTCCGGGAGCGATTTCCTGCTGAAGCGATCCGACCGCCCCGCTGGCGATCAACGCGGTTACGCCCAGTTTTTTGAGTGCGAAGATGTTGGCGGCATAGGGTACCCTGCCGGGGTTGCGGCGGTGGCCGGAGCCATGGCGGGCCAGAAACGCGATACGCGCTGAACCCAGTTTGCCAATCAGGATGGGACTGCTGGGCTTGCCGAATGGGGTATCCATATCCTCCAGCAGCACATCTTTTAGCCGTGCTGAGAGTGCATCACCCAAGCCGGTGCCGCCAATGATCCCGATCAGTCTTTTGGTCATCGCTGCTGCTCCATCAAACTGTTATTCAGTCTGCTGAACCGCTTTTTGACGCGAGCCGAACTGGCCGCACCAAGCAGTGGAAAAGACCTTGGGCCAGTGGATGTCGAACTTGATCTGGCCGACCGCTTCGGTTTTGGGAACATAGGCGGCCGAATTCGGGTGGGGAGCATACCGTCTGCATTCACCGTGATTTTCCTCTTTTTTTTCGTAATAAACACAGTTGCCACAACAAATTCCGGTTGCCGGTGCTGACATTGCGATTCTCCTATTAACTGAGTTGCCATCGACATATATTTCAACGACCGTTTCATCGCTAACGAGATTCCATTATAACCGCCGCAATGGCAAGTGCAAGAACGGATTTGTTTGACGAATCGTCGATTTTGGGCTATAACCCGAGACATGCATAACTCATTGAATATCACGATTTTGCCGGCGTTTGGGGATAATTATATTTACCTGGCTGAATATGCGGAGGGTCTTTGCTTTGTTGTCGACCCAGGCGACGCAAATGCCGTGCTGTCAGAATTGAAGCAGCGGGGTTTACGGTTGACCCATATTTTCGCCACGCATCATCATGCCGATCATATCGGCGGGGTCCAACAGTTGAAAAAACAAAGTCATTGTGAGGTCGTCGGGCCGGATGCAAAGCGCATCGGCGGGTTGGATACGGTTATGGGCGATGCTGATACAATGGGGTTGGGAGAGGTAACGATTCGCTGTATTGCTGCGCCGGGGCATACGGCGACAAGTGTGTGCTATTATGTTTCGGGCGGTCCGCTGACGCAACCGGTGCTGTTTACGGGGGATACGCTGTTCGTATGCGGGTGCGGACGGATGTTTGAATGCGGCGGCGAAACAATGTATGGGTCGCTGCAAAAGCTGGCCGCCTTAGCTGATGAAACACGGGTGTACCCCGGGCATGATTATACCGAGGAGAATGTGCGGTTTGCGCTGATGTTTGAGCCGGACAACGCCCTGCTTGAAGAAAAACTGTCGCTTGTGCAGAATCAAAACAGGGCCGGTCAGCCAACAGGGCCGTCTGTACTGGGCGAGGAAAAACAACTCAACCCCTTCCTAATCGCTCCCGACTGGCAGACATTCGCAGATCTGCGCCGAAAAAAAGATGCGTTTTAATCCCGGCGGTTGGGGTGTGGTTTGGGCCGGTAGGATTTTGAATTCCCATTGGACTCGGACGGTATCGAGCGTATGTTTCTTTTACTGTGGGGTCGTTGGCCGTGTTTTTTAAACTTTCGTTTTGGAGGCTTGATAACGATTTCGCCCCGCATCAAACCCAGCGAGGTCTTGGACACCTCTCGTGTTGTTGAGTTCTGATGAGCAACCCCCTTTTCCAGCACTTCAACCGCTGCTTTCTTCATCCTGCCCCGCATACTGCGCAATCCGTACGCAGCGGCCCTTTTGGTCGTCTGCGAGTAATCGCCGAAAAGCGCTTCCTGTAAAACGGCCATGCCATCTTCCTGCAGCCATGAAAGCTGAAAGCCTGCAACCCTGGCCCGCGAGATATCCGAAGACATCAACTTCTGCCTGAGCTGCTTGAGTTTTTCTATAGTCGCTTCGTCCCGCACTCGTTCCATAGTCCTTTACCTCCCGGGGCGTCTCCCCGTCCGGTTCAACGATCCTACACGGACGTCCTAATCCGCGACAGTCAGACTGCGGTTATATTATACGGTAAATCAGATTTCAATGCAAATATCATTTTTTCAATTAATGGCCATTTACCAATAAATTTTCTTTTCTTGACTATTTGATGATTTTTGGGCTATAAGGACGATTTGGGATGTAATTGTAAAATACCGGAGTAAAATATGCTTCAATTTATCTATGATGTGCCGCAATTTATCTGGATTGCAACAGCCGGGGCCCTTGGGGCCCTTTGCCGCTGGGGAATCAGCCGGGGCGTGCACGCGTTGTTCGGGATGGGATTTGCCTGGGGTACGCTGATCGTGAACGTATTGGGCTGTTTTCTGCTGGGATTTCTGATGTACACCGGTCTGAATACCGCCAAAATTCCAGAAACGGTGCGAATTACGCTGGCAATCGGTTTTTTGGGGGCATTGACAACGTTTTCGACATTCAGCTATGAAACCGTACGCTATCTTGAGGACGGTACCTGGCTGCTGGCGTTTGCGAATATCGGGACAAATTTAGTCGTCGGACTGGGCGCGACGATTGCCGGTCTGGCGTTGGGGCGAACCTTTTTGGGAGGTACTTCGTAATGAAAGACATACAGGGACAACAGACGCTGATGCGAATTTTTATCGGAGAGGACAAAAAATACAAGCATCAGGCGTTGTATCAGGCGATTGTCGAGATGCTGCGGGCGGAAAAGCTCGCCGGAGCAACGGTGCTGCGGGGGATCGCGGGGTTCGGAGCGAAAAGCCATCTGCATTCGGCGAATCTGCTGGCACTGAGCCAGGATCTGCCGATGGTGATCGAGTGTGTGGATACACGGGAGAATATCGACCGGATTATGCCCAAACTCGATATCATGCTCGATGACGGGTTAGTGACACTGGAAAAAGTCGACGTAATTCGTTACGCACCGAAGGAATAATTAAACCGCGAGCACAGAGGAACACCGAGTTAAAGAAATGGGAACCGCGGATTTCGCAGATTGACACGGATTAAAACCATGAAGATCATGAAGTTATCAGTATAAGCAAAATTAAATCTGGGGTGGACTTTTGGCTACCTTTTTAATGAAGATCAACTTTATAAAGGAACAGGACATGAAACGGATAGAACTTTTTAGTATTGCATTTTTGTCAATTATTTCGGGGCTGTGTTTTGGGCTGGGGAATAAGGTTAAGCCGAAATTGGATCCGACGACCGAGAAACTGTTTGACTACCGGCAAATCACACTGGATAACGGGTTAGAGGTGATTACGCTGGAAGATTTTTCGTGCCCCATCGTGGCGGTTCAGGTGTGGTATGAGGTCGGCTCTAAAGATGAGGCACCGGATCGACAGGGATATGCCCATATGTTCGAGCATATGATGTTCAAAGGCACTGACCGGGTCAGCGAAAAGGATCATTTTGCCCTGCTTCGCAAAGTCGGCGGCAACTGCAATGCCTACACCAGTTTTGATCAGACGGTCTATATTGAAACACTGCCGGCCGATCAGATCGAGCTGGCTCTGTGGCTGGAGGCCGAGCGGATGTCGTTTTTGAAAATTGACCAGCACACCTTTGATACCGAACGCAAGGTTGTCGAAGAAGAACTGCGTATGGGCGAGAATAAGCCCTATGGCAACATTTTCAAAAAAATGACAGCGGGACTGTTCGCCGAACATCCCTACCGCTGGACCCCTATCGGCAAAATGGCGCATCTGCGGGCGACGAGCGTGGCGGATCTGCGGCAGTTCTGGATGGATTACTATGTACCGAATAATGCAACACTGGTCATTGTCGGCGCCATTGAACATGCAAAAGCACAGGCACTGGCCCAGCAATACTTTGGCTGGATACCGGCAGGTTCGGAACCCAAGCGCATTAATATTAAGGAGCCGCCGTTAAAGCAAACCAAAGATATCGTCATTGACGATGAAAACGCTCCGGCCGGAAGGGTCCTGTTGGCCTGGCGAACCGTACCGGCGGGCCAGCGGGACGAAACAGTACTGGATTTCCTGTCGCAGATCTTAGGCAGAGGCCACAGCAGTCGATTGTACCGTGCTTTGGTCGCTGATACGCAGACTACGGTTGAAGCAAACTCGTGGACATACAACCTGCAGCAGGATGGTTTCTTCGTTGTCGAAGCCACGCTGCCGCCAACCTCGCAGGACTACGCCGGAGTCATACAGGCACTGTCCGAACAAATCAAAGCAATCCAAGCTGACGGTATTACCGATGCGGAAATAGAGAAGGCCCGCAACCAACTGCTGAAACACCTGGTCACGACGAATCTGTCTATTGAAAGCAAGGCCCGCATGCTGGGTTCGGCGGCTGTGACGGTCGGTGACATAGGCATGGTCAATTCGCAACTGTCTGAAATTCGTTCGATCACAAAAGCCGATATTCAGCGGGCAGCCAACCACTATCTTGATCTGAATCGCGTTGTCAATTTCACTATCAAGCAGAATAACGGGATGCAGAACGCCCGCAAGGATGATGAAGATGCAGCGATTACCGCCGAACCGGAACTGGAGGCACCTGCGCCAGGGCGAAAAGGTGTTATTCGTCCCTCCGCTTTTCCTGCAAAGCCGCCAATGGCTCAGGAAGGAGCGTCCGAATTTGAGCTGGACTTTGAAAAAGCTGAACTGCCAAACGGGGTGAAGGTTCTGGTCGTCGAAAATCACGAGGTGCCGTTCGTCTCGCTGAATCTGGGTCTCACGCACGGAGCGTGGACGGAAACAAAGCCGGGAACCGCCGTCATGACATCTGCGATGCTGACGCGCGGAACAGGCAAATACAGCGAGGCAGAGCTGGCTACGGCGATGGAACAATTCGCAATCACGATCTCCGGGTCAGCAAATATGGATACAGCTACCGTCAATATGAATTGTCTGAAAGAAAAGCTGGACTATGGAATGCTGCTGATGAGCAATGTCGTACTGGAACCGGCATTCGAGCAGGCCGAGTTTGATAAGCTGCTGCTGCAAGAGATCACCCGTCTGAATATTAAAGAACAGCAGCCCGATTACCTGGCTGGTAAATATCTCAATGAAACGCTGTTCGGTCAGCATCCGTATGCGAGAACACCGCTTGGAAACACCACGGACCTGAAGCAACTGACCGTTGAAGACCTGAAACAGTGGTGGAAGGCACACAGTCAACCGGATTTTGCCACCTTGATCTTCGCAGGGGATATTTCCAAAAAAGAAGCGGTTGATCTGGCTAAAAAGTATTTTGGACAATGGGGACCTGCTGCCATAACAGCACCGACGGTTTCGGATACGCCGGCTGCAGCATCCACAACGATTTATCTTGTCAATCGTCCCGGCAGTGCTCAGGCGCAGATTCAGATGGGACAATTAGGAATAACGCGCAAACAGCAGCCGGACTACTTTGTCGGTTTGCTGGTTAATGCCTATTTCGGCGGTTCGTTCCACAGCCGGCTCAATGAGAATATTCGTATCAAACGCGGCCTGACATACGGCGCGTGGGGCGGCTATCGGGCCATGAATCTTGCGGGCACCTTCAAGGTTTCAACTTATACTAAGAATGAATCCGCCGCGGAAACGATCCGGGTCATTCTCGAACAAATTGACGAACTTCGGATGGTTGAGCCGAGTGATGCTGAGTTTTATGATACACGCAGTTTTTTTGTGGGAAGCTTTGCCGGGCAGCGCGAAACACCGCAGGATATCGCACAGGACCTGTGGCTGATCGAATCGCAGCAGCTTGGTAAGGATTATTTCAAAAAGCTCTTTGAAACACTTAATGAAACAACGAAACAGGATTGCACCAAGCTGGCCAAAAGGACGATCGACCCAGACTCTCTGGCGATCGTCGTGATCGGCGACGCTGAAAAGCTAAAGGATTCGCTGGCCGATATTGCCCCGGTCAAGGTCATCGAACCGGAAGCTGGTATCCAATAACCCCCTCCCCCCTGCGGAGTACTCCCCCTTGGCAGG
Source organism: Planctomycetota bacterium (assembly GCA_039714335.1). GTDB lineage: Bacteria > Planctomycetota > Phycisphaerae > Sedimentisphaerales > Anaerohalosphaeraceae > 4572-13. The sequence goes on from JBDLJN010000053.1 coordinate 11,020, forward strand.
GGGAGCGCTTAAGATGTAAAAATAAGCCCTGTGTGGTTCGCGTCACACAGGGCTTTTGCATGAAAGGCGTAACCGTCTGACGACGGTTTTACTGCATCACTAATACTCCTGTCATTTGCGCAGAGGCCAACGGTTAAAGACAGCGTCGCAAGATATGACAGAAGGGAATAAAAAAATGGAGACGAAAGCCCTCAAGAAAGCTTTTGTCTCCATTTCAATGTTGTTTTTTATCATCCAATCACTCCAGCGGAAGATTCTCTTCCACTGGTACTATCGACCACTGACCCACAAAACCTTCAAAAAACTATCTCTACGGCAATGACCAGCCCCAGTATTCTGCGAATATAGCAAGGTCCAGGAGGTCCACAACGAAATCTTGATTCAGGTCTGCCGGCACCGTTGTCGGGACCAAGTCGATCTGAACCTGCTCCATGAGTTCAGGCGGGCATTTGCCATTATCATTCCACAGGTCGTATATCACCTGACCGGTGCCACCGTCAGCAGCATTGTTTTCATCACGCAAAAATTCGATAAATTCCTTACTGGTGCTCTGGTAATAGAGTGTTACCTGGGCCGATACTGCACCAAGGGGGATTGAATATTCCGTATCGTCCCAGTACTGACCGGGGTCATAGTCATAATTAACCGGCGCCCCACCGAAGTTGGCAAATGTATTGGGGTCATATCCCCTTGGCGGGATGCGATTGTCTTTGGCGACGGTACTGTTGAGGACGAAGTGGAAGGACTTGCCTACCGGAAGACCGGTAATACCTGAAATGGTCTCGTCAATGGCCGGTTCGATCTCATAGATCTTGGCGTGCTCATCGTGGCTTAAAACACCCGTATTCGGATCATAGGCAGCTGATTCAGCGATAATTTCATTCGCGTCATTATAAAACTGAACATTGATCCAGATTCGCCGCCCTTCCGGGTAACCGGTCGGAAGTTTATGGCCGGTCTTGTTGGTGACCTTAACCATAAGTTCGTCGCCTTCTTGCAAAGCACCCAAGTCTGCGGCATTCTGGAGCATGTACCTGGATCGCTCAATACCAGCAAGCATCGCCGCTTGGTTAACCTTTGTCGGATGCATATCATACATCAGGCCGGAAAGCCATGTGCTACCGCCGGTCATATCATGCAACGGCAGGTCGTCACGAACCGGCGGGGCCATATTGCAACCCTGACCGGTTACATCCCGCATGTGGCAATCCTGACAGGTTGACACAAAGGCCTTGTTGCCGCCAAATTCGGGGGCATAAACACCTTCGGGTGTATTGTAGGTACTGTGCAGCCATTCGCTGTAGGTCCGCTCGACCGGAAGCAGTGTATTGGCAGAAAAATCGGTCGCTGTCGTGTCGAGTGCGTTTGGCGCATAACCGCCCTCACCGTCTTTTTCAAATGCCGTATTACTGACATCGTGACAGGTCCCGCACAGGGCCGCTTCGCGATGGAAGGGTGAAACCAGGATCGCATGGCCACTGGTCGCATCCACAAAGGGACCGCGGCGCGCGCCGGTTGGGTCAACGGTGTACATCCCGTTTCCAAATTCAGTCGTTGGGAATATAAGGCTGGCAAGAATACCAGCATCAGCGTCATAAGTAGCAGGAGGAATACTGGGGTCTAAGATCGGGTCGACTAGGCGATGGCAAAAATCACAGGATACACCCGCCTCATCGGCTTCCAACATCGCACTGCCGTCGGTCGGTACCGAACGCCCCTGCATCCATCCACGCGGGAAATGGCAACGCAGACACAGGTCGCCGGAGTCCGGCGCATCCTGATTGGCGATCTCCATATTGGCCAGGAAAATCGGATCCAGGGAGGCCTGAGCCATCATGCTGCCCTGCCAGTTTGAATAGGGTTCAACGGCCGGATCATAATCACCGTGGCAAACCGCGCAGGCCTCAGGTGGATTCAGAACCCCGGCCTCAAATGGCTGTGTGCCGGGCTGATCAAAATCTCTCAGTGTCGTGGGTACAAGTCCTCCGGGCGGTGAAACGATGCTAAAGACCGCATCGCTATCGTCGAAGCCGGTATTGAATGCATTGTCGGTTGCTTCAACACGAAAGATCGATTCGGTTGAAGGACGATTCGCCGGAAACCAGGTATAGCTTCCACTGTTGGATAAACTTTGGGCAACTAAGCTGAAGGTTGCTCCATTATCAAGCGACAGGTATAAGTTAATGGCTGCCACCCCGCTGCCGCCGTCATCAGTTGCTGTCCATTGCACGGTGGTCGCGGTATTCGCGGTCAGCGTTTCGCCGCCATTGGGAGCGATCACTGTAACCACTGGCGGAGTCGTATCGGAACCGGTACTGGGAACCAGATGGGCCTGAATATCCGCCATATCCACATTAACAACACTGCCAACATTGGCGGGTTTAAGACCGGAAAATGTCGGCGTGTTACCGTAAGTGGTGGTGTCCGTGATTTCGACATCATTACTGAAACCATCCGCATCAGAGTCAAGCGGACCAAGCGCTAAAATCTCCGCTGTACTTTGACTCGGTGTTCCTTCTACAGCAAGTCCGTAAAGATTGCGCGCACCGCCGCCGGCAAAATCGAAATGGCATACGCCGCAATGCCCGGGGTGACTTGGAACCGAGTCCAACACCGTACCCTCAGCGGACGGATACGCTGAAAAGAAATTTTTTCGGATTGGATTTCTGGCATGGGCCGTGAGAACAATGCAGGCAACTGCTAGAACAATCCCCACTCCATAAGACGAATGCTTCTTTCTCATAAAACCTCCACTCCTTTCGCTAAGGGGTTTCGATGAATTTTTGCGGGTTTATTATAGCTGAAAAGGATATCTAAGTAAACAAAAAAATAGATATCACCCCGCTTTAATAGTCTACTAAAACCACCAGAGTATTATCTGTATAGCACGCCCCTTACCATTTGAATCCAGCAACAATCCTTCATTGATTCAGATTGCAACAGAAGGTCGTTAAAGTTACAATAGGGCCTGATGATGTTAGAGCTCATCTCAGGACCTCTTGAAAAACGCGGTTTATGGCTCAGGAAGTGGCAAAGGCAGTGGTTTTGGGGCAGCTTTTCAGTTTAATTGAAAGGGGCAAGCGATGAAAATTGGAACCATTCGTGAAACCAAAAAACATGAGTATCGTGTGGGATTAACGCCGGGGTGTGTGCGTGCATATGTCAAACGGGGGCATGAGATACTCGTCGAATCCGGGGCCGGCGTGAATGCCGGATTCAGTAACGAGGAATACCGTCAGGCCGGTGCGGTCGTCGAAACGGATTGTAAACGCATCTTTGACGAATGCGAGATGATCATCAAGGTCAAGGAACCGCAGCCAAAAGAGATCCCGTATTTTCGTGAAAATCAGATTCTTTTTACCTATCTGCACCTGGCATCTTCGAAGAAACTGACGACGGCGCTGATGGAAAAAGGAATCAAAGCCGTGGCTTATGAAACCATTGAAACCGATGACGGTGCCCTGCCGTGCCTGACTCCAATGAGTGAGATCGCAGGCCGATTGGCTGTTCAGGAAGGGGCTAAGTATCTCGAAAAGCCATTCGGCGGACGCGGGATTCTGCTGGGGGGTGTGCCGGGAGTGCGCCGCGGTAAAGTGGCAATTCTCGGCGGGGGCATTGTTGGCACCAATGCCTGCAAAATCGCCGTGGGCATCGGTGCGGACGTGTGTATTCTGGACATCAATGCGCGGCGGCTGGCCTACCTGGACGACATTTTCGGCAGCAGTATTAATACGCTCTACAGTAACGACGCCAACATTGAGGCCGTGCTGGCCGAGTCCGATGTGGTAATCGGGGCGGTGCTGGTCCATGGCGGCAAGGCGCCGGAACTGATCCATCGGGACCATTTGGCACTGATGAAACCGGGCGCCGTAATCGTCGATGTGGCCGTCGATCAGGGCGGCTGCACAGAAACAACCCATCCGACGACCCATGACGCCCCCATCTATACGGTTGACGGCATCGTTCATTACGCCGTGGCCAATATGCCCGGGGCGGTCGCGCTGTCGTCAACAATCGCTCTGACCAGTGCCACCTTGCAATACGGGCTGATGATCGCTGAGCACGGCCTGGAGCAGGCATGTCGGATCAGTCCGCCCGTTCGTAAAGGCATTAATCTGTACTGCAGCCGGTGTGTGTATCCAAACATCGCGGCCGATCTTGAAATCCACTACACGCCGCTGGAATCCGTTATCGAAAATCTATGATGCCGTCGAAATGCTGAAACGATTTATCAAATATTATAAACCGCATCGCGGGCTGTTTTGTCTGACCATGACCGCCGCGATCGCCGGAGCAGCCCTGACCGTTTTTATCCCCGCCGTTACGCGTCAACTGCTGGATACATACATCCCGAACGATGATTTGGGCGGCATTATTCAGATGCTGGTACTGATGCTGGCGCTGATTTTGCTGAGTACATTAATGGCATATATTCGCGTTAAGTGGGGGCATATTCTCGGTGTGCGGATGGAGTTTGACATGCGGGCCGAATTTTTCAGCCATCTGCAAAAACTCAGTTTCAACTACTTCGATAATGTCAAGACCGGGCATTTAATGAGCCGCATCTCCAACGACCTCAACCAGATCGCCGAGGTCGCCCATCACGCCCCAGAGGACCTGCTGATCTCAGTGGTGCTGATCGTGGGGGCCTTTATCGCGATGTTCAGCTTTAACGCCCCGCTGGCACTGGTCGCCATTGTCCCGATACCGTTCATGCTGGCCTGGGGGGTGTTTTACGGCGGCAGTATGCGGCGGGGATTTCGGAATGTCCGCAAAAAAATCGCTGACATCAACAGCCGCGTCGAAAACTCCGTTCAGGGAATTCGCGAGGTCAAGTCGTACGCCAACGAAGAAGAGGAAATTGATAAATTTGAAACCGTCAATATCAGCTTCCGTTCGGCGAAAGAAAAGATGTATGGAATCATGGCGATCTTCTTTTCCGTGATGAGTTTGCTGATCGAAAGTTATTTTTTCATCGTTATTGCCGGCGGCATACTCTTGAAACATCTGGGCGGCACCGTAACCAACGGCGACCTGCTGGCGTTTATTTTATATGTGTATTTTATCCTGAACCCGATTCGCCGGCTGGTCAATTTTGCCGAACAGTTTCAACAGGGTGCTGCCTGCT
>JBDLJN010000054.1:0-16103 GCA_039714335.1 Planctomycetota bacterium
GCGAAATCGGACAGGCCGACCCAGCAGTCGCCGTCAAGGTCGTAGAGCAAACCCGTATCGCCAATACAGGGGTACTCGCCGCCGGCAGCTGCCCGGTGGTCATTGTAATCCCATGCGATCTCTTCCGGTGTCCGCGGATAGTTCCAGATGCGGACCTCATCGAGCAGACCCGTATAGGGGCCGGCACCACCGGTATCCATCGCACCCAACAGCAACGGCACATTGACAGTCGCCGGATTCCAGTTGTTCTCTGTGTCTGCTACCTGCTCACCGTCAATATAAAGGGTTACCAAACTTCCGCTATACCGACTGGTCAGCATGTGCCACTGGTCATCGTTGACCGGAGTTTCACCCGCGCCCGTGTCTGCAGCAGCAGTGTCATTGTCAAATGAGAACCGTGCGTTATCGGCAAAGTGTCCAAGCGCAAACCCCTCGTCGGCGTCATTGATCCTCTTGGTAACGACCTGACCAAAGCTCTCGGCAGATCCGGCCGTTGTCTTTATCCAGGCGCTGACGGTCAACCCTTCGGGATAGAAGTTGAAGAAATTGGGGTCTGCACCGGTGATCTGAACATGCAGACCGCCATCATTGTCGCCGTCCAAGCTAAGCGCCTGACCCACCAGGCCCGCGACATAGGTTGCCGTCGGGGCGGGATTGAGCTCATTCGGATCGGCATAGACGCCGTCATAGCCCGCATCACCCGCACTGACCAAGTCGCCTTCAAAGTCATAGTAGGCCACCAGCCGCGGCGTCATCACGCGGGCGTAATCGGACTGCTCGGTCACAGTACTGATACTGTTACTGACAACACAGTAATAGTACCCTTCAACCGTGACATCCAAAGACGCACTGGCAAGCGGTGTACCGGGGGTTCCATCGGTCTCGACCAGTGAAGCTGCATCGCCCGGCTTGTCGACCCGATACCATTGGTAAACATGCGTCACATCTGCTTCGATCGTCAGCAGCACATTGGGCTCACCCACCGGGATCACTGCGCTATCCGGCTGGTTGGTAATCGCCGGATCCACGCCAATCGATGTAAAGGACCACACATCACCGATGAGATGATTCGCGTCTGTTACCAGATCGAAACGAGCCTTCGATGACGTATCACCGGCGGTGCTCATAATATCGACAACGGCCCACTCATACTCTGTAATCGGTGCCAGAGACGCTACGGCAAGGGTCGAATTCGGATCGGTCAGACCCGGATCGCCAGTCGAACCCTCAAAATACAGGTTCGGGTCGGTTCCACTGCCGTCGCTGAGGTAAACATCCTGCCGGATAATATCCGGCTCGACCGCATTGACCAATGTCGCATCGACGGCCGCTTTCCAGTTCAGATCGACATCGACCAGCAGGCCGTTTACGGCCTGTGAAACATCCGGGTCGTGCGGGAAGAGGGGCAGTCCGTGCAATTGGAAGTTGTCAAGAGAATACGCGTCAGTCAGGTCCCCCGCCGGCCCCGAGACCATAGAAAACAATATCAGTATATCGCCGGTGCCGTCGTGTGTGAAATTCAAAGAGTGGCTCTCATAGCCATCCGTTCCGGTTACAGCGATGCTGGTAAGAAGGGTAACGCTGCCGCTACCGGCCGTTACGGTCGGTTCCACACCATTGCTTTGAGCCAAAGCGAGCGTATATCCATCGCTGTTGCCGCCATCATCAACCTGCCAGACGCCGGTGAAACCATAATCACCTTCACCCTTATCATTGAGAGAGCCATCCCATGTAAATGTCAGATCTGATTGCCCGGCAAGCATCGAAGAGTCCAGAATAACACCGAATGTATCGGTATCCCCGGCAGGGTCGTTGTCGCTGCGAAGTCTTAAGAACCCGCCGGTCACCCCGTCGCTTCCTAAACCCGACCGCCAATCTGTTCTTCCGCCTTCTGACCTTAGCCACTGTACCGGGACAGCAGGTGTCAGTGCTCCGTTAACGGTGAAGGCAAACTCATCGTTGTAGGAGGAAGGTTGTACATTGGCGTGAAACTGCTCATCAAAGAGTACATACGCCTGAGCGGCGGTGGCTACCACAGCCACCATCATTAAAATCGCTAACTTTTTCATAACATTTTTCCTTTCGACATAAAATTCCCTACCTATTTCTTGCCCCGTTTAGTGCAGCGAGAAAAAACCTATCAATGATTTGTAAAACACGCCGCCCTACAAGGCACCATCATCTCCCTTTCATCGGCTATCGCCATTGTGTGCTCGAGATATAAAAAACATGTAAAAAAAGCCAAAAAACAACAAAACGGCATTATCAACACTGATAACACCCCATACTTGAACTTTTCAAGAATGCATCTTTCAAACAGAAAAAAGAGACGCCGCCGCGTTGGCGGCGCCCCGAGAAAATCGTACTTCTTACCTTTCTTACTTCCTGCGACGCAGAACCAGAGCACCCCGACCCAAGAGAACCATCGTCGCCGGTTCGGGAACGATCTGCACATTGTCAAGCAAGTACGTATCCACAGCATCAACAGCACCTGATACTCCACCGAACAGGATGATGACATCACCGGAACCACTATAAGTGAAGTCCAGAGAATAACTGGCCCAAGGTGAGCCAGTAGCGATGTAGGTACTCAAGATGCCGATGCTGTCGGCACCCGTCACCTCCGGAGCGGCCAGCATCTTATACCCGTCAATCGTATACCCGTAGGTGGCATCGTCTTCCCATACGCCAGCGAAGAAAGCGTCGCCAGCCTCTGTATTGCCGCCGTCTGTAGCATCAAACGTCATCGCATAGGTGCCGGCGCCGCCCAGCGCAGCTCCATCCAAAATAAAGCCAAGCGTTTCGGTCGTCCCATCGACTGCATTGTCGGTCCGAATCCTCATGAACCCGTAGGTCACCCCGTCTGATCCCAAACCGTCCCGCCAGTCAACCCGACCGCTATCCGTTCTGATCCAGTCGGTATAGTTGGGCGTGTAATCATCAGGGATTATAAGGGGCGATTCCCCGGTTCCCTTAAACGACGGACTTGCAGCGAACTGCTCATCCAACGCTAGGCCCGCCTGAGCGGCGGTGGCCAACGCAGCCACCATCAATAATACACATACTTTTTTCATCTTTCGATCCTCCACAAAAATAATATTACATTAACAACACTTTCCTTTTACTACACAAAATACTACTGTACTACTAAACCACTACACACACTTTATCCGGTCTGCCACCGGAATCCATCAGTTACAGTCCCATAAAACAACTCTTTTTCACGCCTGTTGGCACATTACCCATTGTAATTCTAACACAAATGGGCTCTGTCATTCAAGTTTTTTTATTTTTTCATCCAAGCCGGCCAACCGGCGTTGTCCATACGGGTCATTTCTGCGCTGCCGGAATACTCTTTGTGCCACTTGAGTCCCCACAGCCCTCTGAGCGTCACTTTTTCGACGCCGCTGTCCGCAAACAAAACATTCACCGTACCCTGATGGCGGTCGAGATTAAAACGGTTCATTTCGCCAAAACCGCCTTTTACTTTGGCTTTAGCCGCATCTTTTAATGTCGCAGGGTCCTCTATAGGCCTGCTAGGAGCTGTGTCCCCGGCTTCCGGGTGACCGCCATGACGGAAGGCATCCATAAAGACCGGAACGGAACCGGTATTTGTCATATTGGTTGTTTTTCGCCAATTGTTTACCGTTAAATGAGAATTCCACATCTCCGTCACCGAGGCCGGCGGATTATAGACCCAGTTGTTGATCCCATAGCTTAAACCCGTATAATCCGGCTCATTACCGGGACCCGCGGGTTGAGTTGGATCATATAAGGTCCATGCCTGGAAAAACGCGTGTGATTTCTCCATAGAGGTGGTCGGGCACAGCCGAACCTTCTCAGAAGAGCCTTCACCGTAATACGGCTTGAGCGGTCTCCACCACAACCGGCCATCCGGGTTACTGGCGTATCCCGGCATATAGCTGTCATTGTTTTCCTGAGTGTACAAAGCGAGCATAACCCCCCACTGCTTCAAATTCGACTTGCAGACGACCGCTCTGGCTTTTTCCTTGGCCAGTCCCAATGCCGGCATAATAACTGACAGCAATAACGCGATGATCGCGATGACCACGAGTAATTCAATCAGCGTAAACCCTTTTTTGCTTAAACGCATGCTCATTGAAGACTTCCTTTCAACTCCGATTTATTGTTCATTATTGCTGCAACGCCGATTGATACAATCCGCGGATGTCCATTGCCGACAACTGCCGGTCAAAAAAGAGCATCTCTCCGGTCTGACCGGAAAAACCCTTTGCCAAATCTTCTTCTCGCCACAGCGGCATTCCGCCCAAATAAGTCACATTGTATAACTCTCCATAGGGGCTTACTTCACTGAAAGCCCCCTGGAACTGGCCATTGATATAAAGCCGCGTCTGTTTGCCGGCACCGCCTGACAGGGCCACCTGGTACCATTGGTTGGGTTGGATCCGTTTTTGACTGCGGATCGATGTTGGGCGATCTGAAACATGCGCTTCGACCGCCGCATAAATGACAGCGCCGTCCGCATCCAGCGACAGGGTCCGATACCGCCGCTGATCCCTATCTGCAGCAGCTTGATGGATAAATTGCGTCATCAGGTCACACGGCTGAATCCGGGCGGCCTTGAGCCAGACAACCGTGGTGAAAGCCGACGGGTCCACCTGTTCACATGTGCGGAGAGGGATTTTCACCCTCAACCTGTTTTGCCCATTCAATTGCGCCGCCCGATACCCACGAAGTCCCGGCAGACTGATGTCTTCTGAAAAGTCGACCTTCTCATTACCCTTAGTCTGAACATGAAACGGGACGAATGTGTCAAAAATCGGCTCCTTGTACTTTTCTTTCGGTTTTTTACGCCAGGCAACAGAGGGCTCGAGTTCCCTGACCCGCTGATCATACTGCAATGGCAGGCCGGCAACAAACACTTCCGGTTTGTAAGCCGTCACCTGAATGTCGGCGTTCTTTACCTGGGCCGCCTGGCCTGCAATCAGTCGCAATGCTTTTTCAAAAACGCGGGTATCGGATCCTGATCGCATCTCGACCTGGCCGGCAAACACATGGGCCTGAGTCGTCCCCGCGGAGTCCACCTGGACGCCGAAGTTTGTGCCGTAATCGACAATGGTCGCGTCCGGGCTTCGCACCGTAAAGCCGATCGCACGAGGCGGCACCTGAGCGACAAGACTGCCTGAAGCCAAATAAAGCTGATCCGGGCCTTCAAGTTCAATTTTTACCGGTGCCTCCAAAACAACCACGGCCCCGTCATCCATTATGATTTCCGCGTATCCTCCGATTAGTTTAAGCGAGCCCGCACTTAAATCGGAACCGCTCTCGATCGGTTGACCCGTATCGGCCCAACGGGCCTGGACACTGTTGCCCAGGCGGGCGACGATTGCGTCGGAGGGACTTGGAGCAAACTTGACAAACAGGACAAAGAACAGGATCGCCGCGGCACTCGTAATCAGTGTAAAAAGATTGAATTTGCTTATTTTTCGCTTTTCGCGCGGCGGATAGACGACCTTCTGAATCAACTCTCGCTGCGGTTGTTCTTTGGGAATCTCAATCGCCGGCGCGGTTTTTTCATACAACGCCAACGCCTCCAAACCGAAGTCTATATCCGACAAATGACTGCCAGAGGCCCCGAATAGATTGGCTTTGGTCCTTAGGGCTGTTTCAAGCCGCAAACAACCGAGGTAATAAGGCACATTTTCAGGCTTACAAACAAAGTCTTTCAGTCTTTGGATCTCATCTGCAGAAATCTCACCGTCAAGAGATTTGTGTATTAATTCATGTATCAACTTGTTCGTGCGCTCATCCATATCAGGTTAGACCACCTCACCTTTAGCTAACTTCCTTTCGATACAATTCAAGAGTGCATGGTGTATCCTTGACATTATTTTGTAAGTTGCATGCACCGTATTTTCTATTCGCAGGGCAATGTCCATAACTTTCAGGCTTTCAACATAGCGTAATGATATGATATCCCTGCTTTTTTCGGGCAGATGCTCCATACACACCTTTAGGGCCTCCTGGTATACCCCATCATCGGAAGCTTTCGAATCTTCATGCCTGGTAATGTTATCAATCACCTCACTATCAAAACAAACAATTCCAGACTTGTTTTTTCGGAAATAGTTCAAGACGCCAAATCGTGCGATCTGCATTCCCCACGCAGCAAAACTTGACCCTGCTTCATATTGGTCATACTTCCTCCACATAACGAGCATTGTATCTTGCATGATATCTTCTGCTGCTGCATAATTGGGCAATATCGCCAAAATATACCTGAATATCCTGTTCTCGTTGTCCCTATAAAGCTTTAAGAAGGATTCATAGTTTTGATCTCTTGAATCTCGCATTTTAGCCTTTCCAAAACAGTCCACTACTAAACACCGTCACTACGCAAATCCTGACATAAAAAATTATTTTTTTAAAAATTCCCCTCTCTGCATAGCATATACACACTACCCCCGTGCTTTCTCCCAAGAATCACCTTTATTTTCAATACGTTTTTACCCCAAACCTGTGCGTCTCAAAATACACGGTTTCTCTTTTATTATGCCCGCAATGGCGTGGGGCCATTGCCTTTATTCTATCAATAACCCGTTTTTGCGCCAATGGGGAAAGCCCCCCCCCACTAAAGCGGTAACCATTTAAATACAAAGGACTTATATCGCTGTTTTTTATATCCGGGCAGTTTTAGGATCAGATGTCAGCGGTTAGCTATTAGCTGTTAGCCAGAAGCCAGGAATCAGAAAATTCGATCGTTCCCAGACAGCGCTTACGGCTGGGTCTTCAGCCAGTCGCTGGCCACCTTCTGGAACGTTGTCATGTCATAGGGACTGAGCCATTGGATGCTGAGTTTGGCGAGATCGTCCGTATCGACCCTGCCGTCAAAGGTCAGGTCACCGGCGTACAGGATAATGACCGCTTCATTGCTGTTGGCCGACTCGCTGCCGGCAGTATCCACGGCGGTTACGACATAGTAGTAAGGGGTGTCATAAGCTAGCTCTGGCGAATCGTCAATGTAAGCATTTGTTTCAATATCAGTCGCGATCAGCGTGTAAGGTTCGCCCGAGGTTTCTGAGCGATAGATGTTGTAACTGGCACCTCCGCTGTCTTCCCAGTCAAGCGAAACACTGCTGCCCGCTGACGCTGTCAAACCGGTTGGCGCCTCGATATACTCATTCCCAGAACGAGGGAAGGCCCACTTGACCGAAGCCCACTCCTGGGAAGCATCCTCCACTGTCAGCGAGCTGCCGCTGGACGAAAGCCGTTTTGGGTATTCGCGGTTTTGTATATATTTCCAGCCATTGCCCGCATCAGCCAGACTCCATTGGGCCCACGTGCCGGTGTTGGCCGACGTGCCCCATTCAACCGCACTGCCGGTACACCGCAGGCGATATCCCGTGATTTTATTATCGATGTAGCAGTACCCGCCGCCGGCATCGATCAGCTCAAACTCGACCGCATCACCTTCTGTGTAAACGGTTGCAACGGACGGCGTTCCGGCGTTATCATACAGACGCATGTGAGAATTCTTGTTGTGCAGGTAATACCATACCTGGGTATAAGGGCCGTTGATGTCAGACGAACGATACTCGGCATACAGCTTGCCCAGCGGGGTCAGTGTCTGACCATCGGCCTCATAAACATACGAGGGATGGCCCGCCGGCCACTTGAGGGTTCCGGGAGGATCTTCTTCAGGGGACCACGGGAAAATGGCATAGCATTCAACGCGCGGGTCGCTTTCCAGCCAGTGCAGTGTCTCGCACAAGTCGGTATAGCTTTTTTCATGCGTCGCGGTGGGGTCCACCAAGCTCCAGTCGGCCACGTTGAATTCCGTTATCCAGACGGGCAGGCCCCACGCACTGTACACGCCGTCGACCTTGTTCTGGAGTTGTGACAGTAAATTTCCGGAGGACGGATACTGGTGGAGGGATATGAAATCCGTGCCATGAAGGTTGACAGGGTCGTAGCCCATGAACACATCCATCCACCCGTCGGTGCTGTTCTTGGCCGTCGGGCTGCCGAGCCGGGGGGTGATGCCCGGCGGAGCGTACGTGTTCTGAACGGCATTCGCCCACTCTGCCCAGGTAATAGCGGTATAGGAAGGGACCCGTCCGTCGGCTTCTTCTGGAGTCGGGTCGGTACCATCGTAGTGATACGGTTCATTCCAGCACAAACTGTTGTGATACGTTCCGACATTGGCCAACTCACTCACATCCGGCCACCACTTGGAGTGTCTCATCGGCACATATTCGATGCTCGGATGGAGGTTGATATTCAGAATATTCCAGTTGTAATACCAACCGACATGCATCGCCTCGATCCTGTCGCCGCCATAGGACGCAGCGCTGCCGATTCCTTTTTTTGCCGAGTAGATCTCATAAGTATCCTGATACAGACTGTAGGCATGAACATCTGCCGGCTTCCAGTCGCCGTTTGTCTGCGTGCTGAGAAATTCGAATGTTGCGGTCGAGGCATCGGCCGTCCAGATATACGTCGCTATATTGATACCGGGATTGTCATCGCCGTCTTTCCAGTTCAGGTTGACCGTTTGGCCCTGAGCGCCCGTTAATCGGTACTTAAGCCACCCCCAGGCCCAGCCGGTGACCATCTGCATCCGGTATTCCTTACCCACCGTGAGTCCGGTAAACGAAATGGTGGCGGGCGTGGTCGTGCTGTAGGTGCGTGCCTGGGTATTCAGAAGCGCCGTCAAGTCGGCATCCGCGCCGCTGTAATATGCCGTTGCTGCATTACTTGCCCCGACAACATTGCCGGTGTTCGCGTCAAAGGCGACGCCGCCAATAGTGACCGCACCGCCGCCGCCAAGATTGCTGGCCTTGACCAATGTGCCGCCGGTCAGTAAGGCGGCCGGGACATCTGCGGCAGCTACATTCCTACGCACCGTCCACGTGCCGGCATGGCTTACTGCCGTTACGGTAAGGAACATCACGACGATACTTAAACCGACATTCAATCTTTTTCGATTCATCAAATTTCTCCATATGAATACACTCAACAAGCATTCATTAAATTGATTTGTGTCTATCCCCTCTCTCAGTCGTGGTGGTGTCCTGCAATGGTTGCGAAAGTCCAAAAAGTCCGGGCGAAACATGTTGCTTTCGCCCGGACTGAAATCACTTACTTACCTTACATTGTCAATGACAGCTTCAAAGCCTTAGCCTTAGTCTGTACCGACAGCTGCTTCTGTCATTTTCTCGTCCAGCCATACAGATGCTAAAACCGCATAGTCAGACAAATCAACAATGCAGTCCTCGTTGAAGTCGGCGGGTTCGTAGCTGGGCCAACCCCAGGAAGCATGTTCATACGCATCACACATGGTCGCTTGCGTATCAAGCCAGAGACCGTCGCTAAGATCCCCTGCGATAGTCGTATTAACAGTAAGCGTGACTTGATACTGTCCGATATAGTTGGGTTCATTGGGAACAGTAAAGCTCGCCGTGGGAACCAGCGGATCGACCGTGGTATCGGTTATGAATGCATTCGGATCGGACGGCGGAGCGATCGGATCATAACCTGACCCGGACGCCGCCTCGACCGTCCACTGTCTGCCGGTTATATGTGAAGCATCCAGACCATACGTGACGGCTGACAGGTCTGTGGGTTGATTGTCGACCCATGTGATAACATAGTTTTGGTCCAGTACCGCACTCGGCGGAACCACGTCGAGCAGGACATTGTCGATCCTTACCGCGGACCAGAGCGCCTTATCTCTTCCGCCGCCAAGCCGGACCAGGAGGTCACCGCTTCCATCATAGTTGAAAAGCAGCGTCTGGGTGCTTCCGGCACTGCCGTTGCATATACTCGCGAGCAGTGTTGCAGTGGTGCCCTCTACGGTGACGGTATCCGGGAATGTCCGGTCCCACCAGCCATAGAAGACGTTCTCCACCGTGATGCTCGTCGCGGCCGAGAAATCGATGTCATAAACGCCGGCGAAGACTCTAGACGCGTCGTGGTTTTTAAAGACAAAATCATACTGAAGGATGTAGACTCCAGCGCCGCTCAATTGGCTTTCATCCACCGCAAAGGTAACACTACTCCATCCCGAGCTGCCGGGGCGAGCGAACTGAAGCTCATTGGCATCCGTAATAGTCGTCGCCCCGCCTTCGTACCAATAGACACCCTCCGTCGGGATCAGGTTGGGGTCATACACGTTGGGATCGGCCGTTAAAAGAACCATCGGCGATGCGTCCTCGAAGTCCTCAAAGTAGCCTGCCGCATTCGCGGCGGTGGCCAACGCAATCACCATCAATAAAATCATTAACTTTTTCATAACATTTTTCCTTTCAACAAATAATTCCTACTTTATTTTCGCCTTGTTTTCGGGCGGCGCGATAAAAAGAATCAATAAAATACGCTGCCCCAAGGCCACACTTTTCAAAAAAACTTACATTTCAAAGAGAAAAAAGAGACGCCGCCGCGACGGCGGCGCCTGAGCAATCGTACTTCTTTACTTCTTACTTCCTGCGCTTCAGGCCGATCAGCGAGCCCAGGCCCAAGAGAACCATCGTCGCCGGTTCGGGGACGATCTCATGGATAGCATAGCCCGCAAGCTGACCGTTTTCAGTACCATTCGAACCATACTGAAGTTCAAGGGTATCACCCGCAGCGACAAACTCGTAGGTCAGCAGGTCGATACCTTTGACACCATCCGTGAGGTTTATCCAGTTTCCTGTGCCTGGAGCAGTACCTAGAAGGTCAACCCTAATGTCCTGCCAGCCCCAGCGCTCACCAGCGAGTACCTGCACGCGGTAGGTTTTACCTACTGTCAAACCTGTAATCGTCTCAGCAGTTGCCATACCCCAGTTTTTTGCAAACTGAGTGTTAAGGAGCAGGTTGATGTTTGCATTTGTACCGCCGTAAGCCACAGTAGTTGCCCAACCAGCGTCCGCAGTATCGGCAGCAAAGTCAATACCGCCAACAGTAACGGCAACACCGCCATAGTTTCCAGCCTGTATCAGCGTACCGTCGTTCTGCAGCAGGCTGCCCAAGTTGTCCTCAACGATGTTCGCCTGATTACTAATCAGCGCTGCCTGAGCGGCGGTGGCCAACGCAGCCACCATCAATAAAACAATTAACTTCTTCATCTTTCGATCCTCCACAAAATTAAAATAACATTTACATTAACACTACTTTCCTCTTACTACTTACTACACACACACACTTAACTACACACACTATTTAAATTTTCGCGGCAAATACAGATCCACCACGGCATTTTTACAGTTGACCGTCTCGCGAGAATCAAACCGCTCGACATGCCCGTCCACATAACCGGCATTGAGCTTGACCTTGGGCAACTCTTCGGGGCTTGCGGGCTTGGGGCCTTTGAGCAGATGGTAGATCCGCTTGCCGGGGAAATCGGCCGCTTCCTTGGAGGCCCCGTCAAACGGATGCGTCATCGCCAGCATGTTGTTGCCGGGATAAATTCCATAGTTCCCGATATTGTTTGAATAAAAGACCGTATCCGTGATCAACAACCCTGCCGCGGTTCTCTTCTTGCTGCCCGGGCCGATAAAACGGGTCGGAGATTTGTCCGTGTCAAATCCCTGGTAGTTCCATAATAAGGTATAGGTGCAATCCGGAACCGGCAGAATCTCCTGGTACCCTTTCTGGTAGGTATATTTCCCCTCGCTCGATTCCACTTCCATCTCCGGGTCAATCGGGGCGGATGGGCAATTGTAAACATCCACAAAGTCCAGATACGGCAGCATATATCGACCGTGATGCCCGCCGTTTAAGGCCATTGGATTCGTGCTTCCATAACTCAACGCTGTGGGACGGTGCCAGTGGGCGACATCGACCGGATCGGTCGTCACCTGTCCCCGGAACTGGGAAGTTTGCTTACCGGAGATGGCCGGCGGAAGCGATTGATCGTTATCGGCCTGATAAACCAGGGTCCCCTGGACGATCTGTCGCTGGTTCGAACCGCACACCACCAGGCGGGCCTGTTCTTTGGCCTTCCGCAGCGCCGGGGTGATAATCGACAGCAATAACGCAATGATCGCGATGACCACGAGCAGTTCAATTAGTGTAAATGCTTTTTGTCTTTTCACTTCTTACCTTTCCTTAAAGTCAGAGTATTCCGTCACTTGATCAGGGCTGTTGATCTTTCCTGGCAAGCGGGTAATGGTCCCATGCCCAGGCAACATCTTTATTGTCCGGCCATGGTAACCTGCTTTGAGCGACAGCACGGTCCAATTCCCCTTGAAACAGACGGCTCGTATCCTTGTGGACCCATTTGTGCCGTTCGGCATGGCCGTCCGCGAATGCGAAACAAGCGGATTCACTGTGATTGGCGGCCAGCGGGTCGCCCCAGAAACTGTTCACCCACGGCAGAAACTTCCACCCGCCATGATCAAATCCGCCCCATACAGGGTCCGTACTTTGACCGGCGCTCTCGACGAACGTGTACCTTGAGCTTGGTGCTGAAATGTCGGTTATTTTAGTCACCAGTTTGCCAAAACGCTTTTTATACGCAGCATGCCGCGACGTCACCATATCACCGTATAACGCATCGGGCAGCAGATAACTGCGGTACCGCTGCGCGGCCGGGTCCGGGTCTTTCATCCGCCGGTCCCCGGGGCAATGATAGACTTCAGGGTCGCCGAGATAATCGTACAACTTGCCGTGTTGGATACCGCGGATTCGATCCTCATAGGTAATTGTCGTGACAGTCGTGAACTTCGAACCATCCGCCAACAAAGGCGGAGCCGCCCACCCCAGTGCGGTCGGACGCGACGGGTTGTCAACCGTATCGATGACCGGCCCGGTGACGATCCTCTCATTATTCTCCGAGGCATAAGCGGTCCAGGCGGTCCCCAGCGATCTCAGGTTTGCGGTACACAGCAAGCCCTTCGCCAGTTCCTTGGCCTTTCCCAGCGCCGGCATAATAACGCTCAGCAGCAGCGCGATGATCGCAATCACGACCAGTAATTCAATCAGCGTAAATCCTTTTTTAGTCACAAGTTATCCCTTTCTGAACAGAGTCAATTCCTGCGTCTTTTTGCTAAATTCAATACGCGACTTGCTTTGTGAAATGGAAATACCTATACTAAAAAAGGATTTCCGGGGCACAGTGCCCTGCAAGTCTACTCGAGGGTCGATGTCTACTTTTCCAGAGTTACGCATCGACTCTCTCTTCTTTAATTTTCAAACTGCTGCTTACGGCTTCATCTCATCACTTTTTACTGTTAGAGTCCGCCCCAAGTTCCATCGACCCTATTAATTCCTTGCAACCTCATGCAGAACGTACCCGAAAACATGAACGTTGTTGTTCCCCGTCTTTGTTGGGACATACAGGTCGATTCGTTCATGTGACGATCGCGCTGTCCAGCGATAGGACACCAATCCCAACTTTGCCTGATCTAATTCGTTGGGAAAGTACATATATTCGCGATTGACCCCGTAACAATTCACATCACACCAATGCCACGGGAACCCAACAATCAACTGGATCCGATAGGGGTGTCCGATCTTCAGATCGTTTAGATTTATTGCTAATTGACGGCCCCTGTCACCCTTTCCAATGCTCAGCCGCCGACTCGCCTCCAGCAGTGACGCCAGATCGTCGTCCGGGCCATCGTAGAATTTAATATCAGCTTTAGCTTTAATCTCAGCAACTTCGATGCCCTTGCCGCCTGTAACGATCCCGGCCTGTGTCAGCGGGTTAAACGAGATGCCGCTAACGGTCGCCGACTTTCGCTTCGGTCCTAAATTGACCGCCTGGATCAACCGGCCGTCCGTGCGAAGATCTGCTGTCAAGTCCACCGACACTCGTTTTTCCCAGGTGCCGACATGAATGGCCTTCTCGCCGCGATAGATCATCTCCATCTTGGACGAAATATCGCTGACAAACTTATTCTCATCGACCCTGATATCTGTTGTGATCCCACTGCGAGCGATCCTCTTGCCATGTCCGGCCGTCAACTCGATGGGCTTTTGTGTTCGAAGGCTGTTGTCCGGCAGCAAAGATGCCTCGCCTTTGATCATATGTACCGAAGAACTGTTCGTGTGAACCTCCACGCCGAACTCGGTCCCCAGATCGACTACGGTTGAATTGGGCATATAGACTGTAAATCCCTTCGCCCGCTTCGGCACCGTGGAATATGCACGGCCGCTGGATACATTCAGCTCATTATCCGAGAGAACCTCAAAACGCGCCGGGGACTCAATGACCACCTCGGCTCCGCTGTCAAATAACAGTTTCACGTAACCGCCCTGAAGCCAGCGGTCCCCGTCAACCAGACTCAATTGACTGCCAGTGCCGGCGGGCTTTGATGGATCGGCCCATTGTGTATTAAAACTGTCGGCTATGACTGCATGATAGGAGTTTTTCACGGGAGCGAACTTGACAAACACCGCGAACGCCAGCATCGCCGCGGCTGACGCGGCCAGCGTGAAAAGCTGGAATTTGCTGATCTTTCGCTTTTCGCGCGGGGGATAGACGACCTTCTGGATTAACTCCCGCTGCGGCTGTTCTTTGGGGATTTCAATGGCAAGGGCCGTATCTTCATGCTTCGCCATCAGATTTAAAGATTCCATCAATGAATCAACATCCTCTTCCATCGATTGCACTGAAGGGGCAATTGACGTTGTCGAAAAAGCTGAGCTCGCAAAAATGGTTTTTACATAATAATCAACCGCTGCGGCATCTTTTTTAAGCATGGACTGAAGCACGCCAAATTCCTGATCCGCCAGGCAGCCATCCAACTCTTTCTGGATCAATTCGGCTAAGACGATTTGTTCGGCAATACCCTTCATACTTATCCTATCTGTACCATTGTTTTTTCGATGCACTGCAGGAGCGAATTCTGCAGGCGTGCCATGAATTTATACATTCCCTGAATCGGCTTACCCACACGAGAAGCAATTGACTTAATTGTCATGCCGTCCTCGTATCGGAGTTTCATCATCAAACGGTTTGAATCAGACAACTTCTCATAACATTTCTTTAATGCCTCCATCCTGGCATCATAACTCTTTAATCCAGTAACCGTCGCTTTCTCGATGGTCTGGACTAAATCATCGTCAAATTGAAGCCGGGAGCGTTTTCGTTTGTTGAAGTAATTTTTGATCATATTCCGAGCAATCGCAATGGCCCATGCCTGAAAATTGGTTTCCAGATCAAATTGGTCGAACTTTTGCCACAAGACGGTCGCTGTTTCCTGAAGAAGATCATTCGCATCTGCATAGTTATGAACAGATGCAAGGATATATGCATACAAATTCTTCTGGGAATTCATAAAAAGCTCAAAGAACACGGCTTCATTATTCGATTTTTTTGCCCGGTTATCCAACCCTGTTTCTTCCTTTGACCAACCTACAATATCTGAAAACCTAAATACATGGGTCCTTCTCCCTGTAGTAATAATGCTGCCACCCTAAATTGGACATAAAATTAAAAAAATTAAACACAGTTTTTTGGATAGCATATACATACACAGCCCCTGTTCATTACTCTCCCCCCCCAAAAAAGAATCACCTTCACCCTTTAATACGCTTTTGCCCCAAATTTGGTTTATTCAAAATGCGATTTTTTTTCAATAGAAGGAACTAGAGGGCAGTCAACAGTAACAATTTATCAGCAAAGGATTTATGATTTTTTAACCCTTGCGGCAGAGTCGGGAATGGGGTAGGGTTTCTCCAAGTGGAATATCATCTTCAAGGATCCGATGACCACCGCCGCGGCGATTGACCGGCTGGTCCACCATAGCGTGGTACTGGAGTTAAATATGCCGAGCTACCGGGCTGAGCAGGCAAAGAAACGAAAAAAAGTGAGGTGCTGGCAGAAAAGCGCATCAATAACAACACCATTCAACCAGCTTTGGGTAGCAAAACGGGGCACAATCGACCAATCAGGTCAATAATCTCAATGGTGTCTTAATACCCTCGGAAACAGGTTTAAACGACTCAAAAACAGCGTTCTTGACAGGAAACAACCGCCCTGCTATAATCCCCACCAACTAAGGGCCCGTAGCTCAGTTGGTTAGAGCAACCGACTCATAATCGGTTGGTCGCTGGTTCGAGTCCAGCCGGGCCCATAAGTCCTTATTTTGCATGCACTTACAGGGAGTTGGGATAAGTTGCAAGCTGTTGTG
>JBDLJN010000055.1:0-16039 GCA_039714335.1 Planctomycetota bacterium
ATAAACTGACATCAAATGACTTGCAGAGACAAAAAACTATTATCATCCCAAAGGTAAACCAAACGCTCATGGCCAACGGATTAACCGGAGGACCCGTCAGTTCATAGTAAAATTTCAAACCCATCGTATGCAATGGTAACCAACTCTATTGGAGTTGAACCAAATATAATGAAAAAAAGAAAAAAAGGAGGGCTACGAATAGCCCCCCTTTCTCATCTCAAAAAACACGACTGGGTGGAACAGGCCGATCGAAGGCCTGAAACCTATTGGGCAGTGCCGCGTTTTTTGGGCTTGAACAATAATACCCCCATACCGACCAACAACAATGTCGCCGGTTCGGGAATCACAGCAAATGAGGCGCTGGTTCCGCCGGGCAGCGATTGTACATGGATACCCACACCCAACTCTGCACCGCTGAGAGCACCGGTGACATCGCCAAAAGCAGTCCCCGCGCTCAGATCAAACAGAACTGACACATAATCTTCATAGTGCAGGCCGTTTTTCGGCCTGGCCGGATCCGCATTGATCGAATAAGTATTCTGCGGCGAAAATCCCAATTCACTTCCGCCCGGCAGCATCGCATTTTCCTTGACCGGGGCAGAAAAAGAGACGCCTTCCGACTGATCATAGATGCTGTCGAACGTTATCAGGTCGTTTTCCATGACAAAGATTCGGCCCAGTACACCGCCATTATCACAGTTGTTGGTGAATGTAAACAGCGCCTGATCGCCGTAATCGGTGACCTCCATGATAAAGGCATCCGGGCACACCTCTACTGAACCGCTGGTGATCTTGCCAAGAATATACAATTCGGCCCGAGCCGACACACTCAACAGGCAAACACACAAAACACTAACCATCAATATTCGAAACAACTTCATTTTGGAGCGAGTTCCCATTACGATCTCCCAAACTTAAAACATCTCACCTGTCGTGACGACCTTCACCCTCTGTGATGTCGCCGCCGCACTATGCGGCATAGGTTCTTTGGGGGTCTAAAACAGATATACGCGATGCGCAAGTCCCAAAGAGCTTCTTTCCAACTCGCTCCAAACAAGCTCTTTTTTCCTCACGGTTCTCCAAAATGACCGGCTTCTTCCGTCCACTGCGCACGCAAACCCGGCCGTGCTGTTCTTTCCGGATCCTCACAGCGGACAAAAACTCATCCGTTTACTGAAATGGTATCTTTCCCTCTTTGTCTCCAAGATGATATTCCAAATATATACAAAGCTGCAAAACATGTCAATGAAAAAATTGGAAAAAGTGATTTTTTTTCGGACCTGCTGTTTTCTGCGTTTTTTTTATTTTCCTGTTGACAGCTTCTACAAATGTAGTAGAATTGCTTTTACATTTGTAGAAGCACTGACAGAAAAGGAGTTCCATATGAAGCTGACCGATGCTGAATGGCAAATCATGAACGCCCTGTGGGCCGAGTTCCCCGCCACCGCCCGCCAGATCGCCGACCGGTTGGGCGATGAGGTCGATTGGGCCTACACCACTATCAAGACCATGCTGACGCGGCTGGCGAACAAAAACGCCGTCAAAGAGAAAAAAAACGGCAATGCGGCGGTCTATGAGCCGCTGCTGACCCGCCAAAACGCCCAGCGAAACGCCCTCAAGTCACTGGCCAACCAGGCGTTCGACGGGGCGTTCGGGCCGCTGATGCATTTCTTAGTAGAAGACCAAAAATTGTCAAAAACGCAGAAGGAAGAACTGCTGCACATCCTCGAACAAGGCGAGCAGAAAGGAGCGAAAAAATGATTACTTTGCTGAACACGATGGCGGAACACTGGTTTACCTGGCAATTCGCGATGCTGTGGCAGACGGCGATTTTGATCGCGATCATCTGGATTGTGGACCTGTGCATCCACAAATGGGCACACCCGCAGGTCCGCTACGCCCTCTGGATGCTGATACTGGTCAAACTGCTGATCCCCCCGACATGGACCAGCCCCGCCAGCATCACCTCCCACATCCCCGGCCTGGCCCACAGGGCCGCGACAGTCATGGAGCGGGCAAACACGGGTTCGGCTGTTAATGGAACGCGGACTTCCAGTCCGCGCTTAGAGCAGCGCAATCAAGATGCCTGCGTTCCGTTAGAAACCGCAACAAAAACCCAGCAGCCTGTAAACCACCCCGGCCTAACGGCCACCCCTCCTTCAAAAGGAGGGGAGTTTGCAAAAAACTCTCCCCCTGCCAAGGGGGAGTACTCCGAGGGAGGGAGGGGGTTATCCTGGAAGACCTGCGCCATGTTCACCTGGCTGGTAGGGGTGATTGTTTTGTCAACATGGCTGATCATCCGCCTGACCGGCCTGCGGCGGCAACACATCAATGGGTGGCACGGCCAAGCGAAGCTTGACCGTGGTTTGCCCAAACGATTCTATACCCAGCTCGAAGAGGTCGCCAAACGGCTCAAGCTAAAACGCGTCCCCCGCGTCATCCTGACCGACAAGGTCGCCTGTCCGGCGGTATTCGGCATCTTTCGCCCGGTCCTGCTGATGCCCGCGGAAAAATTCAAAAATATGTCAACGCAGGACACCGAACACATCCTCCTGCACGAGCTGGCCCACATCAAACGCGGCGACCTCCTCGTCCACGCCGTCTATATGATGCTCCAGATCGCCTACTGGTTCAACCCGCTGCTGTGGCTGGCCCGCCGCCCCATGCAGAACCTGCGCGAACTGTGCTGCGACGCCACCGTCGCCCGCCTGCTGCGCGACAAAACGGTCCACTACCGCGAAACGCTGCTGGAAACCGCACGGCAATTACTCGCCGAACCGGTCGATCCGGGACTGGGCCTACTGGGTCTGTTCGAAAACTCCAACTGGCTCGTCACCCGCCTAAAATGGCTCGAAAAAAACACCTGGAAAAACCGCCCCCTCCGCATAGCAACCATCATCGCCCTCGTAGCCATAATGACCACCTGCGTCCTCCCGATGGCGAAGGGAGAGAAGCAGGGAATTTCAAGTAACGACGACTTGGAAAAGCTCGTAATCGAAAACTTTATAGAAAACAGAGACCGTTTGGAGTCCTGTGTTTTGTCATGGACTCGATCTGTTAAGGATGACGGATTCACCAAGGCTGGTCGCGCAATAGATAATCTTGAATATGGGGGTACATATCAGCTTTGGTGGGACGGCAAAAAAACGACAACCAAATACACAACCGATCAAATTTACTCAGGCACAGTAAATAGCGGCATGAGCGACAAGTGGTGGATCAAAAAAGAAAGTGGAGGCCATTCATACGGTGGGCACTTATTGTCAGCCAAACCAAGTTATACAGGATATGAAAACTGGCTTGAGCAGGTAATTCACTGGTATAATCCGATGTCCTTGGACAAAGGTATAAAATGGCGCAAGAAACGTGACTAT
Organism: Planctomycetota bacterium; assembly: GCA_039714335.1. Taxonomy (GTDB): domain Bacteria; phylum Planctomycetota; class Phycisphaerae; order Sedimentisphaerales; family Anaerohalosphaeraceae; genus 4572-13. The sequence continues at coordinate 3,375 of JBDLJN010000055.1, forward strand.
ATCAGTATGGATTGGTCCACTATCAAACAAAACGGTGTGAAATTAGTCAAGCTGACAGCGGAGAATATTGACAGCCGTGAAGAGATTGAAAAAGGTGCACGTAGCGTAGAGTTCTTTGATGTATTAAAAAACTATTCACTTATTTCGCGTGAATGGTACGATGGCAGCGGCAGACTGTATATGAAGGAAACACGTCGTTATAAAGAGGTCATCCCGAACCTGTGGTTTCCAGCTGAAGTCCACTTCCAATCATTTGGGGTGGATGGGAAAGCCGAACTATCGCAACGGTTGGTGCTGAATCTGGATCAATGTCGTTTCAATGATCCGAAAGCAGTTTCTAAGGATGTTTTTGGGATTCCGCTTCCGGCTGAAAACCCTGGGTTTAATCTCCAAAAAAATCCCCCACAGACAACAGAAACGAATGTTATACTGATTTATAAAACGCTTTATGGTTGGTGGAAGACTGCAGCAGATAGAAACTACGAAAAACACGCTGAATATGTAATAGGGCCAAAATTCAGGACCAGCGTCCAAATTCAGGATTCAGTTGGTCAACTGCACGAATTGATGCAATTCAACCCGGATTGGTCACTTTCGTTGCTTTCGGTACATTGGAAAAATAAAGAAGCGTTAGCAGTAACAGGCAAGATGCCTATTGGCGAACCCTCTGTTGGAGCACAGCAAGTGCTTGTATTTACATTGGAAAAACAAGATGATCGTTGGCAAATTAATGACATTGATCTGGAAGAACTGGAGGGCTTGCAAGTTGAAAACTCTCGCTTCTTAAAAAGCCATCCTGATGCAAATATCTGGTTTGACAACCCGGACTATCAAGTCAAAACCCTCCTCCCCAAATCAAATAGTAATCAAGCACAGGCATGGGTGGAAGATTTCTTCAAACACAATTACCGGGACATCACAGCCAGAAAAACGCTCGAATGGGGCGAGCCTGTTACCCATAAGGACGGTAATATTTCTATTCGGTATAAGTACGAAGCCACCATCTGGGACAAAGACAAGAAGATTAATGATCAAGTATTTACTTTTGACAAAAACGGCAAGTTTATATCCGTCGAAAAAGTAACTCAAAACACCGGACTAAACGCTACGAACTCCGAACCACCAACTACGAACTACACCGCCACCCTCCCCAACGGCGTCACCGTCGAACTGCTGGGCATCTGCGAACACCCCAGCGAAGGCAAACAATGGTGGTCGCCGGATGGCCAATTGATGGAAAGTCGTATAAAAGCCGGGTCAAATGTTCAATCTGTTTATCCTATAAAAGAGGACGAGCAGGCGGTACAGTTTAAACTTAAATACTCCAACAACAATGAGAGTGTCAGATTTAGGCCGCGAATTGAGAATAATTCCTATTTGTACTGGATTAACTCTGATAACTTTATCCTGTCAAAACTTCCAATATCTCAGAAGACCTGTGATCTTAGCCTGGAAGTCGCATCTGGAAAATGGAAAACTGTGGCGGGGGGCGGGGCTGGAGCAGATCTTGATAATACTGCCTATACGAATGATAGTATGACGGATAGTGGTGTAATTTTCTATCCGTTGGAAATTCAAAACGGCAAAGTTGTCTCTCGCATTGTCAATCAATTGGGCATGATCGCCGATTGCCGGGCCATTGTGAAGGATGAAAAGGGGAATCTGCGTAAACCCATCAAATGGAATAATTCAGGTTCCGATGTGTGTTCCTGTGAAAGCGTCTTTGATGTTCCCTTGGACCAAATTGCCAGTATTCAATTGCAAGCTCGCCGATACACACCGGTCACCTTCAAAAACATCGCCCTCCGCCCCGGCGGGGAAACGGAGGGGGAAATTGAAACAGAACAGGCAACAGGCAATAGGCAGCAGGCAGAAACACCTTCTGCTGCAAAAGCGGCAGAATTTCCGGGCGAGCTGGTATTTCACGGCCGGTATCGACACCGCAGCCGCCGCCGCGATATTGAAACGCCCGGCGAGCTCTGGCTCAAGCAAAGTCCCGACGGCAGCATCAGCGCCATCGCCCATCTCCCGTGGATGGGCTCTTATGACATTGCGATCGGTGATGCGCACCACCGGCTTACAAGCTGCCGCAGCGAACGGGACGCTGTACAAGACAAACCCGGCTACCGCATCCAGCTTCAGCTCAGCGACGGCAAGGCAGTGTTAACCCGCCGCGGCGTGCGCGACGATCGTGACAATTTCGAACTGACCGTCCCCAACGGTGCATACTTTAACCCCAACTCCCGTCCGGACTCGTATTATGCCGACAACATCTTTCTGCGCGGCCTCGACCTCACATCGGGGCAAATGAAAGAGTTCCGGGTGTATGACTGGGACAACACCGGCGAAAAACTCGTCGATTACACGATTCAGATAACCCACGCCGGCAAAGAGCAGATCATTGTTCCGGCCGGCACCTTTGAAGCCAACCACCTGGTCCTCAAACAGATCACCTCCGCCGATACCTGGTTCAAAAAGCGCGCCGGCCATATCACCGATTACTGGGTGCTGGACAATGGCATCATCATCCGCATCGTGCGCCACCGCGAACCCTACGAGATGGAACTGCTGGACTATACGTATCCCGATAATCTTGGCGAGAAAAAGTAACTTAAGTCGCCCGTTTGAAAATAAAAAACAGAGCAGGATATTTCGGCTATGCTTTTTTGACCGCGTCGAGTTCGAGTTCGAACAACAGGTCATCGCGGCAGACATCCGCATGAATCTTCACATGCGGCAGCGTGATATTGTGCGTTCGGCAGTAGTCGTCAAATAACCGGACATATTCCAATCGCTTGAAATAGACTAATGAACTGACCGCGTCAGCCCACTCCATACCCGCCTTCTCAAGAATCCCCCCGACCACCCGCATCGTCAGATCGACCTGTGCGGCGGCATCATCGACATGGATGGTTTCACCGGCGGCATCAATGCTGGCCGTGCCGGAAACCGACAACCGGCGATGGTCCGGTGCCAGCACTTTAACACCCCGGCTGAACGAGCTCTTGTAATCCAGCGCCGGATTTTGCAGCGGCGAATCGGCCGCTTCGATCCGCACATCGTCGCTTTTGGGCTTTACCGCGAGCAGCTGTGCCGTCAAAGCCGCCTGCGCGGGATTGTCAATTCCGATGCCCGTGCTGGCCGGAACGAGTTTGTCATAAATGCCGTGAAACTCAAAAAACTCATTTCTCGCCCGGTTCAATTCGTCGTACCACGACAGAATATCTGCCGCATACAACCACGTCCGGACTGCATGCGAAAAATCCATCCCCAATGAGGTCAGGATCTTATAGGCTTTCTCAAATACCCCCTTTGCCTGAACGTAATTGCTTTGATCCAGCGAATCCGACACCATACTAAGCATATAGTACGCCGCAAAATCATCCTCAAACATTCGCCCGATGAGTGCGTCCTCAAAATAAAGCGGTTCAGAACGCATTCCGGACACCGCATGCACCTGAATTTGCAACGGCGACGAGCTGGCCTGTGTCATCATCAGCGGCGGACAGCCCATTTCATTCGCCGCAAGCCGGATAAGCTGGTCGGCCTGTGCGGCACTGTCCTGATTACCGATCAATCGGATCGAAACCGGCTGTGCGTCCAGCGTTTTCAGATAATCCGCCGCTTGCCGGACGATATCGCCGCTGCCAGCGGAGTTTTCTATAGAGTTGGTCCAGTATTCCCTGCCGCTGCGGCGTTCAAGCGTTCGCATTTCAAAGATATCAGATTGTATGTTCATTTCGGGCTTTCAATATAATTTCGATGGCCATTGTACATAACTGGCCGTTTATTTCAACCACTCAATAGGGGATGCTGAACTATACGAACAGCGGCAACTCTTTATTGCACCCGGAGATGGCCGAAAATGAAAATATCTTCGATCGTTCCAGCTAGTTTTGGTATAATATTCTGGCAATAAACCACCCGCTTCGCGGCGTTTGCTGTTATTGAGGAAAGAGTTATGGTCAAAGTGAAAATTGTAACACCTTGCAACACTTATCCGGCAGTGAAAATTCTGCTTGTGGGTATTTTTTGTATCCTGAGTGTCAATGTGCCGGCGGGCGGGTCGCGGATTATCCATCCATTCCAAAAAGCCGATAAATACCAGCCCCACAATAAAATTGATACGATCGTGATGGATTCGCTGCGGAAAAAAGGCATTGAGCCGGCGAATCTGTGCTCGGATGCGGTTTTTATTCGGCGGGTTTATCTGGACACAACCGGCACCTTGCCGCAGGCCGAAGATGTCCGAAAATTCATCAATAATCCCCGCACCGACAAACGCGATACACTCATCAATATGCTCCTGAAACGCAAAGAGTTTGCGGATTATTGGTCTTTAAAGTGGTGCGATCTGCTGCGGGTCAAGGCGGAGTTTCCGATCAATCTCTGGCCCAATGCGGTGCAGGCCTATCATCGCTGGATCCAGGACGCGATCGCATACAATACGCCATACGATCAGTTTGCCCGTGAATTGCTGACATCCAGCGGCAGTAATTTTCGTGTGCCGCAGGTCAACTTCTACCGTGCGATTCAGGGCCATGAACCGTCCACCATTGCCGGCGCGGCGGCGCTGACTTTTATGGGGGTTCGCCTTGAACAATGGCCGGAAACAAAACGGAAAGAACTGGAGGCCTTTTTCTCACGGGTTGCCTATAAGGGCACGGCCGAATGGAAGGAAGAGATCGTTTATCTGGACCCGGCCCCAACCCAATCTCTAAAAGCGGTGTTTCCGGATGGTGTCAAAGTAACGATTCGTCCTGATCAGGATCCGCGGCAGGTATTTGCCGACTGGTTGGTTACGGCGGACAATCCGTGGTTTGCGCGCACTATTGTCAATCGTATCTGGTACTGGCTGATGGGCCGGGGCATTATTCACGAACCGGATGACATTCGCCCGGACAATCCGGCAGTGTATCCTGAATTATTGGCGTATCTTGAAAAGGAGCTGATTCAGTCTGAATATGATTTGCAGCATATCTATCGCCTGATCCTCAGTTCCCGAACCTACCAGCAGTCTTCGATCCCTCATCCTGAAAATGGCCCCGATAAAGCGGAAACACTCTTTGCCTGCTATCCGGTTCGTCAGCTTGAAGCGGAGGTGCTTGTCGATGCTTTGTGCATGATCTCCGGGACGCGGGAACGCTATTCCAGCCCGATCCCGGAACCGTTTACGTTTATTCCCGAAGAGCATCGAACGATCAACCTGGCCGATGCCAGCATCACCAGCCAGTTTCTCGAAATGTTTGGCCGTCCGTCCCGCGATACGGGCCTGGAATCGGAACGCAATAATTTTCCAACGGATACACAACGGCGGCATATGCTGAACTCGACGCACATTCAAAATAAGATCGAACGCGGCTGGCGCCTGCGAAATCTCACCAGAAAGTCCAAAGGAAACCGTGAAAATCTAGCCGATTCACTCTATTTGACCATTCTGTCCCGCTTTCCAACGGAATCGGAGCGGAACGCTGTGACGGACTACTTTAAAACCGAAGGCATTAATGTTAACCAGGGTGCGATTGATCTGGCGTGGGCCCTGATCAATTCAAAGGAATTTTTGTATCGGCATTAAAATCCATCCGACGCAGTCAGCCGGAAAAAAAGAGGCACGCTTTATGAAAAAACAAAATAACACAACCTTCATCACGCGACGGGACGCTTTGAAACTGGCACTGGCCGGAGCTGCCGGAATTCGTGTATTGGGCGCGGAAAAGCTTTATGCAAAACCGGCACTGGCGACCAAAGCCAAATCGGTGATTCAAATATGGATGTGGGGCGGTCCGTGTCACCTGGATACCTTTGACCCCAAGCCCGATGCGGGTAAAGACTATTGCGGCCCCCTGGATAAACCGATTGCTACGAATGTTGACGGGATTCGAATCGGGCAGCTGCTGCCAAAACTGGCAAAACATGCCGACGAGTATTCGGTCATTCGCAGCATGACACACGGTATCAACGGTCATGAAACTGCTTCCTATCGTGTGCAGACCGGCCACGAACCGGGCCGGTTGGTCTATCCCAGTGCCGGGGCGGTAGTATCGCTGTTTAAGGGGTATAAACATGGATACAAAGGGATTGTTCCGCCCTATATCGTGCTGACCCAGCCACAGGGGCGGTTTTCAGAGGCGGGTTTTCTGGGACCGCTTTACAAGCCCTTCTCGACCGGGGGCGACCCCAACAAGGATCCGTTTGCCGTTGAAGGCATTGTCGCCAAGGGCATTACCGACAAGCGGCAGCAAAACCGGCGGAACCTGCTGGATGAACTGGACACACTGGGCAAATCGATGACCGGCAATGCCCACTTTGAACAGTTTGACCAGTGCCAGAATGAGGCATACGATATGATGCTGGGTGATGCGAAAAAGCTGTTCGATTTGTCAAGCGAGACAGACGGGATACGTGAGCGTTACGGCCGGAATACATTTGGCCAGTCCTGCCTGATGGCGCGACGCTTGGTCGAACAGGGTGTGCCCTATGTGACCATTAACTATAAGGGGTGGGACACGCACAAGCAGCACTTCGAAACGATGAATCGAAAGCTGCCGGAGATGGATCAGGCCATGGCGACTTTGCTGGGTGATTTGTCCGCCAGCGGACTGCTGGACAGTACCATCATCTGGTGGAGCGGTGAGTTTGGGCGCGGGCCCAAGATCCAATGGGGTACACCCTGGAACGGCGGGCGATCGCACTATGGAAAATGTTTCTGTTCCGTCGTCGCCGGCGGCGGTTTCAAAGGCGGGCGCATTGTCGGCGCATCGGACGACAAAGGAACCGAAGTAAAGGACCGCCCCGTCTATCCGGAAGAACTGCTGGCCAGTATGTATCACTTGCTGGGCATTGACCCGGCAGGTGCGATGCCGAACCCCAAGGGCCTCGATCTGAAAGTCATGCCCCTGCCGGACAGCCGAAAGCTGCTTACTGAAATCATGTAAAACGGAAGACTGTCGAATGCGATATAAGCCAAAACTCTTATTGTGTGCAGTTTTGATGAACTGCGCATTCAGCGCCCATGGACAGGTCGATAAGAACAAACCGCAGATCGGGTATTTATATCCGGCCGGTGGTCAGCAGGGCAAAACGATCCAGGTTTCGGCCGGCGGCCAATTTCTTCGCGGAGCCGGTCATGTCTATATTTCCGGAGAAGGCGTCACTGCCAAAGTGATTCGGCACGTTCGCCCCTTTCGGAATCTCAATGGTGACCAACGCAGGGAACTGCAGCGTCGCCTGGGGGCCGTGCGGGATCAGCGTCTCGCTGAACTGCCGCCTCAAGAACGCAAGATGCTAAACATTAAAGGCAGACCCGCGGGCAACAAAGAACGCGGTCCCAAAACGGCTGATAAAACAAAAGATAAACCCGCGAATGTTAAACTCCCGGATCACCCCTTGCTCCAGGATTTAGAGAACAAAAGTTTGCAGGAACTTGCGCATATTGCTTACTATATGAGTTTTCCCCGCAGCAAACTTCAGCAAAACAGGCAGTTGTCAGAAACCGTACTGCTTGAGATTTCCGTCGCGCCGGATGCAAAACCCGGTATGCGGAAACTGAGAATTGAAACCCGGGAGGGACTGACGAACCCGATGGCCTTTCAGGTTGGGCTTGTGCCGGAAATCAACGAACTGGAACCCAACGATAAGAATAATTCGAGCGGTATCAATGCCCTTTTCAGAAACCAGAATATCCCTGCCCTCAAGAACACTCTCAGGCCTGAACCCCTGGAGTTGCCGGTGGTGTTAAACGGCCAGATCATGCCCGGGGATACGGACCGTTTTCGGTTTCGTGCAAAGACGGGCCAGCAGCTTGTGATCGAAACGCACGCTCGCAGTTTGATTCCATATCTTGCCGATGCGGTTCCGGGGTGGTTCCAGGCAACCGTAGCACTTTATAACGCCGCGGGTAAAGAGATGGCCTTCGCTGACGATTACCGTTTTAACCCGGACCCGGTGATGTTCTACAAAATTCCCCGCGACGGCATCTACGAACTGGAGATCCGCGACTCCATCTATCGCGGCCGCCAGGATTTTGTCTACCGGGTGGCCATCGGTACACAGCCCTTCATTACACAACTGTTCCCGCTGGGCGGCAAAGAAGGTGCCCAAACAGTCGCCGCCATTGACGGATGGAACCTGCCGAAAAAACAACTGACACTGGATACGCAGCCCGGGCAGAGCGTCATTCGCCAAAAGAGTTATTCAGACGGTAAAACGGTTTCTAATCTTGTGCCGTATGCCGTAACCACACTGCCGGAATGTACTGAGGTCGAGTCCAACGATACGATTCAAAAAGCCCAGAAGATCGAGCTGCCGAACATCGTCAACGGCCAGATACTAAAACCCGGTGACGTGGATGTCTTTCGGTTTTCCGGCAAAGCCGGCGACACCATCGCAATTGAAGTCTACGCCCGCCGGTTGAATTCGCCGCTGGACTCGCTGCTGCGGCTGACCGATGCATCGGGCAAACCGCTGCAGTGGAACGACGACCACGTCGAGAAGGAACAACATCTGCATAAGGACATTCTCGGATTACAAACGCACCATGCCGATTCTTATCTGCTCGCCGAACTGCCCAAAGACGGGGACTACTTTATCCATCTGGCCGATTCCCAGCATCACGGCAGCGCGGCACATAGTTATCGACTTCGTGTGGCCGATGCCGACGGCGACTTTTCGCTCCGTGTTACGCCATCGGGCATCACGGTTCCAGCCGGCTCGGTTGCCCTTCTTACGGTGCATGCGATGAGAAAAGATGGCTTTGAGGGCCCCATCGAATTATTCGTAAAAAAACCGGATGCGGGTTTTAAGATCAGCGGCGGACTTATTCCGGCAGAAAAAAACAGCGTCCGCATGACCTTGGCCGCACCGGATAAAATGAGCAAGGAACCAATAGTCCTGGAATTAGAAGGACGTGCCCGAATCGGCGACACGGCCATCCGTCGCCGTGCGGTCGGCGCCGATGATACGATGCAGGCTTTTCTCTATCGACACCTGGTCCCCGCACAGGAACTGCTGGTCCTGGTCCCGAAGTCCCGATGGCGCATGCCGCCTGTTGAACTGGCCGACGGCCGTCCCGTCAAAATCCCCGCGGGCGGGTCGGCGCAGGTACGGCTAAAAACAAAACCTCGGCCGCTGCTCAAAGAGATCGACCTGACACTCTATGAACCGCCTGCCGGCGTGACCCTGCATGATGTAACCGTCGTGCCCGATGGGATGACGTTCACATTGAAAGCAGATAAGGACAGCATCCAAAGCGGTCTTTCGGATAACCTGATCATTCAGATGTCCAGAGAACATACGCCCAAACAACAAAAGGGAAAGCCCGCCCCCAAAAAACGACGCGACTCACTGGGTGTTCTCCCCGCAATCCCGATTGAGATCGTCAAAGAATCCGGGGCAGTTTAAACAACGAAAAGGCAGAGCACGGTGTGCTCTGCCTTTTGTATTATTATGGCTCTTCTCTTATTTTTTTTAGCCTTTTCTTTTCCCAATGCGATTACGATCAGCCATGCGTGCAAACGTCAAAGAGCACCGGTCCAAGTGACAGCTAAGATGGCCTTTTGGGCCACTTATTAAGAGCCATTTTGTCAAATATTCTTAACCCCTCTTCATATATTATATCGAATACTACGCCGAAAAGGTTTAAACTTTTTCGTGTTTTTTAGTACTGATAACACCGATTTTATATAACTCAAAGAAATACAGGTTCTTATAGGACATACAAAAATTTTTCTAAGCCCGGAAACGGCATTTTTATTCACACCCGACCTGTGACTGTTCCGGGATACGGCGCAAACGAGGGGGAATTGGGGTGATATTCCGTCCCTAATAGGGGCATTGTCGAAATCCCGGCCGGATCGTGAAAACGCTATTCGGAAACGCGCGACGCCAGCTTGTAGAGCCAGATTCCGATCAGGCCCAACAGGACTATTCCAAGGATTCCGCCGTATGGAAATTCCCACAGGGGCAGATTGATATTACGCTGCTTCAGGAGGACGACCGGGATCGCTATGAGGATGCCCATCAGGGCCTCGCCGGTGATCAGACCGGAGGCGAACAGCAGACCGCCGTTAGATGGCTTGTTTGAGCCGCGTTTTGACAGGGCCTTTTTTGCCATGAAGTGGATCAACCCGCCGACAAAGATCGGCACGGACAGATCGAACGGCAGATAGACACCGACAGCGACGGCGAGAACCGGCGTGCGGAAACTTGCCCCTGTACGAACCAGCCAGCAGTCCAGCGCGATAATGCCCACGGCCAGCGCCATGCCGCCAAAGACAAAACCCCACGGCAGCCCGCCGCCGAAAACACCCTCTGCAATCGAGGCCATCAGGTTGGCCTGCGGCGCGGCTAATGCGCCCGGTTTCGCGTCTGGTAACCCTTCGAATCCATAGGCCTTGTGCAGCAGCACCAATACCGGACCGATGACCAGTGCCGCCGAGATCGTGCCGACGATCTGCATGATCTGCTGGCGGTACGGGGTGGCCCCGACAATCTGGCCGGCCTTGAGATCCTGCATGTTGTCGCCCGCGATGGCGCCGGCACAACAGACCACGCTGCCGACAATGATCGCCGCGGCCGGGCCGTTGACAGCGCCTTTGCCCATCAGCAGCACCAGCAGCAATGCGGAAACCACCACCGTCGCGATGGTCAGGCCGGAGAGTGGATTGTTGGAAGAGCCGACCAGGCCGGCCATGTACGCCGCGACGCCGGAAAAAATAAAGCCGGTAACGACCATCGTGATCGCCATCGTCAGTGAAATCGAAAAGTCCTTCACGAAGAATTGGTACAGCACGAACAAAGGAACAATCGATGCAGCGATCAGGATCAGTACCCACTTCATCGGGATGTCTTTGTCTTCTCTTTTTAGAGCCACTGCCTTTTCGGGGTCTTTGTATGCTTTCAGGCCGCTGATGATGCCGGTCAGCAGTGAGCTTCGCATGTGAAAGATCGTCCAGAGTCCGCCGATGAGCATGGCGCCGACGCCGAGAAAGCGGGTTTCTGTTTTCCAGAGGTGACCGGCGTAATCGAGAGCACTCATAACCTGTCCTGCCATCTCGTGATCGGCCGAATAGACAGCCCAGTCCTGCATGGCCGCATAAATCGGGATGACCACCAGCCAGTTTAAGGCTCCGCCAAGAAAAACGAGTACGGCGATATTCAGGCCCACGATGTAGCCGACGCTGAGCAGCGCCGGGCTGAGTTTGGACCCGAAAAAAGCGAGGCTTTTGCCGACGGGGGTTGCTCCGGCGACCGCTTCCGGCCAGAAGCCGAACCCGTTGGCACCCAGCTTGAACAGACCACCGAAGATGCCCGCGTGGACCAGATGTTTGACGCCCTTGCCGTGCTGGCCGGTTTCGAGTACTTCGGCGGTGGCGACGCCTTCGGGGAATTTTAGATCGCCCTGCACAATGAGCGAACGGCGAAGCGGGATGGTAAAAAGAACCCCCAGAAGTCCGCCGAAACCGGCAATGGACGCGATCCAGAAAATGCTGAACTCCTGCCAAAAGTCCAGGATAATTAAAGCCGGCAGGGTGAAGATCACACCGGCGGCCAGCGATTCACCTGCTGAGGCGGCAGTTTGGACGATGTTGTTCTCAAGGATGTTGCTCTTGCGGAACAGACGGAGTACCCCCATTGATATGACCGCCGCGGGAATCGACGCCGAGACCGTCATACCCGCAAACAGACCCAGATAGGCATTGGCCGCTGAAAGAATGATCGATAAGAGGACGCCAAGGATAAAGGCCTTGACCGTGATCTCAGGATACGCCTGATGTGTGGTTTCCTGGTTCATGACTCGCTCAACTGAATAGTTTTATAAGAGTTCGGGCTTTTGTATTAATCTAACAGATAGAACCCTATGACACAAGAGATTAGCATTAACTCAAACGAACAGCAGACTTCGCCATAGCTTGGAAAATGCGCCACGACTGACAGCGTTATTTGGCTTTTGCCAGCACCGCCGTGACCGGCAGGTGGTCTGACAAATCGCTTGAAATAACTGTCTTTGTTTCGATCTGCCAATCCGGGGACACAAAAATCCAGTCGATAATTTTGCCGGGCTTTTTCGATGGAAACGTTAAAGCCTTTTGAGCCACCGGCATTTCCGGCCAGAGTGTTGTTAATTGCCCGTTCGCCCGGAGGGTATCGATCGCGTTATGACCAGCGACATCCGTATAATGGGCAGGAAGGCCGCTAGCGGTGCTGTTGAAATCTCCCATTGCAATCATCGGCAGCGACGACCGGCGCTGCACGTCGAGAATTTGTTGGACGCTGGCCCGCCGAATCGTTTCGCCTTCCAGCGACAGATGGACCGCGGCCACCTGAATCCGGCTGCCGTCCGGAAGCGCAAGGGTCGCAACCACACCTTCTTTGAGTCCGCCGTGCAACGCTTCTTCAAATGCCGAGGAATGCGGGTAGTCAAGAAAAACCGCTTCAATGATCGGATACTTACTCAGTATAACATTGCCAAACCGCAGGCTGAAAAACGGGACCGCAACATCCACATTTCGCTGTTCAACGCGATAGGGATACCCGGCCTCTTCAGCGATAAGACGGGCCTGATTAACGTGTCCACTCCAGAAACTGCAAAAATCAACTTCATTCAAGACGACAATGTCGAGTTGTTCCTCCTTCAAGAGTTGTGCAATCTGCTTGAGACGTTCTTG
>JBDLJN010000056.1:0-16034 GCA_039714335.1 Planctomycetota bacterium
TCCGCATCGGCTCTTATGAATCGACACTGCGGTCGATGATCTTGTCGTTGAAATTTTCCGAAAGGACCGAGTGGGTCGCTCCTTTAGCAACGATGCTCCGACAAGCGATAACAGTTGTCCCTCTGTCCGAACAAATCGACATGCTGGTTCCTGTTCCGCTTCATTGGAGGCGAAGGATAAAACGTGGCTTCAATCAATCCCATTTGCTGGCTAAAAAAGTGGAATTGCAGAAGATTCCGGTTTCGACTGACTTGGTCCGCATCCGGCACACCAAACAGCAGTGGGATTTAACGCCGCCGCAACGGCGAAAAAACGTCAAGGGGGCGTTTGCCGTTCGAAAAGGTCACCCTTTTACCGGCAAAACAATCGCCCTGGTCGACGACATCACCACCAGCGGCGCCACGCTCACCGAATGCGCCAAGGTCCTCAAATCCGCCGGCGCCCAAAAGGTCATCTCAGTCGTCCTTGCCATCGCCAACCATGATTAACAGCTGTTCAAAGGGTGTTATGATTGTTTCGTGTTCAGGCAGTAATTTGATCAGCAAACTCGAAAACTCGAAAAGACTTGACAATTAATGTTTGGATTGGTACTCTCCCGCGATGCAAATCGAGCCGATTCCAATTAAATATATACGAAACTTCTCTATTGTGGCCCATATCGACCACGGCAAGAGTACGCTGGCTGACCGCCTGATGGAGCGTACCGGCGCTATTACTGAGCGCGACATGAAAGAACAACTTCTGGATAATATGGATCTGGAACGCGAGCGGGGTATTACCATCAAGGCCTCATCGGTCACAATGCACTATGAGCATCAGGGCCAAACCTATATGCTCAATTTGATCGATACGCCCGGCCATGTGGATTTTCACTATGAGGTCTCCCGTTCCTTGGCCGCCTGTGAAGGGGCGTTGCTGGTGGTGGATGCCAGTCAGGGTGTCGAGGCCCAGACGGTCGCCAATACCTACTTGGCGGTCGAAAGTGGCTGTGAGATTCTGGGTGTGATCAACAAGATCGACCTGCCTGCCGCCCAGCCGGACCGGGTCATCGAAGAAACCGAGCACGTCATCGGCATTACCGAAGAAGAATGTTTTCCCCTCAGCGCCAAGACCGGCGAAGGTGTCGATGCACTGCTTGAGGCGATTGTAACCAAACTGCCCGCCCCGGAGGACAAATCCGACAAACCGACCGCCGCATTGGTTTATGATAGCCATGCAGACGAATATCGCGGAGTAATCGCCTATGTGCGTGTTTTTGAGGGCAAACTGGCCAAGCGGCAAAAAATCCGCTTTATGAGTTCCGGCAAGACTTATGTCATATCTGAACTGGGTAAGTTTACGCCGCAGATGACCGCGACGGAGGAAATCGGCTGCGGCGAGGTGGGCTATGTCGTTGCCAATATCAAGAAACTGGCGGATGTAACAATCGGCGACACGATCACCGATGACAACACCCCCGCCGAAGCGCCGCTGCCGGGCTATCAGCCGCCGATGCAGATGGTATTTTCGGATTTCTATCCCGGCGGAACGACCGATTACCCGAAATTGCGGGCCGCATTTGAAAAACTGGCCCTCAATGATGCCAGTTTCAGCTTTGTGCCGCAGAGTTCGCCGGCATTGGGCTTTGGTTTTCGCTGTGGATTTTTAGGTTTGCTGCACATGGAAATCGTTCAGGAGCGGTTGGAGCGTGAAAATGATATCGATGTCTTGCAGACTGCACCAACTGTCAGCTATGAAATCGAAACAACTTCCGGCGATGTTAAAAAGATTGATTCGCCGAGCGAGTTGCCGGACGTTCAGAAGATTGAAGAAATCCGCGAGCCGATCGTGCGGCTGGAAATCATCACCACCAGCGAAAGCATCGGCGGGATCATGAAACTGGCCGAGGAACGCCGCTGCAAGCTGATTAAAACCGATTATCTCAGCCCGACGCGCGTGATGATGGAATACAAGGCGCCGCTGGCGGAGATCGTATATGACTTTTATGATGTGCTCAAGGGTATCAGCCGCGGCTATGCGACGATGGATTATGAATTTCTGGAGTTCCGAAAGGACAAACTTGTCAAGATCGATTTTCTCGTCAATGGTACGCCCGTTGACGCACTGAGCTTGATCGTCCATCGTACGAAGGCCGAACAGCGGGGCCGGCGGCTGCTGATCAAGCTGCGGCGGGCCATTCCCAAGCACCAGTTCGAGATTCCGCTGCAGGTGGCCATCGGCGGCAAGATCATTGCCCGTGAGACCATCCGTGCCTATCGCAAGGATGTAACCGCCAAGCTCTATGGTGGTGATGTGACACGAAAAATGAAACTGCTGAAAAAGCAGAAAGAGGGTAAAAAACGCATGAAGTCCGTCGGCATGGTCAATATCCCGCAAGAGGCCTTTATGTCCATCCTCGATACCAGTGACGAATAGCGGCTTGCTTAAACTGAAAGCGCTTCTTCAACGGCCAATTCTTCATCCGGTTGTGGATGGTGTTTAGGCAGCAGGATTCTGAATATAGCGCCGCCGCCGGGGTTGTCTTCGACCCAGATACGTCCGCTGTGCAGTTGGATCAGATCCCGACAAATCGCCAGTCCCAGTCCCGTTCCGTGCTTGCCCGGACCGACGTGTTTTTCAACCTGTACGAATTGGTCAAAAACTTTTTCCTTGTCGTCACCGTGGATGCCGGGGCCGTTGTCTTCGACGCTGATGCTGATCCGCTCGCCTTTGTCTTCTACACGCACGACGATTTTTCCGGTGTTCTCCGGCACGAATTTTGTCGCGTTTTCAACGATGTTGTTGATAACACGCGTGACTTTTTCATGATCGGCATTGATGAAAAGATTCTTTTCGGGCAGTTCCAGATCCAGTTGGATATTTTTGGCATCGGTAATAAACCGGATCATTTCTACGATGTCCTTGATGATCCTCTGAATGCAAAGCACTTCCGGGTAGATCTTCATTTTTCCGACCTCAAGCTTTGATACATCCAGAAAATCATTAATAATGCTTGTCAGTCGGCCAATCGCCTCATCCGCCATTTCCAGACTTCGCAGCAGTTTCGGCGGAACTTTGCCCATAACGCCCGCCATCGCATTGGACAGAATGTTTTTGAAAATCGTCAGAGGTGTGCGCAATTCGTGCGAAACGGTCATCACGAATTCGCTTTTGAGACGGTCGTGTTCCTGGAGAGATTCATTGTGTTCGGTCAGCTTTTGGTTCTGCAGATGAAGCAGGTAATCGGATTGCCACTTGGCGGTCAGTGCCAGGGCGAACTGCCGGATTTCCTGCGAATGAATCGGCTTTTGCATATAAAGCAGCTTGTCTTCCGGCGGAATACGATGCGAAATCTCGCTGATGTCAAAATCTGAATACCCCGTCATCATGACGATTTGAATGTTGGGATCCAGTTTTCGAATTTCCTCGGCGGTCGCAACGCCGTCCGGCCCCGGCGGCATTCGAATATCTATAAAGGCAACCGCAAACGGTTGGTTTTCCTCAATGGCCCGCTGGACTTCATGGACGGCTTCATCGCCTTGGCTGCAGCAGCAGACATTGTAAGAAGCGGCTTTCCTTCGATTTGTTTCTGAGTTATTAAAAAGACGATTCCCAAGCTCGTTAAGCTCTGTGTTGTTCCGTTCGGATGGAGACAGCACCTTTCCTAATTCGTCCAGAATGCGGGGCTCGTCGTCAACCAGAAGGATGCGGTTATTTAACTCTTTCCTGCGTCTGTTTGGTACTTTCCGATTCATTCATCGGTCTCCTGAGTCGTTTCAACCAGTTCCTCTTCCGGTGCTGTGGGAATTAGGATGTGGAATGTCGCTCCGCAGTGCAATCCCTGGCTCTCGGCCCAAATACGTCCTTTCATGGCAGTCAGGGTATTGGCACACCAGTGCAGTCCGATGCCTGTCAAGCCCTTTCGTTTCGAGGAAGCTCCGCGTTCAAAGATATGGTGGACCTTCTCTTCCGCGATCCCGCTGCCGTTGTCCTGTATCTGCCAGTGAAGCATCTGTCGTCCTTCAACTGTCTCGACGTCCACGGAAATGTTTATTTTGCGATACAGCGGGCTTTCTTTTTCCAGGGATTCCGCCGCGTTGATCAGCAGATTTTGCAGGATCTGCACAAAGGTCGTCGGTTCAACCGGAATTTCCGAGAGTTTTTTGATGTTGGAATCAATCGAAATGCGGCATTCATTTCGAACTCGTTCGGGAATCACCTCCAGGGCTTTATTTAATAACTCGGTCGGTTCAATAAATTCCACCGGCTTGTCTTCTCTGCCAAAGGTCCGTTGAATGTTTAGCATATCTTCAATCTGGAAGACCTGTTCTGACAGATCATCCAGCCCGGTTACCATTTCATTGAGATTCATCAGAACATCCTGGAATGTCAGATCAACAAATCGCATAAGGTCTTTTCGTCGTTCTGTGTCCAGACTGCTGTGCTGCAATTCCGCCTGGGCCTGTTCGAGGTTTTCCAGCGGGACGGCCTTGAATTGTCCTTTGATTCGTTCAATGCGTGTGGTGATCGGGCTCAGCGCGTTGCGGACATTGTGCAAAATGCCTGAAGACATTTCCGTAACCCCTGAAAGATAAGACTTTTCCATCAGTTTCACTTGTGCGTTTTGCAGCCGCTTGCACATTTGGCTGAATTCATTCGCCAGCGTGCCGATCTCATCTTTGCGGGAAGACAGGGGGGCGGTCTTTCTTTTTCCGGGATGCTCGATATTGATAACATGATTGATCAGCCGGATGATCGGGTTGATAAAGATACGCTGCAGCAGCCAGGTGAGTAATATAACAGCGACAACGCCGATAACGATTTTGCCGTAGAGGGCCATCATCATGACATGCAGACTTTGCTGGCTGATGGTGCGGTCCTGAAAGATTTTTATCAACAGCGCTGGCTGTTTCTGATAATCATAAAGAATACCCGAGGCCTGCAGGAGGTCGTCACCGACCGGCAGCAGGTCAAAGGGCTCTGCTGTGTTAATACGCTGAACAATCCCTTTATTTTGACCGGCGAGATTCTCGGAATCAATAAAGTCCCAGTTGAAGTCCAATTGAAGCTGCTCTCGAAATGCCTCAAGACGGTCTGCGGATAAAAACTGTCCGCCCACGACGGTCCCTTCAACGGTTTGGCTCAGATAAGACTGGGTGATGGGTGCGGAGATAACAAGCAAAATCTGACCCTGATGACGAACCAGTGCTTTTTTGGAATACCCGGGGATATTCTTGTTGATGATGGGGTGCTCGGGGGAAAAGAGGGCTTTTTCTACCGTTTCAAACGCCGTCTGGTCTGCCTGGCAGCGAATTCGATTCCAGGTATTATCATAGATCGCCAAAAAGTCTAAATCAAGTTTTGATGCGATTGAATCTTTCAGATTGTCGGCAGGGGGTTGAATCAGGTTATCGGAAGGGGATTGGATGTGTGAATAAAACTGTCCCGATTGGCTCAGCGTTGAAAGTTCTTTTTGGATACTCGTCAACCGCTTCTGAATGACGTCAGTGCAGCGGCATAAATTTTCTTTGGCCTGCTGCCGCTCCTGATTTTCCAGTTCAGGCGCAATAACCCGCCGTAATACAAGAAACTCTATGCTTGCGTAGCAGCAGAGTATAGCAAGTAAAACGACCAGGATTCTTTCGCGCAACGACATAACGAACGACCTTTCCATTTATATACAGCGACCACGATTGAAAATTCTCGTTTCTTCGCGGCTTTGCTCACGAGAAGTTACTACCCTTAAGGGCATATCTCATACCGTAGTCTTTATCGAATATCGGTGAAATGCTTTAGGGGATTGGCAGCAGAATTCACGGGCCGATAATAACCGCAGCCAGTAAAATCAATTCAAGACGAAATGTCAGAAATATTTTTTTATTTAAGAGTTTGTCCGATAATGTTCGGGACAAGTACCACCGCATCGGTGAACTGTTAACTCTTTTCCGGCAAAAGCATAAGCTTTAGCACCTGTTGTTCGAGTGTAAAATGGAGGACTCTCACCTGTCGATCCGGGATCAAAAAGACAGGGTCGAAGGGTGCGTTATTAATGATTGACTGGACGATCTTTTCTGCGTTTGGATCTTCCTCAAAACTGTCACGATTGGCGTCAAGAGCTTTTTGTGAAAGGGTCTTGACGAGTTTTGTAACCGGCATCATCCCAAGGTGGACCGACTGTATATTCAGGCAGATTTGTCCATCAGAGTCGATGGTAGGCAATGCCAGAATTGAAACGATGGATGAGATTTCCTTATATTTCAGAGATCCCATGAGCAGAATAGATTGATCTGAAAAAATAATACACGGATCCGAAAAATCCATTTCCCCGATTTGCTGGGGCCAGTCGAGTCGGCTGATAATATCATTAAGTCCGGCCTGCTGAATAATGAGTTCAAACGGCTCATCCAGTTGTACCTGGTTGAAGAAGTCCGGTCCGAGTTCATCTGTCAGATAGACGCTGACCTGTTCGGGATTCTCCGGCTGAAGAGGTTTGTATGCTCGAGGCTTGTACCAAAACAGAATGGTCATCCCGATGAGTACACCGAGACTGATGGCCCCAAGCCCTGAAAGCCAGAAGCGTTTTGTGGATGTATTCTTATTTTTCACGGTGTTTTGTTTTTCCATAGTAAAAAGACCGATCGCAATTTTAATTTTCTGTTTCTATACTGTTGTGTAAAGCCTTCCCGGTCCATCGGGATACGAGCTAAACCGCAGGGATTTGCGTCTTTGAGCAGATACTCTCAAATTGCTTCTTGCCCTGCAAAAGCATTCTGATTATAGTAAGCATTCTTTGTTGTTAAAGAATATTTTTCGCAATTATGACCCTGAAAGGAATAACAGTGGCAAATCATTTTGCAGATCGTTTATCGGAAGCAGTGAAACAAAAAAGCACTCCACTGGTCGTGGGGTTGGACCCTGTATATGGCCGCCTGCCGGAGCAGATCCGTACAAATCGACATATGAACGACGAAACCGACGTTGCGGCGTCAGTGGATGCGTTTTACGACTTTTGCACCCGAACATTAAAGGTTGTGGCCCCCTTGGTTCCCGCGATTAAGATCAATGTCGCATATTTTGAACGGTATCTGTGGGATGGTCTGGAAACCTATTACGCATTGGTTTCCGAGGCCGAAGCGCTGGGTGTGGAGGTCATCGGCGATGTCAAACGCGGCGACATTGGTCACACCGCGGAAGCTTATGCACAGGGCCACCTGCAAAATCCGGAATTTGTGGATATGGAAGGGACGATTGCACCGGATGCCATTACCGTCAATGGTTTTGCCGGCGCTGACGGCATCCTTCCCTTTGCGGATGTCGCTGATGAGCAGGGCAAGGGTATTTTTGTCTGGGTACGTGCCAGCAATCCCAGCGCTGCCTGCATTCAGGACTTTGCGGATGCTTCAGGTGTTAAAATGTACGAGAAACTTGCCGAAGCCGTCGGCGAGATCGCCAATCAGAGCAAACGCCTCGGTTCGTGTGGCTATAGTAATGTCGGAATGGTCGTTGGCGGAACCAGTCCCGAAATGACCACCGCGCTTCGAAAACGCTATCCCAAGTGCTGGTTCCTCGTGCCGGGGTTCGGTTCACAGGGGGCGACGGCGGCCGATTGTGTGCGGTTCTGTAATCGGGACGGCCTCGGAGCGTTGATCAATGCGTCCCGGTCAATTATTTACGCCTTTGATAATCCCAAATACAAAGAACAGTTTGGCAACAATTGGGAAAAGTGCATTGAGCAGGCTGCGATTGATGCCAAAATGGAACTGGCCAAAGCGCGAACTTAATGGTTTCGGGGGAAAGGGGCCGATGAAACGCGAGTTTTTTCAGGGTAAACGGGTTTTGGTGATGGGCTTGGGCCGCTTTGGCGGCGGGCTCGATTCAGCCCTTTTTGCTGTAAAGGCCGGTGCAAGGGTTCTCGTGACCGACCTTGCCAAAGAAACCGACCTGAAAGATACCCTCTGCCGGCTCAAGGGCTTTGATATTGAATATTGTCTTGGTGAGCATCGTGAAGACGACTTCCGTCAGGCCGACATCCTGATCGTCAATCCGGCGGTTCCACCGGACAATCAATATATCGAAACAGCCCGTCAGGCAGGTGCCCTTGTAACTTCGCAGATAGAGTTGTTTTTTCAATTGTGTCCGGCCCGTATCATCGGCATTACCGGCGCTAACGGAAAAAGCACGACGACTTCGCTGACGGCCCACCTGTTAAGGTCCGGTTGTGGTCAGGAGGATGTTGACTATAGCAATATCTGGCTTGGCGGCAATATCGGCCACCAACC
Organism: Planctomycetota bacterium; assembly: GCA_039714335.1. Taxonomy (GTDB): domain Bacteria; phylum Planctomycetota; class Phycisphaerae; order Sedimentisphaerales; family Anaerohalosphaeraceae; genus 4572-13. Next base: position 8,259 of record JBDLJN010000056.1, read on the forward strand.
GCTGCTGGACATTGCCGAACAGATTGCCGACGATGATTTAGTTGTTCTGGAGATCAGCAATTTTCAATTGGAACAGCTTGCCCGAATTCAGGCCGCCCCCGACATCGCGTTAATGACCAACTTAACAGCGAATCACCTCGACCGTCATGGTACATTCAAGACCTATTGCGATGTAAAAGAGGGCATTTTCCGATATCAGAAATTAGATGCCGAACATCCCGCCGTATCGATTTTTAATGCGGAAGACCCCATTACTTGCAGTTGGTATCAAAAATATCTTAATGATCAAGGACGACAGTGTCTTACTTTCAGTGCCGACGATGTACCGGACGAATATGCGGCGGTTTTTCGATTGCCGGGCCGGGTCAATCGTTCCAATTTTGCCGCGGCGCTGGCGATCGTGTCCTGTTTTAATGTTAATCCAGAGCGGATCAAAGAGGCCGTACAGTCGTTTGAGGGCCTGCCGAATCGGTGCTGTTTTGTCGCCGAAAAAAACGGTGTTCGTTGGTATGATGACTCCAAGGCGACAACCCCGGTCAGCACAATAGCCGCCCTGAACGGTATTAACGAAACTAAAAGGGGTCAGACACCTTTTATTGTACTCATCGCCGGCGGCTATGACAAGCAGATTAGTTTCGCCGAATTGGGAACTTGTATCGCCAACCGCGCGAAAGCGGCGGTACTCATCGGTCAAACCGCATCGAAGATTGCCGAAGCGATTAAACCCACTCCCTCGGATTGCACAATTAACTTCGCAGACTCAATGGAACAGGCGGTTCAGATGTCGTACGAACTTGCCGTTTCCGGCGATGCCGTATTGATGAGTCCGGCCTGTGCCAGCTATGATATGTTCAAAAACTACACCGAGCGCTCCGAAGTATTTATCAGGGCCGTTAAAGCATTATAGCGACCGTTCTGGCCGGGTGGTTCTTACCAGGACAAATAGGAAATTGAAAATGACAACAACACCTAATTCGATGAAGGCATGGATACAGGTTTGCCGCCCGTTTTCCTACACTGCGACGGTGATTCCCGTTGGTCTCGGGGCGGCTTTGGCGATGTTCCAACCGCTTCCTGTCCGATGGTGGTTGTTTCCATTGATTTTATTGGCATCGCTGTTAATTCATGCGGGAACGAACTTAGTGAACGAGTATTTCGACTACAAAAAGGGTGTTGACCGCCCCGGGACCTATGGCTCCAGCCGGGCGCTGGTGGATCATCTCGTTTCGCCTGAGCCGGTTTTCCTTGTCGGGATGGGCTGTTTTTCACTTGCCGCCTGCATCGGATTCGTATTCATCTTGATTCACGGCTGGCCGATTCTTGTGTTGGGTGTGGTCGGTATGCTCGGCGGTTTTTTTTATACCGCCACGCCACTGGCCTACAAGTACCTCGGCCTGGGGGATATATTTGTCTTTATTCTGATGGGACCGCTGATGGTGATCGGCAGCTTTTATGTCCTGACCGGCACCTATGACCACCGCGTTCTGCTGGTTTCTCTGCCGGTCGGCTGTCTGGTTGCGGCGATTCTGTCCGGCAACAATCTTCGCGATATCACCCACGATACCGCCGCGGGAATCAGAACCACCGCGACGATTCTGGGATTTCGCCTGGCCCGCTATGAATACACAGCGTTAGTGGCGGGGGCCTATGTTGCCGTACTGGCGATGGTTGCGTCACAGATATTGCCCCTATGGTCGCTACTGACGCTGCTGACCGTTCCGCTTGCGATAAAGATCATGAAGGCGGCGCTGCAGACAAAACGCGACCAGCCGCAGGCCATTGCGGCAATTGATGTCCAAACCGCTCAGACGCATCTGCTGTTTGGTGTCCTGCTGATTGTTTCTGTTATTCTTGGAGGATTGCTCTGAGCACTGAACATGAAAAATTCGATTTTAGCCCTGTCGCGACAAAATATGACCGGTTCAATCATCTGTTCAGTCTCGGCATCGACCGTCTCTGGCGCAAACGGCTTGTCAAAAGCGTCAATGTTCACCCGCAGCAGCGCGTGCTGGATTTGTGTTGCGGCACAGGCGACGTTGTGTTCGGTTTCCTAAAGCACAGTTGCGTAAAGAATATAACAGGAGTTGATATCAGCGAATCCATGATCGACACGGCCCAGGAAAAACAGATACGTCTCAACAGCAAATCCTGGATGCAAAACAAAAACCTTTCATGGAAAGTCGCCGATGCGGCACAGACAGACCTGGAATCCTCCGGTTTCGACGCCGCTACCTGTGCATTCGGCATTCGCAACATCCCCGATCGCATAGCTGCCCTGAACGAGACAAACCGGCTCCTGAAGCCAAGGGGCAAACTATCCATCCTTGAATTTTCGCTGCCCGCCAATCCGCTCCTGCGATGGCCGTATCGTTTTTACCTTTCCCGCGTGATGCCGACGCTTGGGAAATGTGTTATCGGCTCCAAAGAACCGCTGGACTACCTGGCCCGGTCCGTCAGCCATTGGGATACGGAAGTTAATTTTTCGACCGAACTGGCCGCGGCGGGCTTTAGGCTTGTTCACAAGACCCCGTTATCGGGCGGTGTTGCTACACTGTGGGTGGCTGTCAAAAATTGACCGTTCCATACCTCCAACAGCAGCGGATTCACCTGATTCTGCTGTAGTGTGTTGCCTGAATGGTCGATAAAATACGTATCTTGATCTTAGAGCATAGGATAACCCATGACATTTACGCAATTATTGGCATTAGTGCAATCAAACGGGCTTCGCGTTTGTGCCGATTCACGACAGGTACAGGCAGGCGATGTCTTCGTTGCAGTGGCCGGTACACAGGTTGACGGCCACGATTATATTGACAAGGCCCTCTCTGCAGGTGCGGCGTATATTGTTGCGCAGCATCCTGTCGATAATACGGACTGCGTTCTTGTAGAAGACAGTACCCGGGCACTGGGTCAGCTTGCCCAGGCGTCTATGGGCAATCCCAGTTCCAAACTGACCAATCTGGCTGTAACCGGAACCAACGGCAAAACAACTGTAACCTATCTTGTTCGTTCAATTCTCGAACACACAGACGCGCGGTGCGGTCTCATCGGCACCATCGAATACAATACCGGCAAGGAAACGGTTCCGGCTCCGCTGACAACGCCCGATGCGGTAACAATCGCCCGGGCCGCGAGCGAAATGGCGGCCAACGGTGCCAGGTATATGGTCGTTGAAGCCAGCAGTCATGCCCTCAGCCAAAAACGCTTAGCGGGCGTATCGTTTACCGCCGCAGCGTTTACCAATCTGACCGGCGACCACTTGGACTATCACAAAACCGAGGACGATTATCTGGACGCAAAGACATTGTTGTTTACAGACCTTCCACCGCACGCTCTGGCGGTTTTGAATATCGAATCGGATGCAGCTCATACCATCGCCGAGATCATCGAGCCGGCGACACGGACGCTCTGGTACGGAATTGACCATGAGGTTGACCTGTACGCCCGGGTACGCCGCATGGATGCGGCGGGCAGTGAGTTCAGCATCATATTTGGAGATATCAGCGAGAAAGTAATCACCCATCTCCCCGGCAGGCACAACATCTTAAATTGTCTTGCCGCTGCCGGACTTTGTCTTGCCGCCGGAATTGGCCTTGATGATATTGCTGTCGGACTTTCGGCTCTGCAAAATGTCCCCGGGCGCCTGCAGCCGGTATCATCCGGATCGGCCAACCAGCGGGGGATCAAAGTTTTTGTGGATTATGCCCACACGGACGATGCGTTAAAAAATGTATTGGGCACACTGAAACCTCTGTGCGAAGGCAGATTGATCGTTCTATTCGGCTGCGGCGGAGATCGCGATAAAACAAAGCGTCCCCGCATGGCGCAAGTCGCCGAAGAACTGGCCGATGTCGTGGTCGTTACCAGCGACAATCCCCGCACGGAAAACCCCGACACGATTATCAACGACATCATGCAGGGATTCAAAAACAAAAGGGGTCAGACACCTTTTATCGAACCGGACCGCGCCAAGGCCATCCGGTTTGCCGTCCAACAGGCCATCGCGGGCGATATTGTCCTGCTGGCCGGAAAAGGCCATGAGGACTATCAGATCATCGGCACGGAAAAACGCCATTTTAGCGATTTCGAAGAAGCCCTCAAAGCACTCGAAATCTAAACAGAAACGTCTAATGATACCAATCGATGCAAGTCAACTTGCCGAAATTATCGACGGTGAAATCACCACTGGGCAGGGGGTGTCTGATTTGAACGGCGTCAGCATTGACTCCCGTGCAATCCAACCGGGGCAGGCCTTTTTTGCGATTACCGGCGAAAACTTTGACGGTCACAACTATGCCGCCGCCGCAGTTGAAAAAGGGGCGACCTGTATTGTTGTTGAGCGAGAAGTTGATGCGCCGTCCCAAATCCCATCGATCAAAGTGGACAGTTGTGTTACGGCGCTGGCTCAGTTTGCATCCTGGTATCGTCAGCAGCTTTCGGCGAAAGTCATCGCCATTACCGGTTCGGTCGGCAAAACCACCACCCGTCAAATACTGCACCAGATACTAAGCCGCTTTTTCAAATGTCATCAGGCCCCGAACAGTTTCAATAACCATATCGGTGTTCCACTGACGATTTTGTCCGCTGAACCGGATGACGAAATCTTATTGGTAGAAATAGGCAGCAACCACCTCGGCGAGATTGAAAAATTAACCACTGTCGCAAATCCCGATATCGCCGTCATTACGGCGGTGGCCCCCTCGCATCTGGAAGGGTTTGGGTCGCTGGACAATATCATCAAGGAAAAAGCGTCCATTGCGCGGGGCCTGCGAACCGGCGGGACGCTCTATGTCAACGGCGATCAGCCCGACCTGCTGGACTATGTAAAAAAGCAGTTCGACGCATCGATCGTTACATTCGGCCAAAGCGACGGATGTGATGTAAGGGCGATTGACTTGGAGACAACCGGCGGCCAGGGATCATTGACGATTGATGGCCAATGCGTAAATGTACCGCTGCCGGGCCGGGCGAATGTGTCCAATGTATTGACCAGTTGGGCCGTGTGCCGAGACCTTGAGATTTCATTGCCGAGTTTCACCGATGCTGTCCGATCGTTGAAATCCGGGGCCATGCGGATGGAAATCGAAAATATCGGACCCTTGACCGTTTTGAACGATTGTTACAATGCCAATCCCGCCTCAATGGCCAACGGCCTGTCCTGCCTGGCTTCGATGGCCGCCAATACGCAAAAACGAAAGGTTTTCATTGCGGGCAGTATGGCCGAACTGGGGCCGCAGTCCGAGCCCCTCCATGTACAATTGGGGCAAAAAGCCGCATCGGAAGGTGTCAAAGTACTGTTAGCCGTCGGACCGTTTGCCGAACAGGTTTTACAGGGGGCCTCCGAGACCGGTCAGGACGCTGCTCTGGCGTGTGCTTTCAAAAAGACCGGCCAATTATGTGATAATCTGCACAAATGGATTCAACCTGACGATATAATATTGGTCAAGGGCTCTCGCTCTGCAAATCTGGAAAAAGCCATCCAGCGACTAAGGGAACTATTCGAATAATGGGTGGCACGGTCAAACTGTGCTTGGCCGTGTGAGATACCAAAGATATCGGAGTAAATATTGATTTATCATTTGTTACATTGGATTCAAGAAGGTTTGATGGATAAAACCGGGTTTTATGGCTATCAAAATGTCTTGTTTCGCGCAATATTGGCCGCTCTGACCAGTTTGGCGATTGCGGTCTTTATGGCCCCCAGGATTATTCGCTGGCTCATGCGGATGAAGATCGGCGACCGGCCTGAGTTTCATCATGCCGCGTTGAATGATTTAATGCGCGACCGTGCCAACACCCCCACAATGGGCGGTATTATCATATTGTCGGCTCTTCTGGCCGGGACATTTTTATGGGCTAAGTTGGACAACCCATTTGTTCAAAAGGCGATCTTTATTATTGTCTGGTATGGCGGCATTGGAGCCGTTGATGACTGGCTCAAGCTCACCAGCCAGAGCCGCCAGCGCAGTCGCGACGGCCTCAAACCGTGGGAGAAACTGGTTTTTCAGTTTGGCGGGGCGGTTCTGGTGGGGATTTTTCTGTATTCTGATTTTCGTGGTCTCGAAGATGCCCGGCAGCTCTGGCTTCCGTTTTACAAGCGCAGTATTCCGTTGGCGGGTTGGATGTTTGCAATTCTTTCGGTACTGTATATTTCGGCCACCAGCAATGCCGTCAACCTGACCGATGGGATGGACGGTCTGGCCTCCGGGTGTCTGGGGATCGTTTCGACAGTCCTGGTGATTCTGTGCTACATTGCCTCGGAGGAAGTGTCCCGTTCGGGCCAGACATGGGCCAGCTATTTACTTCTGCCGTATGTTGAGCGTTCCGGCGAGCTTGCGATTTTTTTTGCCGCGATCACTGGAGCGGTTCTCGGTTTTCTATGGTACAACTGCCATCCCGCACAGGTATTCATGGGCGATATCGGTTCGTTACCCCTCGGGGCGGCAATGGGTTATGGCGCCATCGTAACCCGCAATGAGATCCTGCTCTTTCTGATTGGCGGCGTGTTCATGATGGAACTGTTCAGTGTCGTCCTTCAAGTGGGCTATTTCAAATACTCCGGCGGCAAACGCATTTTCAAATGCGCTCCAATCCACCACCACTTTCACCTGTCCGGCTGGTCCGAACCCCAGATCGTGGTACGCTTTTGGCTGCTGTCGGTTGCTTTTGCAATACTGGCACTGGCAACGCTCAAACTGCGTTAGGATGAAAGATGGAAACTCCTCTGCATTATGGCAAGGGTGCTGTTACGCTGGAAATCCCGCAGGACAACATCGCCGCATCTTTCCAACCCCGCCAGTTCGGATCCACCGCCGGCCATACGGACATTCTTTCCAAAGCCATTGCTCAAAATCAAGTGGGGTTTACACAGCAGATAAAAGACCGTACCGTGGGCGTTTTGCTGCCGGACGGCACCCGGGATTTGCCCGTCAGCACTATTTTATTGCATTTACTGCCGTTATTGCAGGACGCCGGGAAAGTTCTTTTCTTCATCTGTACCGGTACGCACAACGCCGACACACCCGAAAATCAGAAAATCATCGATTGCATTCAGGCCCAAACGATTTCTTTCGGCATACATGATGTTCAGATCATCGCCTACGACTGCCGGAAGGCCGCATTTACAACGGCCGGGGTTACACGGCACGGCACCGAAGTGCAATACAATGTCCGACTGGATGAGCCGGATGTATTCGTGGTTCTTTCGGATGTAAAGCATCATTATTTTGCGGGCTATTCAAATCCGGTCAAGAACATCATGCCCGGTCTTTGTGCCTTCAAAACCATCGAACAGAACCACAGCCTGACATTCGACGACCGCAGCCGGGCCGGCATTCATCCCTGGCACCCTGACAAAAATAAACGGGATAATCCGCTGGCCGCCGACCAACTCGAGGCGATGAGCATGATTGTCAACGATCGTCTCGTCTGGGCATTAACTACCATCACCAATGCCGGACAGATTCTGTGGTCCGCGTTCGACAATGCCCAAACCGCTGCCGCCGGCGCCTTCGAGCAAGTTGACCAATGGAATATCCATGCAGTTAAACCGGTCGATCTTATGATTGTTTCGCCAGGCGGCTTGCCAAACGATGTAGATTTGTATATCGCCCAACGAGCGCTGGAATTGACCGCCTCGGTCGTACGCGACGGCGGACAGATCCTGTTCCTTGCTGCTTGCCCCGGCGGCATCGGCAGTCCGCTAACCACCGAGCATTTTGAGAAACGATTGCTCCAGCCGCCAGAGGAGATTCTTTCACAGGATCGCGATGAGTA
>JBDLJN010000057.1:0-15616 GCA_039714335.1 Planctomycetota bacterium
TATTTTCAACCTTGGCGCAACGATGTACTGGGCGCTGACCGGTAAAAATGTCCCGACGCTGATTCCCAAAAAAAATGAATTTGGTATTTCCATTGATGAACCTTCATCGGTCAAGTCGCCGTATGAAATCTTTCGAAAGATCCCCAAACCGCTGTCGGATCTGGTCATGAAATGTGTCGAAGATAAACCCGCAAAGCGCCCGGCCAACATGTTGGAAGTAACCCGCCAGCTGGATGAGTTGATCCGGGCGGTCGTTGGCCCCAAGAATTCTTCAAATGAAGCAACAAAGCATCCAACTCTGTCGTGAGGGAGCCGAGCTTAATCGCTCCTGCCGATTTCGAGAAGGCAACATTATCAATCTGCCTGACAGGGGCAAGGTGGTTATGGCCGGTGATCTGCATGGCCATCGACGCAATTTCGAACGCATCCAAAAACTGGCCGACCTGAAAAACAACCCTGATACGCATGTTATCCTTCAGGAAATTATTCACGGCGGCCCTGAAGACGATTACGGCGGCTGCCTTTCATGGCGGCTTTTGTTCGATGTGATTCGATATAAGATAGAATTTCCCAATCAGGTCCATATTCTGCTGGGGAACCACGACACCGCCGCCATCAGCAACAGTTCTGTTCTCAAGTCCGGCAAAGAGATGAATCGCGCGATGCAGTCAGCGATGCGACGCCATTTCGAACAGCATTATGATGAGGTCTATGCGGCGATGACCAAGTACATGCTGACTCAGCCGCTGGCGATTCGCTGCACCAATCACATCTGGCTGTCGCATTCATTGCCCGCGGACAACTATGTCGACCAATTTGATCTGTCCGTTTTCAACCGTCCCTATACACTGGATGACATTGAAAAGCCAAACCCTGTTTACCAGATGACCTGGGGCCGTCGCCACTCGGCAGAATCGCTCCAGCGGCTGGCCGAGATGCTGGACGTCGAGGTGTTTGTTCTCGGCCATCAGCCGCAGGAGTCGGGGTGGGCGCTGGTTGCTCCCAACACGCTGATTATTGCATCCGAGCATAATTTTGGCTGTCTGCTTCAGTTCGACCTGGATAAATCCTACACCGCTTCAGATCTGGCTGACTGCGTGATACCTCTCAGCACCATCGAATAAAAACAGCTCAGATTGCGACTTCCAGCTTCTCTGTTTCCTGCTCGGACTTGCCTCGTTGTTTAATCGTTCGTGTTGGTGTCGGCAGTTTTTCTGCGGGGGCCTGAGCGACCATGACTGCTTCTGCGGCTGTTTCAGCGTACAAATCGGCTCCGACTTCCTCCCAGAGCCCTTCAGCGCGAGAAAAGACGCCGCCGGACAGCATGATCCGCATTTCAGGGAATGCGTTCACATTTCGGATGGTATCGATCAGGGTGCGTACACTCGGTGCATCACTTCCGTTGAAGCCGTATAAAAGCAGAATATCCGGCGAGTACCCGTGAATGAAACTCATAACATCGTCATTGTTGACAGTGCCTCCCAGGAAACGGGTGTCCCATCCATCGCTTTCAAAGAGGTCGTTGATCATCTGGCCGCCCAATTCCGCCTTATCCGACTGGGCCGTCACGATAACCACGCGTTTTTCCTTAACAGGCCGGCGGGGGAGTTTGTTCTGGAGCTGGTTGATGATCGAGCGGTTAATTCGCGATGCCAATGCTTCCTGGGCAGAGTCGATCCTGTCTTCACGATATAATTTGTCGATTTCAGTCATGATCGGCCAAATGATGTCCATGTAAACCTGGTGGGCAGGTATCCCGGACTGGAGCGATTCTTCAATAGCCGTTCTGCACTGATTGCGATCACCGGTGAGTAATGCGTTGAGATACCGTTCTAAAACTTTTTCCTTAACCATGTCGACCTCTCTTGCTTATGTTTACTTTCACTGGTTCGATTATTTGCCGAATGTTAAAATAGGCAATGTTTATAAATGCTCTATCGGGGGAAGGAAAAAGAAATCTTTAGTTAAAATAGGCAAAATAGAAAAGGCAGGGGGTCTCGTGGAGTTTTATATAACTCTAAACTATTTAATGACTTATGTTTGTTTTTATGGATTTAAGGCCGATAACGTTGGTCTTGTGTGATGAATAATGAGATCGAAAAAAGTGGAAAATGGGATTCGGTGAGACATTTGGACCCCGTAGGGGGCTTGATACGAATAGGTGGTTAGCGGCGTAACTGCATGCGACCCAGGGGTCGAATACGGGTCGATTTTGGTTGGGGCATTCATTCAGCCCCTGCGGGGTTAGAGATGTTATGTAATACCGTTACCACGGGTTACGGCCTGTCGGCTTTCACCCGCGGCTATCATTGCCAGAAGCCCTACGGGCTTACCGGGAGCGCGGGCGTCTCGCCCGCATTGGTTTATATGCGACCAAGACGGTCGCGTTCCCATGGAAAAGTTCCCGGACACGGGGCTGATTTTGCCTATTTTGACAAAATCCCGCGATTTGATGGGCGGCATGGCTTATTCCGCCTTATGTGTAAATTTGCTTGACAGTTTTGAGGGGGCAAAGTATCCTGCATAAATCTTTGTGTGGATACACTTAAGGCACTTATTGATCCTTTTTTACGGGCAGGTGGCACTATAATGAAGAACTTATTGTATATCCTTTTTTCAGTCTTTTTCTGCGTTTCTTCGGCTTTTTCGGTCAATGTAACGAGCATTGAATCGCTTCGCCAGCGTGTTCAGGGGGCCAGCGCTGAATTGACCTCTTCGGACAAGGCCGTCATTGCTGATTTCTGGTCAGATGCCTTAGGCCAGATGTTCTTATCAAAATCGTCTCGTGAAATCGTTGAAATCCGCAGGCAATTGGAAGAGCAAAAGGGCAGTGAGTCGCTGTCGTACTATGCTACGGCCTATGTTGCTCATGCCAGGAGTGACATTCAGGCCGCATTTCAGGATCTCAAAGCGGAACAGATGGATTCTCAGCAGCGACTAATGATCACGCACAATCTCATGGTCCTGACCGCGAAACTGAAAAGCTCTCAGTTGTCTCCGGTAGCCCTGCAGCATTTGGGCGACCAGGATGACCTGATGAGATATTGGGCGTATAAAGCAGTGACCCAGCGGGCGGTCATCGAGGAGCTGACGTCAGACGTTACACGCGATGACAAGACGGTTGAAGCCATCTTAAAAGCGCTGGAGCAAAAGGTATTGACTGAACCGCAGCCGGAAATCCGGAAGATGGTGATTCATTTCTGTTCGGCGTTTGACCATTCATTGGCCCGTAAAATTTTATTGTCGATTGCCGCCGAGCGAATCAGTGCCTATAAGGATTGGACGATTCAGGATGAATCTCAGGATGCCAGCTTACTGATCACGCTGGGCGCCGCGGCGGAACTGCAATCGGACTCGGACGTCAAAGCAAGTTTTGGCCGCGCGTTTGCGGAGTTGTATGCACTGGCGATTCAGCGATATATGAAGGGCGGTGAGATGCTTTCGTCGGATCAGATCGATCGTTTGAAGACGGTCATCGCTGAAGTCGATCAAACTGCCTTGAACAAAACGATGGGGGTCAAAACAGGTATTCTGCCGGCGGTCAGAAATGGACGGGGCCTGGATCGTGAATACGAAACACTCTTTGGCGATAAGATGCGTCCGGGGAAATTGGCGGTGAAATATACATTTGATTATGGCAAAGATGCTTCCGGTAAACCCGTAACGGCTCCGCCGCAGCTAGGACCGGCGCCCGAAAACTTAGCCGAATCAGACTAACATCCGATTTGGTTTACACCAAGAATCCATGAGTAGGGACCTGAATTTGCCTTTGTTAATTCTTCCAAAGTTCATTACCGTCAATCTAAAAAAGGCGATTTCCTGCCTTGTATTTTTAAGTGCGGCACTGCTGTGCCTGCTCTGCTCTGCCTGTGATCAAAAGGAAGGGGGAACCGAGAAAGACGCGGTCGTATTAAATCAACGCCTGAGCAGCAAGATTCAGACACTGGACCCGGCTGATGTTACCGACGCCCCCACCTCCGGCGTTTGCAGCGAGTTTCACGAATGCCTTTACGCCTATCATTATCTGAAGCGACCCTATACGCTGATCCCAAATCTTGCCGCAGAAATGCCGACGGTCAGCGAAGACGGAAAGTTGTACAGAATTCCGGTGCGGCGGGATGTGTATTTTCACGACGACCCGGTTTTTCCGCAGGGTAAAGGCAGGGGACTGACAGCTCATGATTTTGTCTATGCCTGGAAACGGATTGCGAACACGAAGGTTCGCTGCAAGAACTGGTGGATTTTTAACGGCAAGATTGTGGGCCTGGATGCATTTCGCGAATACACCAAAACCTGCAAAAAGGGCGAGGTCGATTATTCAAGGCGTGTTGAAGGGCTCTATGCCGAGGATGATTATACGATCATTATCAAACTGCACCACCCCTGGCCGCAGTTGGTCTTTTGGCTGGCGCATCTGCCGACTGCCCCGATGGCCAAAGAGGCCGTCGATATCTATGGATTGGATATTGTCAGGCATCCGGTGGGGACCGGGGCGTATGTGCTTAAACGATGGCGCCGCGGCGTCTATATTGAAGCGGTTCGCAATCCGAATTATCGCCGGGTTCTTTATCCTTCCGAAGGAATGCCCGAAGATACCCAGACGGGTCTGTTGGCCGATGCCGGCAAGCCGCTGCCCTTTATTGACCGCGTGATATGGCGCGTGCTGGAGGAAGATCAGCCCCGATGGCTGCTGTTTATGAAGGGGGATATTGACATTACGGGTATTCCCAAAGATAATTTCGGTCAGGCCATTTCATTTGGAAGTGAGCTGACAGACGAGATGAAGGAGCGTGATATTCAATTGGTCACCTGCGGCGAACCGGTGACATTCTGGGTCGGTATGAATATGAATGACCCGGTTATCAGCAAAAACAAAGCACTGCGATATGCCATCAGTCATTCGATCGACCGCGAGCGGTTTATCGAATTGCTGATGAACGGTCGGGGTCATCCGGGCTACGGGCTGGTTCCTCCGGTAATGGACGGCTACGATGAGTCAATTAAGCAGTCTTCGTCCTCATATTATGACCCTGAGAAGGCCAGAGAGTACCTTAAGAAATCGCATGATGTCCACGGCGGGCAAATACCCAGACTTCGGCTGGCAATGAGCGGAACCAGTACGACACATCGACAGATGGGGCAGTTTTTGAAGCGGAACATGGAGGCGATTGGATTGACCATCGAGGTGGAATTCTATGACTGGCCGACCTATCTGGAGAAACTGCGCAAGTCTGACCATCAGCTGTATCACTCCGGCTGGATCGCTGACTATCCGGACGCGGAGAATTTCCTGCAGGTCTTTTACAGTAAGAATATTCCCAACCCAAACCACAGCAATTATAAAAATCCTGAGTTTGATGCGCTTTTTGAGCAGGCTTCCACAATGCAGGATTGCCCGGAGCGTACCGCATTGTATCGAAAAGCGGAGCAAATTTTAGTCAGCGATATGCCTTGCGCCTTTACATATCACCGCATCGGCTATATACTCCGCCATGATTGGCTTGAAAATGTCAAGCTGGATGCGTATCATCCGGATACAACCGGGTTTGGGTATTTAAAATATTACAGAGTGGATGCTGAAAAGCGAAAACAATACAGGAAGACTTTTTGATACGATGAAACAGGGTGTAAAACAGATTGGCTGGCTGGCTGTATGCCTTTGCGGCATTGCCTTGTCGATGTCGGGATGTTCAAAGACAGATACCGGCGACAACACCGACGAAATGATCCTGCGGCGCCGTATGCCGACCAAACTCCAGACGCTGGACGCCGGTAACATGCGCGGCGTCTATTCGATGGAAGTGGGCGGCCAGATCTACGAAACACTTTATACATATCATCTTCTGAAACGCCCTTACGAGATAACGCCTTTGCTGGCCGAAGCGCTCCCCCATGTCAGTGCGGATAATCTGACCTATACGATACGGATTAAACAGGGGGTCCGCTTTCAAAATGATCCATGTTTTGAAGGCGGCCAGGGACGTGAATTGACGGCGGATGATTTTGTCTATGCGCTTAAACGAGTCGCCAATATTAAATATCTCAATCAGAACTGGTCCGGATTAAAGGATAAAATTGTCGGGCTTGACGATTTCCGAGAATACACTAAACAATTTAAGAAGGAACTGGATGTCGATTACAGCCGCGAAGTGGAGGGGTTGAAGGCCCTTGATGATTATACACTCCGGATAAAGCTCATTCAGCCCTGGCCGCAGTTGGTCGAATCAGTGCTGACGGATATTTTATCGTCGCCGGTCCCGCATGAAGCCGTTGAACACTATGGTTTCGACATTATACGGCATCCGGTTGGTACCGGTCCTTATCGCCTGAAAACCTGGCGCCGGGGATGCTACATTGAACTGGTACGGAACGAAAACTGGCGGAACGAACTGTATCCGGCAGAAGGCCAACCGGGGGATGAGGCAGCCGGGTTGCTTGATGATGCCGGAAGTCCCGTTCCGTTTGCGGACCGGATTATCTGGCGGGTAATTTTGGAAGACCAGCCGGCGTGGATGCTTTTTATGCGGGGTGAACTGGACGCGACCGGCATCCCGAAGGATAACTTTGGCGAGGCCATTAGCCAGCAGAATATGGATCTGACCGATGAGATGAGAGCACGGGGGATTGTGCTCAAAAGTTTTGATGACCCGTCTGTTTTTTGGATCGGCTTTAATATGGCCGATCCTGTCCTCGGCAAGAACAAACCGCTGCGAAAAGCCCTCAGCCGAACGATTGACCGTGAACGCTTTATTGACCTGTTTTTCAATGGCCGCGGCCATGTTGCGCATGGCTTTGTCGCGCCGGGTTTGGACTCTTACGACTTGGAGATTGCTCGATTCGGCTACTCAAAATACGATCTTCAGGAGGCCCGGGAGTTGATGGTTGAGGCAGAGGCAATCAATGACGGCCCCATTGGCCCGCTCAAACTCGGTATGCCGGGCACGGATACCTTTTCCAAGCAATACGGCCAGTTTGTGCAGCGGCAGTTTGAAAAAGTCGGTGTTATGCTGGAAGTGGACTATATGGATTGGCCGACTTATATGGCAGAACTGAACAAAGGACAGCTTCAGCTGTTTTGCAGCGGCGTCAGCGCGGGTGCCCCCGATGCGATCGACTTCCTGGGGATGTTTGCGACAAAATACTTTTCGCCCGGCGGCAATAAATTTTACTATTCCAATCCCGAATTTGATGAACTGTTCGATAAAGCCGAAGTGATGTTGACCAGTCCGGAGCGGATGGAATTGTATCGAAAACTTGAGCGCATGGTGATGGAAGACTATCCGGCGATTTTTACCACTCACCGCGTTTCCTATGTTTTGCATCACAGTTGGTATAAAAATTATAAGCCGCATGTATTTTCACACAGAACGAGCAAATATAGAAAGGTTGACGTGCAGGAAAGAAACGGGTATAAACAGCGGCTCAAAGAATTGAAGATGCAGGAAAAAATGGCGAAATGACTGCGTATATAATCAGACGATTGTTGTATATGATCCCGATTGTGTTCGGCGTGCTGCTGGTGACGTTCTGCCTGTTTACATTGGTCGGAGGCGATATCTCCGTGCAGATCGCCGGCAAGAACGCCGATGCGGAAACCATCGCCGAGATTCGCCATGAATACGGCTTTGACAAACCGCTGTTTGTGGGATATGAACCTTTGGTCGACGACCAGTGGAAAGAACCAACAGACCCGAATGTATTGGCAAGCTATATTGAAAGCCCCGATGGCGATGATACGATCATCTTGAATGATTATCAACGAATCGTTGCAATTGAAAATGCCAAGCGGCAGTGGCTTGGCGGTTTGTTTAAACAACGTCTAAGTGATGGGCGCATTCTGGACGCCTGGAGCATGCTTGATTTTAACAGTCAGTTTTTGTCTCATTTCAAAAAGGCCGTTACCTTCAATTTCGGCCGGGATCGGGAGCGTCAGAAGATCAGCGAAAAGCTCCTTCAGGGCGTGGGCCCGTCGCTGGCGCTGACAGTTCCGATGTTCATCGGTTCGTTGATTATCTCGATCAGTTTGTCGCTGATCGTGGCGTTTATCCGGGGCAGCGTCGGTGATTTTGTGATCGTTGTCGTATGCGTGATTTTAATGAGCATCCCGTACTTAAGCTATATTATCTTTGGACAGCTCTTTTTTGCCTATGAGTTGGACTGGTTCCCGATCTATTACGATCCCAGCCGTCCGATGGCCGTCAGTGTTGTGCTGCCGATCCTGATCGGGATTATCGCCGGGTTGGGGGTGGGGGTGCGTTTCTATCGAACGATTATGCTGGATGAGATTCGCAGTGATTATGTCCGCACGGCTTTTGCCAAGGGCCTGACAACGCCGAAGGTGCTGTTTAAGCATGTGCTTAAAAACGCGATGATTCCGATCGTGACCAATGTGGTCCTGTCGCTTCCCCGGTTAGTGCTGGGGTCGCTGCTGTTGGAACGCTTTTTCGGGATTCCCGGTTTGGGTTATTTAATGATCGAGGCAATTAACAGCCGCGACTTTTTTGTGCTGAATGCAATGACATTCATGATGGCGTTGTTGATCGTCATCTTTACGCTGGTCGCAGACATTTGTTACGGATGGGTTGATCCGAGGGTTAAATTTGAATAATCAGGAAGTGACAACAGACATGACGCAGAAACCGGTCAAGGGCAGGAGTTTATGGTCCGATGGGATCCGCCGTCTGCGCAAACGTAAGTTTGCGATGGTTTGCCTTGTGATCGTCTTGATTTATTTTGCTTTGGCCGGAGCGATTTACATTGATGAAGTGCTCCAGGACAAGTTTGGCGAAAAGGGCTACGAGGGTATTTCGCTGTTCCAATGGAATGAGAGCATAGGGCCGTCGTATCAGAAGCCGTGGCTTGATTATGAATGGACACCGGAAGATTCAGAGATGTCCCAAGAGGGGTGGACGTTTTTCGGGACGGATTTTCTGGGACGCTCTACATGGCGAAGGACGCTCTATGGGGCGAAGACCTCGCTGACGGTTGCGCTGTGTGCCTCGATTATCAGCTTGCTGATCGGTGTGCCGCTGGGGGCGATTGCCGGCTACTTCCGCGGTTGGGTGGATGATGTGATTGTCTGGTTCTATACGACTCTGGGGACAATTCCTTATATATTATTACTGATGGCGTTTGCGGTGGTGCTGAAGGATGCGACCCTGTTTGGTCACGAGATAAAAGGTGCCACATCGGTTTATCTGGCAATGGGGCTGACCAGTTGGGTGGGTATCTGCCGGCTCATTCGCGGCGAGATCATCAAGCGCAAGGAAAGCGAGTATGTCCTCGCGGCGCGGGCATTAGGGTGTTCCAACGGACGCATTATCTTCAAGCACTTACTGCCGAATGTGTTCCACATTATCATTATTAATTTTTCCTTGCGGTTTGTCGGCTTTATTCATGCCGAAGTGATCCTGAGTTTTCTGGGCTTGGGCGAAACGGACAGGCCCAGTTGGGGGGGCATGATCGACGCGGCTCGAACCGAACTGGCACGAGGTGTCTGGTGGGAAATGACCGCCGCGACCGTGGCGATCTTCTTTATCTCTTTGGCGTTGAATATCTTTGGCGATGCGTTGCGGGATTGTCTGGACCCGAAACTGAGAACGGATTAACGGATGACGGATAACAATCATACATTATTGTCGATCAGGAACCTTTCGACCCACTTCTTTACCGAGCAGGGTTTGGTGAAGGCGGTACAGGATGTCAGCTTTGACATTCCGCTGGGCAAGACGCTGGCCGTCGTGGGCGAAAGCGGCTGCGGCAAGAGTGTGACGGCGCTGTCGGTGATGCGGCTGATTCCATGGCCGCCCGGAAAGATTGTCGCCGGAGAAATTGAGTTTGACGGTCAACTCCTTCTGGATGCTTCCGAGAGGCGAATGCGTGAGATCCGCGGCAATGATATCGCGATGATCTTCCAGGAACCGATGACCAGCCTGAATCCGGTGTTTACGGTCGGCAATCAGATTGTCGAAGCGGTGAAACTGCACCAGAAAAAGTCCGGCTCCGAGGCGTGGACTGTGGCGGTTGAGATGATGCGGAAGGTCGGTATTGCCGACCCCGAACGACGCGTGGAAGAATATCCGCACCAAATGTCCGGCGGGATGCGGCAGCGTGTAATGATTGCGATAGCGCTGTGCTGCTCGCCTGCTCTGTTGATTGCGGATGAACCGACGACGGCGCTGGATGTAACGATTCAGGCGCAGATCCTGGAACTGCTGCGTGACCTTCAGCGGCGTCATCAGATGAGTATCATGATGATTACGCATGATCTGGGCGTCGTGGCGGAAAACGCGGACCACATCGTTGTGATGTATGCTTCGCGGGTTGTTGAAAAAGCGGACTCAGAAGAACTGTTCGCCAAACCGCTGCATCCTTATACACAGGGATTGTTGCGGTCGCTGCCGCGGTTGGGTGAGAAAAAAGAGCGGCTGGATGTGATCGACGGAGCGGTTCCCAATCCGCTGCATTTTCCATCCGGGTGCAAGTTCCATCCCCGCTGTCCGATCGGCAAGGACGATTCGCGATGTCAGACAGAAGAACCGCCGTTGAAAGAGATTTGCCCCGGCCGTCATGCGGCCTGTTGGTATGCCGGAGAGAATAAAGACGAATGAGCGAGACACGAAAACATCTGGTTGAAGTCAGAAACCTGAAGACGCATTTCCCCATCAAGGCGGGGCTGTTCAGTAAAACGGTTGGGCATGTCAAGGCAGTGGACGGCGTGAGTTTCAAAATCGAGGCCGGAAAAACACTGGGCTTGGTGGGTGAAAGCGGCTGCGGAAAAACAACGGTTGGACGCACCTTGATCCGGCTGATTCAGCCGACCGAGGGGGCGTTCACATTTGACGGCGATGATGTATTTTCGTTGCCCAGAAAAGCGATGAAAGCATTTCGTCAGAATGCCCAGATGATGTTTCAGGATCCTTACGGTTCGCTGAACCCCCGTATGACCGTCGGGACGGTGGTCGGCGAGGCGATGGGGGTCCATCGGGTCGGTTCTAAAAAGCAGCGGCGGGACCGCGTTGCAGAATTGATGGACAAAGTGGGCCTGTCGCCCGCTCATCTGAACCGTTATCCGCACGAATTTTCCGGCGGCCAGCGACAGCGTATCGGGATTGCCCGGGCGCTGGCCCTGGATCCGAGTTTTATTATTTGCGACGAACCGGTCAGTGCGCTGGATGTGTCGATTCAATCACAGATCGTCAATCTGCTTCAGGACTTGCAGAAGCAGATGAACCTGACCTATTTGTTTATTGCTCACGATTTAGCGGTGGTGGAGCATATCAGCGATTTTGTCGCGGTGATGTATCTGGGCCGGATCGTCGAATATGCGGATCGGGATACGTTGTATGCCAATCCCGTGCATCCCTATACACAGGCCCTGTTGAGTGCGATTCCCGAACCGATACCAAACAAGGACAAAAAACGCATCGTACTGGGTGGAGAGGTGCCGAGCCCGTCCAATCCGCCGTCAGGATGTGCGTTTCATCCGCGTTGTCCGCTGGCCGAGGAGCAGTGCAAGCGGCAACTCCAGACATTGCTGCCGAAAGGCGGATCTGATCAGCACTTAGCGGCTTGCTGGAAGGCGAAATGATCGTTACTGTGTCAGAATTGAATTGACAGCGAAAGCGTTTTTCGATATCATATACACTGTGGATTTTATTGCTGAGGGACTTTTTTTGAGCGAGACCTATAATACGGATATGCTGGATGTTAGAACAGAGGGCGGTGTTTTTGTTGTCTCTTTCAGGCAGGCGTCCATTGCCGGTATCGGAGAGGTGGAAAAAATTGCCGAAACACTTCGCGGTTTAATTCAGGATCAGGATATTTGCAGGATGGTCATTGATTTCTCCGATGTATCCTTTTTTTCTTCCCAAATGCTGGGTTTGCTGGTGGATATTTGGCGTCGAACGAAAGACCGGGGTGGAACCCTGTTGATCAGCGGCATCAATCCGCAGTTGACGCGGGTGTTCCGCATCACACATTTGGATAAATTATTTGATTTTCATGAAACGACAGAAGCGGCGGTTTCTGCGCTGCAGACATCTTGATGTGAAAAATCGTCTGAACCTCGCCGAGAGCAGGGGGCTTTCGCAGTTCGGATTATTCTCAACTCTTTTAGAAAGGGCACAGCCATGCATTTAGACACGCAATTTTCAATTTTTATGGTCAATAAGCCCGGCGTACTGTCTCAGTTTTTGAATGTACTGGCTCATGAAAAGGTCAACATTGTTGCGATGACAATGATGGACTCTGTTGAGCACGGTGTAATGCGTCTGGTGGGCACAAGAGCGGCAAAGATTCGTGACATTTTGGAAAAGGTGAATATGCAGTTCAGCGAGTCGCAGGTGCTGTGCATTAATTTGCCGAATACAGCGGGGGCTTTTGCGAAAGTAACCGAAAAACTGTCCAAGGCCCATATCAATATCTCCTATGCCTACTGTACCGCCGGAGCGCGGGGCGGCAGGACAACCGGCGTCTTAAAAGTGGCTGATGTCAAGAAGGCAATGAAGGTGCTGGAAGGAACCTCGACAGCAGCGCATAAAAAAACCAGCAAAACTAAAAAAGCAGTCCGTCGCAGCCCGGCGTCACGGAAATAAGGGCACGCAATTCCGCATTCCGGCTGACGGGAAAGGATGACTGGACGATGAAGCGCAGGGAATTCTTGAAAAGATCAACTCTTGCAGCGGGGATGATTTCGGCGAGTGCCATTGCGGAAAAGGTAAGAGCAATGGGCAATAAAAATAATACAGCGCAGGAGAGCATGAAAGAGCCGGGTAAACTTCCAACGCGGCAGTATGGAAAAAGTGATGTGAGGTTATCTGTCATTGGCTTTGGTGGTATTGTTGTGATGGGAAGCGGCCAGGAGCATGCGAATAAGCTTGTATCTGAAGCATTCGAACGGGGTGTCAATTATTATGATGTGGCTCCGAGCTATGGCAAGGGCGAGGCGGAGATCAAACTGGGGCCGGCTCTGGAACCGTATCGTAAGAAATCATTTCTGGCTTGTAAGACGACCCGGCGATGGTATAAGGGGGCCAGAAAGGAATTTGAGCAATCCCTTGAGCGGCTCAAGACCGATTATTTTGATCTGTATCAGCTCCACGCTATCACGGATGTGAAAGAAGATGTGGATACGGCTTTCAGTAAAAATGGTGCGATGAAATTGCTGCTTGAAGCCAGGAAGGCCGGAAAAATTCGCCATTTGGGTTTTTCGGCGCATTCCCATGAGGCGGCGCTGGCGGCGATGGATCGGTATGATTTTGACTCGATTCTGTTTCCGGTTAACTTCGCGAATTATTATAAGGGTGGTTTTGGTTCAGAAGTGATCGAAGCGGCCAAAAAGAAAGGTGTCGCTATTCTGGCATTAAAGATGTTTGCACGTCAGAAATGGCCCAAGGATGCTCCGCTTCGAGAGACCTATTCCAAATGCTGGTATCAGCCGATCACAGAGCGAGAGCAAGCGAAACTGGCGATGGCCTTTACATTGAGCCAACCCGTAACGGCGGCCGTTCCTCCCGGGGACGAAAACCTGTTCCGGCTTGCGATGGATCTTGCGATGGAATACGAGCCGATCACGCCGGCCCAGACCGAAAAAGTCAAAGCGCTTGCGATGGATCTAAACCCGATCTTCGAACATAAAAAAGCGTAGCGGTTACTCCACGGTAACGCTTTTGGCGAGGTTACGGGGCTTATCGACATCGTGGCCGCGGCCAACGGCGGCGTGATAGGCCAGCATCTGCAATGGCACCACGGTCAGCAGCGGCTGGAGTTGTTCGACGGTATCCGGCACGGTGATCAAATGGTCAGCGTATTGTTTGATGTGCTCGTCGCCTTCGGTGGCGATGACGATGGTTTTTCCGCCGCGGGCGCGAACCTCTTCAATATTCCCGATGATCTTTTCATATTGTGAGCATTGGGTCGCGATAAACACCGCCGGCATAGTGTCCGTGATCAAAGCGATCGGACCGTGTTTCATTTCCGCCGCGGGCAGTCCTTCGGCGTGGATATAGCTGATTTCCTTGAGCTTTAAGGCGCCTTCGAGCGCGACCGGATAATTCAATCCGCGGCCCAGGAACAGCCAGTTATCTTTTTCGATATTGGCCTGGGCAATTTGCCTGATATGTTCGTCCTGGGTAAGAACATGGTCCACTTTTTTCGGAATTTCCATCATTTCCTTCAGGAGCGTTTGTGCGACATCGGCGCTGAGGTGCCGCCGCCGTCCCAGTTCAATGGCCAGCATGGTCAGGACGGCAACCTGCGCGGTAAACGCTTTGGTGCTGGCGACGCCGATTTCCGGCCCCACCCGCAGATACACACCGGCATCGGTGGTGCGGGCGATGGTCGAGCCGACGACATTGACAACGCCCAGTACCGTGGCGCCGCGTTCGGCGGCCTGTTCAACCGCGGCGAGCGTGTCGGCGGTTTCGCCCGACTGGCTGATGGCGATGAAGATCGTGCCCTCGTCAATGATCGGGTTTCGATAACGAAACTCGCTGGCATATTCAACTTCGGCGGGGATTCTTGCCAATTGCTCAAACAGAAACTCGCCCACCAGGCCCGCGTGCCAGGCCGTGCCGCAGGCGGCGAGAATGATGCGTTTGGTCCGTGTCAGATCCCGCAGTTGACTCTGGATGCCGCCGAGGATAACCCGGCCGTTCTTGACATCGACGCGGCCGTTCAGACAGGTCTCAAGGACCTGCGGCTGCTCGGCGATCTCCTTTTGCATATAATGGTCGAAACCTTCCAACTCGATCTGGTCGAGGGAGATTTCGATCTCTTTCAGTTCTTTTTGTACCTCTTTGTTGGCGATGGTCTTGGTGACAAAGCCGTCTTTGCGGATGCAGACCATTTCGCCGTCAGACAGATAAACCGCCTGCGAGGTGTGCTCGATAATGGCCGATGCATCCGAGGCGACCACAAACTCATTCTCGCCGACGCCGAGGATGAGCGGGCTTCCCTTTTTCACGCCGATCATCACATCGGGGCAATCCAGGCATAAAACAGCAAGCCCATAGGTGCCGTGAACCTCGTTCAATGCCTGCTGGACGGCCGCCTCAAATCGGTCGCTGCCTTCCGGGACCTGGCTGCGCTGGTAAAAATAGCCGATCAGGTTGGCGACGACTTCGGTGTCTGTTTCGCTTTTGAACTCGCATCCTTCTTTGATGAGCCATTTTTTGAGTATCGCATAGTTCTCAATGATGCCATTGTGAACCACGGCGATTTTTCCGGTGCAGTCAATATGCGGGTGCGCGTTGACGGTGTTGGGTTTGCCGTGTGTGGCCCAGCGTGTGTGGCCGATGCCGACGGTTGCCTGTGAGACGGGGTCCGGGGCAATTTCTTCCAGGTTCGCAATGCGTCCGCTGGTCTTATAAACATCGAATGCCCTGTCTTTGAGCAGGGTGACGCCGGCGGAGTCATACCCGCGATACTCCAGTCGCCTGAGGCCTTCGATGAGAATCGGTTGAGCTTCTTTTTTGCCGAAATACGCGACTATTCCACACATTGTAAGTCCTTTATTAGCAGATTGTTAACAGGGACACAGCGGTTCCGCCTGTGTCCGGAGACAGTATCGGCAAAATCACGACATCTGTAAAGCAAAAAAGACAACCCGCGTCTC
>JBDLJN010000058.1:0-15508 GCA_039714335.1 Planctomycetota bacterium
AAGAGAATCAAAGTGAGATGATCTTAGAGATGATGGACTCAGAATTGCCGCCGCTTCGTCTCTGGTCATTGGATAAGATTTCAAAATATCCGACGGTTGCGGAAGATTTTCGAGAAAGAATATTTTCCCTGCTTTCGGACGATTCGCGGGATGTTCGCCTTCAGACGGCGAAGGGCCTTGTGAACATGAGTGATCTGAATCCGGCTGAAGTACTGCTGGAACATTTTCAGTCGGAAACCGACCATGAGGTTGCATTGGCCATGTTTGAGGCCTTGGGCGAGGCCTGTTTTTTCGCTTTTTCACCGGGTTCTCCTGTTGATTTATCCCAGGATATAAAAACTCAGACGCTTGGAATCGCCACGGATTATCTTCGATCGGACTCTGCGGAGTCGGTGGTCAAAGGTGCAAAGGTGATTCGTAAGATATTAGAATTAAATAACTTAAGTAACGAAATGACAAAGTCCTACCTTGAGGCACTTCGCGATCGATACGAGAAATCTATGACTGAAGACGATGTTCTTCGAGCAGATCTGCTGTCGGTTCTGGCTCATCTTTGCGGGCAGAGCGGGACAAAGGCGGATGCATGTGTTTTATATGAGCCGTATCTGAAAGAGGGATTGACGGTTCAGGATAATCCTGCTTTGCGATTGGCTGCTGCACAAGGGCTTTCTTATGTGGATAAGGTCAAGGCGCTTGAGTTGTTTAAGCAGAATGATCTTATGAGCGATGAAAATCCCGCGGTTCAACAGGTTGTAATCGATCTGGCGGGCCAAACCGGGGACACATCGGACTTGCAATGGCTTCTTGGTGCAATGGCTGCCAATGGTTACAGTGATCATGCCTGGCTGGCGATTAAAAACATCTGTCAACGTCAGGAAGCTAAGTTCCTGGTGAAATGGGTGGCGGAGTTGGAGGCCGCTGATGGTGCTACGGGTGAGTATGTTCGCGAAATACTTGATATTGCGGAACAAAAAGCTGCCAGCGAGAAAAATGAGACACTGCAGGTTCAAATTCAGCAACAGATTCTATCCCGGCTGGTTGAGCGAAAAACCTGGGAATCGGCTCTAACCTATTTAGATGAAATCGGTTACGATCCGGCTGAGAAGAGGTTTTCTGCGGAGACCGATGCTTCTGTTTTAAAAGTTTTTCTTTATTCAGACGCCGCGAATGAGGTTATTTCAATGCTGCAGACGGAAATGGGAAGGGCGGATTTGCCCGATACGAGTCTGCTGGTTCCGGTATTGAAGGAGTATTTTTTGGATGAAACGGTCAGTGATGAGCCTAAACTGTTGCTGTTAAATAAGATAAGATCATCAGCTTTTGGCGACCATCCGAATTGGTCCGCTTTACTCAGATTTATTGATGATGCTCTCATGGCTCAGCAGCCAGGTCCGGTCCCGCCACCTTCTGTTGATTGATCCCGGCCTTTGAGCCCGAAGCGAGGTCATCCGAGGGAACAAACCTTATTTTTTTTATTTTTTCTGAAAAATCCCATTTTTTCTCTTTGCACTCTGCTTTTAGATATATATACTCTTCTCTTCGCTTTCGCGGTAAGACAGGGAATCTCTACCCTTATAGTTGTCGGTGCGTGGTGTTTCCGGCAGGTAAAATGTAGGGTAACGATGCTGATACCGCGATTTTGAGCGGGTTTGCTGCTGTAGCTCAGTCGGTAGAGCGCGTCCTTGGTAAGGACGAGGTCACGAGTTCAAATCTCGTCAGCAGCTGAGGTGATTTGACTGGGCTGACAAAGCAACCGGCGAGCGGCAAAGGAAGTAATTGGCAATTGAAAAAACGCTGCAACTGTGTTGGCCGGATAATTTATAGAGCGTAATTAAATAGTAAATAAAAAGAAAATTAATTTCGAAAACTAAACGAGAATATCAGGAGGTTATTGACAAATGGCTAAGGCTGTATTTGAAAGAACCAAACCGCACGTGAACATTGGGACGATCGGACATATTGACCACGGTAAGACCACTCTGACCGCGGCGATTACCATGCGTATGGCCAAGAAGTCAGGCATGGCTGCCAAGGCGTTCGACGAGATCGACAATGCTCCGGAAGAAAAGGAACGTGGTATTACCATTAACACGGCCCACGTTGAATACGAAACCGAAAACCGCCACTACGCACACGTGGACTGTCCCGGTCACGCTGACTATGTCAAGAACATGATCACCGGTGCCGCTCAGATGGACGGTGCGATTCTTGTTGTGGCTGCCAGTGACGGCCCGATGCCTCAGACACGCGAACACATCCTCCTGGCTCGTCAGGTAAACGTGCCGAAGATCGTTGTTTACATGAACAAGGTGGATCAGGTGGATGACCCTGAGTTGATCGATCTGGTTGAAATGGAACTGCGTGAACTGCTGGATAAGTACGAATTCCCGGGTGACGAAATTCCGATCATCAAGGGGTCTGCCCTGGCGGCTATGGATTCAGAAGGCGGCGACGACGAAAAATGTGCTTCCATCGATGAACTGATGGCGGCTGTCGATGAGTACATTCCGGTTCCGGAGCGTGCTGTTGACCAGAACTTCCTGATGCCGGTTGAAGACGTGTTCAGCATCAAGGGTCGTGGTACCGTAGGGACCGGTCGTATCGAACGCGGCGTGATTCATGTGGGCGACGAAGTTGAGATCGTTGGTCTGAGCGATGAGACGCGCAAGACGACGGTAACCGGCGTTGAGATGTTTAACAAGACGCTGGAAGACGGCCAGGCCGGTGACAATGTGGGTCTGCTGGTTCGCGGTGTTGAAAAGAGCGACCTGGAACGCGGCCAGGTTATGGCCAAACCCGGTACCATTACTCCGCACACCAAGTTTGTTGCTGAGGTTTATGTACTGACAAAAGAAGAGGGTGGCCGTCATACCCCGTTCTTCCCGGGTTATCGTCCCCAGTTCTTCTTCCGTACTACCGACGTGACCGGTGCGATCGTTGAGATCAAGAGCCGTGAAGGTAAGGCGGTTGAAATGTGTATGCCTGGCGACAACATCGAAATGACCGGTGAGATTATTTCAAAGATCGCTATGGAAGACGGTCTTCGTTTCGCCATTCGTGAAGGCGGCCGTACCGTGGGTGCCGGCGTTGTCACGAAGATTCTGGAGTAACCCTATTAAATTGAGCCCTAAGGCGCCGTGTTTTTGACACGGCGCCTTCTTGAGTCCTTTCTGTATAAGTTCAAATCGCAGAAAGGTCGCTGTGTTTTATCAGAGAGGTCTATTTACATGGCTAAATCGAAAAAGAGAGAATATGTCTGGTTGGAATGCAAAGAGTGCGGCGATCGTAATTACCGTACGGAAGTGAATGTCCAGGGCGGGACCCCGAAAATCGAATTGAATAAATTCTGTAAACGGGAGCGCAAACATACAGCTCATAAGGTTCGTCGTAAATAACCTTGATAGGTCAGTAGCTCAATTGGCAGAGCATCGGTCTCCAAAACCGAAGGTTGCGGGTTCGACTCCCTCCTGACCTGTTGTAAGATGGAGGCCTTTGGGGCCATTAATCAAATTAACCAATCGAGGCGAAAGTGGCAGCACTATGAACTTGAAGATTTATAAACGAGGACAGGGAAAGAACTCGCGATTGTGGACCGCGTTGGTATTGCTGGCGATCGTTGCCGCAGGGTGCTGGAGACTTTACGAGAGACTCCAGGGGAACGAACCCTGGGTGCAGACGGTTATTCCGGTGGCGATTTGTGCTGTTTTTGCGGCCGTTATTTATTGGCTGAGCAATATATCGACGATCGCGAATTTTCTGATTGCTGCCGAGGGCGAGATCAAGAAAGTCAGTTGGTCCAGCCGGAAAGAGATTGTCAACTCGACGCTGATCGTGATTTCCGTGGTTGCGATTATGGCTGCCGGACTGGGTCTTGTGGATCTTGGCTTTCGGCTGTTCTTTAGTGATGTTGTGAATCTATATTAAATGAAGCATCCACGTTGTTGGAAGGGATAAGCTTTTATGCAGTGGTACGTTTTACGAGTTGCCTCCAATAAAGAAGAACAGGTCAGGGAAACACTGGCCCGTAAGATGCAGGTTGAAGCTGTCGAAGGCGTCGGCAGGATCGTGGTGCCGACCGAACAGATCAAGCGCATCCGTGCCGGTAAGCAGCGTGTGTTCAAACGCAAGCTGTATCCGGGATATGTGTTTATGGAAGTCGAGCCGAAAGAGGACGGTCGAGTCCCGGATGATGTCTGGTATGTCATCAAGGAGACCATGGGCGTGGGCGACTTTATCGGTACCGAAGGGGTTCCGACTCCGATGCGGGATACGGATGTCGCGAAGATGATGAAAGAAATCGAAAAACCGGAAGAAACGCCTAATATTAAGATGGAATTCGCGAAGGGTGACATCGTAAAAATTCGCGAAGGAGCCTTCGAGAACTTTGAGGGTGTTGTAGACGACATTGACGGTGAGCGCGGCATGGTGCGAGTGATCGTAACGATTTTTGGCCGCAGTACACCACTGGATATCGAGTACTGGCAGATTGAAAAAGTATAGATCAGGTATACAAGAATATAAGATTTTTATAAGCGGGATTTACGATGGCAAAAGAAGTTACTGGAAAAATTAAACTACAGGCACCGGGCGGACAGGCAACTCCGGCTCCTCCGATCGGTCCGGCACTGGGCCAGCACGGTGTAAATATCGGCCAGTTTGTTCAACAGTTTAATGAGCGAACCAAGGATATGAATGGGATGACGGTTCCGGTCGAGATCAGCGTGTATGCGGATCGTAGCTTTGACTTTATCGTGAAAAGTCCTCCGGCAGCGGTTTTGCTTAAGAGCGAAGCCGGGCTGGCTAAAGGCAGCGGCGAGCCGAACAAGGAAAAGGTGGGCAAAGTAACCAAGGCCCAGGTTCGTAAAATTTCTGAAATGAAGTTCAAAGATCTGAACGCCTATGATCTCGAGCAGGCGGACCTCATTATTGAGGGAACGGCCCGCAGTATGGGAATTGAAATCGAAGGATAGTCGAAGTTTGCAGGTGTTGATAATTGATTAGAGTGCTGACCACGGCTTTGCAGTGGGAGCGAAAATTCATAACTTTTATTTCGCGAGGTAAATTATGAGAAAAAGAAGTAAGCGTTACAGTGCGGACGCGCAAAATGCCAGTGCCGAATCGTTACCTTTGGCGGATGCGGTCAAGAAGGTCAAAACGTTTGGTTCGACCAAGTTCGATCAGACGATTGAATGCGTAATGCATCTGGGGATTGATCCCAAACAGGCCGATCAGATGATTCGTGGGGCGATCTCGCTTCCCAATGGCATCGGAAAGGCCCGCAAAGTGATCGCTTTTTGTGAAGATTCCGAAGCGGAAGCGGCCAAGGCAGCAGGCGCCATTGAGGCCGGTTGCGATGAACTGGTCAAAAAAGTATCCGATGGCTGGCTGGATTTTGATGTGGCAATCGCATCACCCAAGGTCATGAGCAAAGCCGGTAAACTCGGTCGTGTGCTGGGGCCGCAGGGCAAGATGCCCTCACCGAAAAACGGGACGGTAACGCCGGATGTGGTGACGGCTGTTAAAGAGTTTGCCGCGGGCAAGGTTGAATTTCGTAACGATGCCGGCGGCAATGTTCATGCCGTGGTCGGCAAGCTCAGTTTTGCTGATGGCAAACTGACCGAGAATGCTCAGGCGTTTATCGACCATATCAAAAAGATGAAACCGCATGCGATGAAGGGGACCTATGTCAAAAAGATCTGCCTGACCGCGACAATGAGTCCGAGCGTACTTGTTGATCTGTCCATTGCGTCGTAGAAGAAACCGAAGCCGACTGGCTTTCAGATAAAAAGGTGAGCATATGAGTTATTTTGTAAAAAGCTTAGTTCAAGGTGAATACGAAAAGAAATTTGACGGTGTCAGTGAGTTCGTCGTGATTGACACCACCGGCATCAGCGGCGTTGACAATAACATCCTTCGGGGCCAACTGAAGGAAAAGGGAATTCGTATGACGGTTGTCAAGAATTCCCTGATGTGCCTGGCTCTGCAAAAGCTGGAGATGGACAGCGCTGCATCTATTTTTGCGGCGGGGCCCTGTACCGTTGCTTACGGCGGTGACAGTGTTGTTGATGTGGCGAAAGAGCTTGTCAGTCAAGCCAAGAATATCAAAGCGATCGAGTTCAAGGGTGCTTTTGTGGACGGTACCGCGATGGATGGCGCCGGCGTCAAAGCACTGTCGAAGATGCCCAGCCGTGCGGAACTTCAGGGCCAGGTGGCTCAGCTTGTTCTCACTCCCGGTTCCAATGTGGCCGGAGCACTGCTCGGTCCGGGCGGCGTGATCGCCGGTTGCGTCAAGAGTTTGATCGAAAAGCTCGAAAAGGACGCAGCGTAGCGTTGTTTGTTTCTTAAAATAAAGAGTAATGGTGTTGTTTCGCGGCTGTCCCGATGAGGTTAAACGGACGGCGTAGTCCGGCTACCGCGAAGCACAACGAGTTATAGGAGTTAATAAAATGTCAGACGAAACTACAGCAAAAGAATTTAGTGCAGAAACCAAAAAGCTGGGCGATAAGATTGTTGCCCTGACACTGATGCAGGCCAAGGAATTGGCGGATTATCTCAAGGAAGAACACGGTATCGAGCCGGCAGCCGGTGGCGCTGTGATGGTTGCAGGTCCCGCGGCAGGCGGTGGCGAAGAAGCCGCTGAAGAGAAGACCAGTTTCAATGTTGTACTGAAAGAAATCGGCGACAAGAAGATCCAGGTGATCAAGGAAGTCCGTGCGTTGACCGGTCTGGGCCTGAAAGAAGCCAAGGGCCTCGTCGATGGCGCTCCCAAGCCCGTCAAGGAAAACGTCAGCAAGGAAGAAGCCGACGAAGCCAGAGCGGCACTCGAAGGGGCTGGTGCGGTTGTTGCTGTTGAGTAATTTTGATTTGATTCATAGGGTGTAATTAAATCCGAATTTGTGAAGCTGTTTGACATCATGAAAAATAAAAAAGGTGACTGGGAATCAATGTTCCCGGTCGACCTTTTGGGTTGTGTCAGGCAGAACGAAAGAATAAATATGTCTTTATGGAGACAGGCCGAATGAAATCACGTACCATCCGGAATTTTGGTAAGATCGATGATGCGATAGAAGTGCCGGACCTGATCGAAGTGCAGTTGAAAAGTTACAGCCGGCTTCTTCAGGCCGACGCTGCGCTCAACAAGCGCAAAGACGCCGGGTTGGAAGCGCTGTTCCAGGAGATCTTCCCCATTATCAGCTATGACAAGACGATGGAACTGGAGTATCTCGGCTATGAACTTGAAAAGCCGCGCTATACACTGGACCAGTGCCGAGAACTTCGTCTGACCTACGGTTATCCCCTGAAGGTGCACTGCCGGCTCAAACGGCAGGATGCTGATGATATTGCCGAACAGGCGATTTATCTGGGTGAGGTCCCGGTGATGATCGGCGGCGGCGAATTTATTATCAACGGGGCCGAGCGCGTCATCGTTAACCAGCTTCACCGCAGCCCCGGTGTGGACTTCGTGGTCGACAGCAAAGATGGCGACCGCATCCTCCACGGCGCGCGGATCATTCCTGAACGGGGAAGCTGGATCGAAATGACAGTGACCAAGAAAGACGTACTGGTCATTCGCATCGATCAATCCAGTAAAATTCCCGCGACGACCTTCTTGCGGGCGATGGATGAAAAATACGGCAAAACCGAAGACCTGATCCGCCTGTTTTACAAAACAAAGTCTGCCAAGGTTAAAAAACTGGAGCCGACGATGTGGTCGGTCGGTCCGATCGTGGATACGGAAACCGGTGAGATTCTGGTTGAAGCGGGTGCCCAGATCGGTGATGCTGTGGCTTCAATTCAGGCCAGTGAGTTGGACGCTGTGGAAGTCATTGCGAATGTAACAGACTCGCTGATTCTTACAACACTGGCTGAGGACCCCGCGGAAAACCACGAAGAAGCCCTGATGAAGATCTATACGCGTTTGCGTCCGGGCAACCCGGCTCAGCCGGATAAAGCGAAGACCCTCTTTGAAGAAAAGTTTTATGACACCAACCGGTACCGTTTGGGCAAGGTCGGTCGATTCCGGCTGAACCGCAAATTCGGGACCGATGTTTCTCTGGATGAGATGGCGCTGTGTGCTGAGGATTTCCTGCGCACAATGCAGTATATTTTGGGGCTGCGTAACAATAAGGGTGAAGTAGACGATATTGACCACTTGGGTAATCGCCGTCTGCGGACGATTGACGAGTTGGCCGCCAGTGAGATCCGCAAGGGTCTGCTGAAACTCCGCCGCACCGTACAGGAGCGGATGAGTATGAAGGCCCCGGAAGATATTACCCGTGTGGCTGATCTGGTCAACAGCAAGAGCGTTTCATCCAGTATCGACTTTTTCTTTGGTCGCGGTGAATTGAGTCAGGTGGTCGACCAGACCAATGCCCTGAGTCAGTTGACTCACGAACGTCGTTTGAGTGCGCTGGGCCCCGGCGGATTGAACCGTAAACGTGCCGGTTTTGAAGTGCGTGACGTTCATATCAGCCACTACGGCCGCGTGTGTCCGATCGAAACACCGGAAGGTACGAATATCGGCCTGATCGTTTCGTTGGGTATCTTCTCCAAGGTCGATGAATACGGCTTTCTGATCACACCGTACCGGCAGGTGAAAAATAAAAAACTAGTTGATAAGACCGTTTATCTGCGCGCGGATGAAGAAATGAAAGCGATCTTCGCACCGCCGAGTATGGTGGATGTTAAAAAGCAAAAACTGCGTGATGGTTTGGTCCTGGCGCGTAAAGAAGGCGACCTGACCCAATGTGACAGCAGTGAGGTCAGTTATGTGGATGTTTCGCCGCGGCAGACGGTGGGTGTTTCAGCTGCGCTGATTCCGTTTCTGGAGCATGATGACGCTAACCGTGCGTTGATGGGCTCGAACATGCAGCGCCAATCCGTGCCGCTGCTGAATACCGAGGTGCCGCTGGTGGGGACCGGCATGGAAGTGGAAGTGGCCAAGAACTCCAGCATGGTGATTAAGGCTCGTACATCCGGGACGGTAACCGCAGTTGACGCAACGCGTATTGTTCTCAATAAGACGGATGAGTATCTATTGGAAAAATTTGTCGGTCTGAATGAACGGACCTGTCTGAATCAGAAACCCATTATTGAGTTGGGGCAAAAAGTTAAAAAGGGTCAGATCATTGCCGACGGCGGCGGAACAAGCCAGGGGTGTCTGGCGTTGGGTCGAAATGTGCTGGTGGCATTTGTTCCGTTTGACGGTTACAACTTTGAGGATGCGATTTTGATCAGTGAGAAGCTGGTTAAAGAAGATGCATTCACCAGCGTGCACATTGATGAGTTCAGTGTCGAAGTTCGTGAAACAAAGCTCGGGCGTGAAGAATTTACATGTGATATTCCCAATGTTAGCGAAAAGGCCCTGCGAAACCTCAATGAGTACGGCATTGTCCGTGAAGGGACGCGGGTGGGACCGGATGATATTCTTGTCGGCAAGGTTTCTCCGAAGAGCAAGACCGAACTGACGCCGGAAGAAAAACTCCTGCATGCGATTTTTGGACGTGCCGGCGAGGACGTAAAAAATGACTCGCTGGAAGTACCCAGCGGCTATGAGGGCGTTGTCATTAAGGCCCGCCATTTCAAACGTCGTGCTGCTGAAACGGATGAAGAACGTAAGGCACTCAAAGACAAGATGCGTGAAGCTGAAGCGGATTTTGTTGCCAAGGAATGTGATGTATTTCGGCAGATGATGGATGCAATCCATGATGGTTTGAAGATCGAAGTGGTTGACCCGAATACCCGCCAGAAAGTTGGCGCCAGTGATGACAACGATGTTCTTTATGAGCAGATCGAAGAATTTGATGTTGCATGGGTCAAACCCGCAAAGGTTCGCGGCGATGCTCAAAAGATCGTTGACGAATACTGGCCTAAGATCACGGCGCTGCAGGAAGAGAAAAAGCAACAGGTTGATTCCATGAAGCATGGCGATGAACTGCCCAGCGGCGTTCTCGAAATGGTCAAGATCTATGTTGCAACCAAGCGAACCCTTTCGATTGGTGACAAAATGGCGGGCCGTCATGGTAACAAGGGTGTCATTGCCAAGATCATGCCGGTCGAAGATATGCCGTTCCTTGAAGACGGCACGCCGATCGATATCTGTCTGAATCCGCTGGGTGTGCCGTCTCGTATGAATGTAGGCCAGATTCTTGAAACGCATCTCGGTTGGGCAGGTAAGGTGCTCGGTTTTGATGCGGTTACGCCGGTCTTCGCCGGTGCGACGGAAGAGGACATCTTTAATGTGACCGAAGAGGCTAACGTCCACGTCCGCAACCGCATTTCTGAAATTGAAGATAAAAAAGATGTGCCGCCTGCGGGTGAACTGTTCGCGGAGATTCCGTCGAGCTTAAAGACCCAGATATTTGATGGCCGCACGGGTGAACCGTTCGATCAGAATGTAACGATCGGTTACATCTATATGATGAAACTGCATCACCTTGTGGATGATAAGATTCATGCCCGCTCGACCGGTCCGTACAGTTTGATCACGCAGCAGCCCTTGGGCGGAAAAGCCCGCACCGGTGGTC
Organism: Planctomycetota bacterium; assembly: GCA_039714335.1. Taxonomy (GTDB): domain Bacteria; phylum Planctomycetota; class Phycisphaerae; order Sedimentisphaerales; family Anaerohalosphaeraceae; genus 4572-13. The sequence goes on from JBDLJN010000058.1 coordinate 10,527, forward strand.
AGCGGTTCGGTGAGATGGAAGTGTGGGCGCTGGAGGCATATGGCGCTGCTTATACACTGCAGGAACTGCTGACAGTAAAAAGTGATGATATCGAGGGCCGCACGAAGATCTATGAATCGATGGTCAAGGGTACCAATAGACTGGAGGCCGGTACGCCGATCTCCTTCGATGTGCTTTGCAATGAAATCCGCGGTCTGGGACTGAACATTCAACTCGAAAAGAAGCGGATTGGTTCGGTGCCGATATAGTGGTGAATCAGATTACAGGAGTGTTATGAATGCCCGCAATTGATGGGAAAAAAGTAGACGTTAAGTCGGAGTTGGTTTGAAAATGGTAGAATCAATTTACGATCGCATAAATGATTACGGTTCGGTAAAGATCACATTGGCAAGCCCGAATGATATTCGGAGCTGGTCGTTTGGCGAGGTGCGCAAGCCCGAAACGATTAATTATCGAACCTATCGACCGGAAAAAGATGGCTTGTTCTGTGAACGTATTTTTGGGCCGGAGCGTGACTGGGAATGTTCCTGCGGAAAATACAAGGGCACCAAATTTAAAGGGATTATCTGTGACCGTTGCGGCGTTAAGGTGACACACAGTCGTGTCCGGCGCAAACGCATGGGGCATATTAACCTGGCTGCACCGGTCGTTCACATCTGGTTCTTCAAGGCCCTGCCCAGTCGTCTCAGCACCTTGCTGGGGATGAAAACCTCTGCGATTGAGAAGATCGTCTATTTCCAGGATTACGTGGTAACCGATGCCGGCCAGAGCCCCTTGAAACTCAAGCAGCTTTTGACCGAAGACGAATATCGGGATGCTCAAAATAAATATGGCAACTGTTTCAGGGCTTCCATGGGCGCCGAAGCCGTCAAGGAACTGCTCCAACAACTTGATCTGGATGAGCTCAGTGTCGAACTTCGCCAGGCGATCAACGAGACCAACAGCAAGCAGAAGATCAAGGATCTGACCAAGCGGCTTAAGATTGTTAATGCGATCAAGTCCAGCGACAATAATCCCGATTGGATGATTCTGGATGTCAGCCCGGTGATTCCGCCGGACCTGCGTCCGCTGGTGATGCTGGAAAGCGGCAACTTTGCGACGAGCGACCTGAATGATCTGTATCGCAGAATCATCAACCGGAACAATCGTCTGAAGAAGCTGATTGATCTGAATGCTCCGGAAGTGATCATTCGAAACGAAAAGCGCATGCTGCAGCAGGCCGTGGATTCGCTGTTGGATAACAGCCGGTGCCGTCGCCCGGTACTGGGCAGCAACAACCGTCCGCTTAAGTCGCTGACGGATATGATTAAGGGCAAACAGGGCCGCTTCCGTGAAAACCTTCTGGGTAAACGTGTGGACTATTCGGCCCGTTCGGTGATCGTTGTTGGTCCCAGCTTGAAGCTGAATCAGTGCGGTCTGCCAAAGAAAATCGCTCTGGAACTGTTCCAGCCGTTTATCATTCGAAAACTCAAGGATCGCGGTCTGGCTGACACGATCAAGAGTGCCAAACGGATGCTCGAACGACGCGAGGAACACGTCTGGGATATTCTGGAAGAGGTTATCCATCAACATCCGGTATTGTTGAACCGTGCTCCGACGCTTCACCGGATGGGGATTCAGGCGTTTGAACCGGTGCTGATTGAAGGAAATGCCATTCTGCTGCACCCGCTGGTGTGCGGCGGCTTTAACGCGGACTTTGACGGTGACCAGATGGCGGTTCACCTGCCGCTGAGCATTGAGGCTCAGGTTGAGGCCCATACGCTGGTGATGGCGACGAATAATATTTTCTCGCCGGCCAGTGGCTCACCCATGCTTGGCCCTTCGCAGGATATTGTTCTGGGTAATTTTTACATTACCTATATGGCGTCGGGGATGCAGGGCGAAGGAATGCTCTTCCGCGACCCTGCTGAGGCGATTACCGCAATGGACATGGGCAAGGTCAATGTTCACGCAATTGTTAAAGTACGCTTGCCGGAAGGGAAGAAAGTACGAGGCGCAAACGGTGATGAAGAAGGTCCTGTGGTTGCGACAACCCCGGGTCGGTGTCTGTTTAACGACATTCTTCCGGAGAAAATGCCATTCTATAACACTGTGATGGACAAGAAGCAGTTGGGTACCGTGATCCACGATTGTTTTGAGATTTGCGGCAGCAGTGAAACGATTGACCTGCTTGACAATATCAAGGAACTTGGCTTTAAGCGTGCTGCTCTGGCGGGCATGAGTTTTGGTGTGACGGATCTGCGTATCCCGGATGAGAAAGCCGGCATCATTGACGCGACTCAGAAGCGTGTCGATAAGGTTATGAAAAATTATCAAAACGGCATTCTGACAGAAGGCGAGCGGTATAACCAGATTATTGATGCCTGGACGCACGCTCGTGTAGCTGTGACCAATGCCATGATGGATGCGATGAAAAATGACACCCGTGACGGCAAGCCCTATCTGAATCCGATCTGGGTGATGCGTTTTTCCGGTGCTCGAGGCAGTATCGACCAGATTCAGCAACTTGCCGGTATGCGTGCATTAATGGCCAAACCGAGTGGTGAGATCATGGAGACGCCGATTAAGTCGAATTTCCGTGAAGGACTGAACGTTCTGGAGTATTTCACCTCGACACATGGTGCCCGTAAAGGGTTGGCTGATACCGCACTAAAAACGGCGGACTCAGGGTATTTGACGCGTAAACTTGCTGACGTTGCTCAGAATGTGATGATCAGTCAGGTTGATTGCGGGACCCTGCAGGGCATTACAAAGAGTACCGTTTACAAGGGCGAGGCGATTGATATTCCGTTGAAGCAATTGATCGTCGGCCGTACGGCTCGCGACAATATCCGTAATCCGATCACCGATGATATGATCGCACGGGAAAATGAGGTGATTACTCCTGACGCTGCTGATAGGATCGAGCAAATGGGTCTGGATGCGATCCGTGTTCGCAGTCCGCTAACATGTGAAAGCGAAGTTGGCGTTTGCGGCAAGTGTTACGGCTGGGATATGAGTACGAGCCGATTGGTTGAAGAGGGCATGGCCGTCGGAATCATTGGCGCTCAGTCTATTGGTGAACCGGGTACGCAGTTGACGATGCGGACCTTCCATACGGGCGGTATCGCATCCGTTTCGCTGATCGAAACTGATCAAAAGGCACCTCGTGACGGTGTCGTTAAATATATCGACCTGAATGCTGTGGAAGCGGAATATGACGGCAAGGTCCAAATGATATCGTTACGCCGGAACGGTGAAATAGCCATTGTGGACGATAAGGACCGTGAATTGGAACGTTTTAAGGTGCCGTATGGTGGTTTGATTCAGGTTAAGGATGGTCAAAGCGTTAAGCGAGGTCAAGCATTATATGCGTGGGACCCGCACCGTGTTCCGATTCTCGCGGAAGTTGCCGGTTTCGTTCGTTTGGTGGATGTCGTTGAAGGCGAAACCATGCGTGTTGAAGAAGAGCGCAAAGGCCAGAAAGGCCATCCGGTGGTCATTGAGCATAAGGGTGACAAACACCCGCAGGTTATGATCGAGGATGCGGATGGCAAAATCCTGGATGTTCACTACTTGCCCGCCAAGGCCCGTATTGAGGTTGCTGAAGGCGAGGAGGTGAAAGCCGGTACGTTACTGGCTCGTCTGCCTCGTGGATCGGGCGGGACGCAGGATATTACCGGGGGTCTGCCGCGTGTCACAGAAATTTTCGAGGCCCGAAAGCCCAAAGACCCCGCGGCAATGGCGGAGATTTCCGGCATTGTCGAGTTAAAAAGTGATAAACGCCGCGGAAAGATGACGATTATTGTCCGCAATGAAGACACAGGCATGGAAAAGGAACACCATGTTCCGCGTGACCGCCACTTGAACTATCACACCGGCGACCGTGTCGAAGCCGGGGACGCATTGACAGATGGCCCGTTGGTGCCGCATGATATTCTCCGGATTAAGGGTGAAGAGGCGCTGCAGCGATACCTGCTTCGTGAAGTCCAGAATGTCTATCGTGCTCAGAGTGTAACCATCAATGATAAACATATTGAGATTATCCTCTCGCAGATGATGAACAAAGTCGAGATTGAGAATGTCGGCGACAGTTCATTCCTGCCGGGTGAAGTTGTGGATAAATTCGAATTTCGCCGAGCTAACCTTGAGCTTTCAAAGAGCTTGAAGACCTCTGATGCAGGAGATACAGACCTGACAGTTGGTCAGTTATTGACCAAAGAAGAGATCGAAGCGGCTAATGAAAAGGCCGAAATGTTGGGCGGCGAGCCGGCAAAAGGCAAAAAACCGCGTCCGGCGACTGCGAATACCCTTCTGTTGGGTATCACTAAGGCCTCTTTGCAGTCCGACAGCTTCCTGTCAGCTGCAAGTTTCCAGGAAACAACAAAAGTCTTGACAGAGGCCGCTCTAGCTGGTACAAAAGACTACTTGCACGGTCTCAAGGAGAACATTATCCTTGGTCACTTGATTCCGGCGGGTACCGCATTTAAGCCGTATCTGGACATGAAAGTCAAGCATCTGGCCGAACCGCCAGTGCCCAAGCAGCTTGAAGAGTTGCGGGAAGAAAAGGAAGCTGAAGCGGCTGCGGATAAGGCCGTAAAAGCGGCTTTGGGGCTTGAATAAATAAAGAATGTTATTTTAGAAATATAAAGTTGTTTGGAGAAGTTATGCCGACTATTAACCAGTTAGTGCGACGTGGTAGAAGTAAAAAAGGGAAAAAGCGTATCTCGGATATTACCGGTTGTCCGCAGAAACGGGGTGTGTGTCTAATCGTTCGGACCCAGACGCCTAAGAAGCCGAACTCGGCACTGCGTAAGATTGCGCGTGTGCGGCTGACTAACGGCAAGGAAGTTACCGCTTATATTCCGGGTATCGACCATAACCTGCAGGAGCACAGTACAGTGATGGTTCGCGGCGGTCGTGTTCGAGATCTTCCCGGTGTTCGCTATCATGTTGTTCGCGGTACACTCGATACCGCCGGGACGGCAAATCGTAAACAAAGC
>JBDLJN010000059.1:0-15217 GCA_039714335.1 Planctomycetota bacterium
ATCGAGTACGCCGACTAGACCGCCCACATTAGATGTACCTTTAACAATACCTTTTGCCGAACAATTGATAATGTTTCCACTGCGATGGTCTCCAATGAACCCGCCAACCATACTGCTATCACTCAGCACGGTGCAATTCGTCTGGCAGTTTGATATTCCCCCATCGTTTTGACCTACTAATCCGCCGCAATAAAATCCTGAACCTGTGACTTGACCACTGACAGAGCAGTTTTGAAAGTTGCTGCCTGTCGAATATCCGACAAGACCGCCAAGATCATGTTCCCCTTTAACAGAAACCGATACAGCGTGACAATTATCAATCAAACCATTCTCAAATTTCCCAACCAGTGTACCTAAATAACCGCCGAACCGGTGCTTTCCAATGCCCGCAGAAATTATACTGAGATTTGAAATCACGGTAACATTTGGGCTATTACCTGTCACATAGCCAAAAAGGCCAAGATAGTTTTCGTAGACTGAATCGTTTAAAATCTTAAGGTTTCTTATTGAATAACCATTGCCGTTAAAAGTTCCGGTAAATGGTATCTGGTCGAAAGAACTTGAGTTAGAAGTGTCAATGTCTGGTGCAATCAAAGCTCGTGAAAAAACATGCGCCAAATTATTGTTCGGATCAAAAACAATGTCATGGGTCAACTCGAAATGCTTATCCAGTAAGTCAGCATTCGAACCGATCGACATCAACTGTTCCGGCGTGCTGATCTGGTACGGATTCTCCGGCGAACCATCGCCGGGGTTGGTGAACCAGTCATAGCCAAATATCGGTGCGCAGAAAATGGTTAATACGATGATCGAAAGAATTACACCCTGCCTCATTCTAATTACTCCCTTGAAAATTGCGGATTGTTGAATTCACAACTACGAACTCAAAACTCGGTATTATTATACTGATTTTATCCACTTTGTCAACCAAATTTTCTTCAAACTGACTGATCGGTCAGCTTGAAAGTTCGTAGTTTTTAGTTCGCAGTTAGCGCTAACTTTTTATAATACAAAATATTACACCAAACAATGGTCGATTTTCGGTCAGTTTGCGTCAGGAAAATCAGCAGTTAAAGAAAACCGTGCTAATCTGCGTGCCTCAAAGGCAATTATTAGAGCTGTCCTACAGTTTTTCACTCAAGATGACGATAAGATGACTATGGAATCTATTCTTGAAAAAGTTGACTTGCTGTCCATTTTGCCGATGGTCGTGGCGATGGGTCTGGGTGGGCTGATCGGCATTGAGCGGGAACTTCACCGCAAGCCGGCGGGATTTCGGACGAATGCCCTGATCTGTATGGGGGCCGCGGCGTTTATGGTGATCGCTCAAAAGATCGGCCTCGGGGATGATGCGATATCCCGTATGACAGCGGGCATCGTTACCGGCGTGGGCTTTATCGGCGGCGGGGCCGTGCTGCGGGATCGTGCAAATATCTCCGGCGTAACGACGGCGGCGACGATCTGGGTGGTTACCAGTATCGGGATCGCCTGCGGGATGCATCTTTATGATGTGGCGGTGGCGATCAGTATCCTTTCCCTGATCGTTCTGGCGGTGTTAGGTCCACTGGATAAAAAAATCCGCCGCACCAAAGACAGTACCAGCCAGCAATAGCGTCACCTGTTTTCGGGAGAGATGATGGTCACAGCCCTTTGGGTCATTCTGTCGTACCTGTTTTTTATCGTCAGCTTTTTGCTGGGCGTTGTTCTCATTGCGCATATCCTGCTGCAAAAACGCCCGCCCTCCGGAACGATTTCCTGGCTGCTGATCATTTTTTTTATGCCGTATATCGGCGTGCCGCTGTACTTGATATTCGGCGGCCGAAAAATGCAGCGGCATATCAACCGAAAAGGCCGGATCGACCTGGTTTCCGACCAGCAGATACCGGATGATGAGGCCGCCGTCATCGACCGCTTTCTGCGGACATACAATATCCCCGGCGCTGAATCCGGCCATCGGGGCCGGCTCTGCCGCACCGGCATTGAGATCTTCGAGTCCATGAAAGAAGTTCTGAAAAGCGCCCGGCGAAGCATCTACCTGTCCACGTTTATCTATCAGCCCGATGCGGTCGGTCAGGCCATCCTGGAAATTCTGGTCGAAAAGGCAAAGGCCGGCGTGGATGTTCGGATCCTGATGGACGGCGTGGGGTCATTACACACCCGACACCGTTTTTTCAAACCGCTGACCGAGGCGGGCGGGCATATCGCGTTTTTCCTGCCCGTTCTGCATCGTCCGTTTCGCGGCCGCACCAATCTGCGCAACCATCGCAAGATTACGGTTGTCGATAATTGCCGGGTCATGGCCGGCGGGGCCAATATCGGTATCGAGTCCATGGGCTCGCAGCAGCAGCCCGCGCAATGGAAGGATCTGGCCTTTGTGATGGAAGGCCCGGCGGTGCGGCACTGGCTGCGTGTCTTTGCGATGGATTGGGAGTTTGCCGCGAAGGAGCCGTTGTCCGCTGAGCAGTTAAGGATCCCGGAAGATCACGAGCGCCTCGAACAGGAGAGCCTGGACCTGGCTGAGGCGGGAGTGGTGCAGGTGGTTCCTTTGGGACCGGATGTGGACGGTGATGTGCTGTATGATGCATTGTTGACGATGATCTATTCGGCTCAAAAGCGATTTTGGGTGGTCACGCCGTATTTTGTGCCGGACGATGCGCTGTGCCAGGCGTTGTCGCTGGCGGCGCGGCGCGGGGTGGATGTGCGGGTGGTGCTGCCAAACCGGTCCAATCACATACCGCCGGACATCGTCCGGGGGATTCCGCTGCGGCAGATACAGGCCGCCGGCGGGCAGATACTTTTTTATACGCCGAAGATGATGCATGCCAAGGTCGTTCTGGCCGATGACGAAGTCGCGGCTGTGGGGTCGGTGAATATGGACATTCGCAGTTTGCTGCTGAATTATGAAACGGCCATGCTCGTTTACAGTCCGAACGCGATTGCGGAAGTCGAAGCGTACATTGAGGATCTGATGGCCAACAGCCGCAGCGGCATCGCGGAGGCCTCATTACTCCGCACGCTCGGCGAAAGCATTGTTCGACTGGTCTCGCCGCTGTTGTAGATCAGGACAGGCGGTTTTTGAAGTCTTCGTAGGTGAAGCGGCGCTGGAGTTTATATGCGTTGGTGTCGGGATCGTACAGGACGATGTCGGGCAGGTTGATGCCGTTGAACATCGTGTTTTTGACCATAGTGTAGTGGGCCATGTCCCCGAAGGCGAGTTTGTCCCCGACCACCAGTGGCGTATCGAAGGAGTAATCACCAATGACATCGCCCGCCAGGCAGGTCGGCCCGGCGAGTCGATAGGTATGGGGCTTTTCGTTCGGTTCACCGGCACCGGTAATGGTGGGCCGGTAGGGCATTTCCAGAATATCCGGCATGTGGGCCGACGCGGAGGTATCCAGTATCGCGATATCCATATCATTATGAACGATATCCAGCACCGATGCGACCAGCACGCCGGCATTCAGGGCGACGGCCTCGCCGGGTTCGAGATAGATCGTTTTCAAGTTTGGATAGCGCTTGTAAAAATCAGTGATCAAGTCGCACAGCAGATCCACATCGTAATCGTCGCGGGTGATATGATGGCCGCCGCCGAAGTTGATCCAATCCATCCGCTTGATGCTCTCGCCGAACTGTTTTTCGACCGCGGGCAGTGTTCGCTGCAATGAGTCCGCATTCAGTTCGCACAGCGTGTGAAAGTGCAGGCCGGAAATACCGTCCAGTGCGTCCGCGCCAAACTGGTCAATGGAGATACCCAGCCGGGACCCCGGTGCGCAGGGGTCGTAGATCTTTGTTTTGACTTCTGAGTGCATGGGATTGATCCGAAGCCCGCACTCAATTTTTTTGGGTACGGAAGCGACCTTGTCTTTGAAGCGGGCCCACTGGGTGAAGGAATTAAAGACGATGTGGTCAACGATTTGCAGATACGCATCCATCTCATCATCGCGATAAGCCGGGGCGCACAGGTGGACCTCGCCGCCGAAGCATTCAGCGCCGAGTTTGGCTTCGTGGAGGGAACTGGCTGCAGTGCCGGCTAAGTATTGGCTGCACAGACGATAGGTACTCCATGCGGCGTAGCCCTTTTGGGCGAGCAGTATTTTGCACCCGGTGCGATCCTGAACATCTTTGAGAGTCTCAAGGTTCTTTTTCAGCAGACTCAAATCGATCAGATAGCAGGGCGTGGTCAATTTATCTACTGCGTAATCCAAACAGGGCCTCCCTGAAACGAACAAGTCCCTCTCAGTGTGCCACTGATGAGGGAGCTTGTATTCAATGTTGCAAAAAAATACTATGCTGTTGCTTCGGTTGCTTCAGCGGGTGTGTCTTCTTTGGCTTTTGGTTTTGTTGCTGCGGCTTTGGCGCGGGCTTTGAGGCCGCTTTTGTTGCGGGCATTGCCAAAGGATCCGCGTGCGCGTTTGCCTTTTTCCGTTCTCTTGTCACCTCGACCCATAGGGCGTTCCTTTCTCTTATACTGAAATTATTCTGTATTCTTTGCTAAACAAGGCCCGCTATTGTAGCGTTTGCCGCAAAAAATGCAACCCTTAGCCCGACGAAATAGGGCACAAGCGCCCGAAAAACCCTCGACGAGCCGCAAAACCGGCGGTAAAATAGCGAAAAACGACTTTTTCATAGAAAAGAGCGTATTTTGGAACGGAAAGACAATATTTATTCAGAATATCGTGAGCGGGTGGCGGATTTTGTCTTTGATGACAAAGTCGCATCGGTCTTTGACGATATGATCCGCCGGTCGGTGCCGGGGTACGCGACGGTGATCGGGATGACCAAGGTCTTCGCCGAGCATTACGCCCAGGCCGACACCATCTGTTATGACCTGGGCTGTTCGCTGGGGGCGAGTACGCTGGCGATGCGGAAGGGGATTGTTCAGCCGGGGTGTAAGATCGTGGCGGTGGATAATTCCGAATCGATGGTCAAGCAATGCCGCGAGGTTGTGGCTTTGGATAACAGCGATGTGCCGGTTGAAGCTGTTTGTGCCGATATTCGCGATGTGGCAATCGAGAATGCCTCGATGGTTGTGATGAATTTCACCTTGCAGTTTCTCTCGCCGGACCAGCGGGATACGATGATCCAAACCATTTACGACGGCCTGCGTCCCGGCGGTGTGCTGTTGCTGAGTGAAAAGATTAGCTTCGAGGATAAAGAAAAGGACACCTTCGAAACCGATATGCACCACGAGTTCAAAAAACTCATGGGCTACAGCGATCTGGAAGTGGCCCAGAAGCGCAAGGCACTGGAAAATGTCCTTATCCGCGATTCACTGGACACTCACAAAACCCGCTTGAAAAACGCCGGCTTCACCAAAACCCACCTCTGGTTCCAGTGCTTTAACTTCATGTCTCTGGCAGCGTTTAAGGAGGAGTTGAGATGAGAAAGACAATTCAAATAATTCGAAATTGGATATTTATTCCATCTCTCTGTGAAATTTCAATACTTTTCTTTTTTCTTGGATTTTATATTGTGGTTGCTACTGAGGTGCTTATCGCTTCCATTTGGTTTAATACTGTTTTTTATTCTTTACTCATCATTGAAGGATTCTATGTTTTTCGAGGTATTTCTTTTGTGTTTGCATTAAAAACAAAGAAAATAATGAGTTACAAATCACGCTGGTTGCAGTTGCTGTTCATAGGTATTACGCTGATGATAATCTTTATGACAAATATAGATGTCTCCTTGAAATTGCGATTTAGTGAACGGGCCATGCTTGATCAAGTGAGGTATATTCAGTCATTGCCATCAGAAGTTCAGGATCGGAGATTTAATATGAACGCATCACCTGTTGGATTCTTTAATGTACGGTTAGAAAGAGTGGATAATTCACGTGGAACTGTATGGTTTCATACCATTGATGGTCATGCCTTATTAGGCCCCATGGGACTCTATGGCGGCATTGCTTACTCAGAAAATGGATTTCCACCAGAGGTGCACGAAAGAGCGTGTCAACATCTTTACGGGCCTTGGTGGCTTTGGGTACAAGACATGTGAACACCAATAAGATATAGGGCCGAAGGCCCAGAAGTGAATTAGCCGGATGCGTGAGCATCCGGAAGATGGGCAAGAGAAATAAAAGCCCCAGCGGGGCGAAAGAAAACAAACGAATGATCGACTATTCAGACTTTTTTGCATACTTGAAAACAACGACATTGTCAGATGTTGCCGAGGAGTTTGCTGCTCGAACGAATCTTGTACTTGAAGAACTTTCGCATGGTGACTTTGACAAGTGGCAGGGGGCTGTTGATGCGATGCCGGAGAGGGTGCCGCCAGCAATTGATTTAACGAAAGATGCGGTGACGGTTGCGGGGGAGTTGGATGATGCACAGTGGGCGTTGCTTAAAGATAACCTGATGCGGCTGCATCCCTGGCGCAAGGGGCCGTTTGAGTTGTTTGGTGTGAAGATTGATACCGAGTGGCGGTCGGGTCTGAAGTGGGCACGGCTTCAAAGTCATATCGACCTGAAAGACAAGCTCATCCTTGATGTCGGTTGCGGCAATGGGTATTACCTGTTTCGGATGCTTGGCGCCGGGGCGAAGGCAACGGTGGGCGTTGATCCCTTTTTGCTGTATGTCATGCAGTTTCACGCGATCAACAAATATGTCCAGGCAAACCGTGCATCCGTATTGCCTCTGGGGGCGGAAGACATTCCAGCAGACTGCGGCTGTTTCGATACCGTGTTTTCGATGGGCATTCTCTATCACCGCCGCGAACCGAAAGAGCATTTGAAGCAATTGCGCGGTTTTCTCAAGCCCGGCGGACAGGTCGTACTGGAAACGATCGTGCTCGATACGAAGGGCGAAGAACTACTCGTACCCGATGGCCGTTATGCCAAGATGCGCAATGTCTGGGCGATTGCTTCCCCCGTACTGCTGACAAAGTGGCTGACCGAATGCGGCTTTGAAAATATCGAAATCCTTGACGTTACCAGAACCACTCAAAATGAACAGCGCAAGACCGACTGGATGACATTCGAATCACTGGGCGAGTTTCTCAATCCCAATGATGACGCCAAGACCCTCGAGGGCCACCCCGCCCCCGTCCGCGCTATCTTAACGGCACAAAACAATCGTTAGCGGCGAATCCTCACTTGCCCATTGTTTTTTTGGGGCGTTCCCGGTGTGCTGCGGCCGCGGTCCACATAATCCTTCAGCAGGGCGGTCAATTGCTTCACCACGTCCGGGTGCTTGTCCTGCACATTGGTCGTCTCGCCGATGTCCTTGCTGAGGTCATAAAGCTGCACGGCGGGCAGTTGTTTGGCTTCTTTGCTGTTGGGTCTCGGGGCACTCCAGCCGCCGGAACCGGCACACAGTTCCAGCTTCCACTTGCCCTGCCGGATCGAGAACGACCCGTTGATGGAGTGATGCACCGTGGCTTCTCGTACGGGCCCGGTTGCTGTTTCAAGCAGATCCGGCAGAAGACTGACACTGTCTTCGCCGGCATTGTCCGGAAGTGTGTGTCCGGTGATCTCAGCGGCCGTAGCCATCAGATCCGTCAGGCAGACAGTATCGGCACACTCCGAACCGGCCGCAACGCGTGCCGGCCAGCGTGTGATAAACGGAATACGATGGCCGCCTTCGAAAATATCGGCCTTGTGCCCGCGAAAGACATGACTCGGGTCATGCTCAAACTTTTCCAACTCCGCAAAATCAGCCTTAGGCGAACACCCGTTATCGCTGGTAAAGATAATCAGGGTATTGTCTTCGATATCGTTTTGTTTTAGTGCTTCCATGACCTGCCCGACTGTCCAATCGACCTGCAGCACAAAGTCTCCGTATGCATTCGTGCCGCTTTTGCCCTGAAATTCTTTCGTCGGCAGGATCGGTGTATGCGGTGCCGGCAACGGAAAATACAGGAAAAACGGCGGGCGTTCTTTGTCCTCGGCCCGCTCGTTAATATAGGAGACCGCTTTTTCTGTGATCTTCGGAAGCACCTCAATATGCTTAAAGTCCGGTGCGATCAGGCCTTGCCGCCAATACTTCTTTCCGCTTTTTGCAGCAACTGTTCGGTCTGGAATGGCGGTCGCCGTATCGTTTTCGATATACACATACGGATCCATGTCCAGTGAAGCAGGAATAATGAAACTGTAATCAAAGCCATTGGTTACCGGTCCGTGTTTGACAGGTTTCGCGAAATCAATTTTCTTCGAATTGTCCGACTGTTTGTGCCAATTCAGTCCAAGGTGCCACTTGCCGATGCAGGCGCTGTGGTATCCGCGGGGTTTGAGCATCGAAGCGACTGTCATCCGGCCGTCCTCGATCAAGTGAGTAGAATAACCATTTAAGACGCCTCTTTTCAAACGACTACGCCAGGCGTACCGCCCGGTGAGGATGCCGTAGCGAGTCGGCGTACAAACCGCCGAACCCGAGTGGGCGTCGGTGAAGATCATCCCCTCTTTGGCAAGTTGATCCAGATTCGGTGTGTGAATCTTCGAGTCCTTATTCAGACAGGACACATCCCCATACCCCAGATCATCAGCCAGGATATAAACAATATTGGGCCGGGTGTCTTGCGGGTCTGGGGCCGTCGACAGGGTTTTTCCATTGGCGCAACCGGTCAGTGCGTACATCCCTGTTGCTAAAGCACAGGTTTTCAAAAAATGTCTTCGATTCATAAAAAGCCCTTTCATAAAAGCTAAAGCTTATGTTTTGACGGCCATCTGTTATTCGGAAATTTAAAACGTCATATTGCTGAGATTATATAACGCATAGTGAGACGGTTATATTGCCGGAGAATTCCAATCCGGGATACCGGTCGTCTCTTTCTGCTGTTCATAATCCCTGATAAACGGCGCGACGCCTTCATATTTCACCTTTTCATTGATCATCATTGGTCGGACTTCGGACCACCATGTATTATAAGCGGTTCGCATCTTTTTGACAAGTTCCGGATGCTGATCGATCACGTTCACTTTCTGTCCCGGGTCGGCCTGCATGTCATACAGGGCATTGTTGTTGACAAAGCGGAACCGGTCGCTCCGCACGGCACATTTTTTATATTTTGCCCCATCCGGACCGGCTCCCTTTGCCCAGCGGCCGACATGTGTAAAGACAAAACGGTCTTCCCATTTCGCCTGCGGGTCTTTAAGCAGCGGCACGAGACTCTTCCCTTCGACTTGGTCATTATCCGGCAGCATCGCGCCCGCCAGTTCGGCAAGTGTCGGGAACAGGTCGATATGCGCAGCCAGTCGACCCACATCCGTGCCTTGCCGGATTCGGCCTTTCCAGCGGAAGAACGCCGGCACACGAGTTCCCCCTTCGTCCGGAGAAGCTTTACGGCCCTTCATACCTGCCAGCCAACCAGCGGAAGTCCCGTTGTCAGTCATAAAAATCAACAGCGTATTCTCTTCCATATCCCACTCTTTAAGCTTCTGAAGCAGCAGGCCCATATTATCGTCGATATTTTCAATCATTCCGTAAAAGCCGGCAGTTTTCTTTTTCGCCCCCCGTGCTTTAACCTGCTCTAAATATTTCTCAGGAGCAATGAACGGTCCATGCGGCGCATTGGTGGACAGATAGGCGAAAAACGGTTCCTTTTTCTGACGCTGTTTGTTGATCCACCCCAGAGTCTGCCGGAAAAAGACATCCGTACAGAAACCTTTGGTCTTGACAAATGTGCGGTTATGTTTAATGACCGGGTTGAAATACCGATTCTCCTGATTCGGCGGCACATCCGCGCAACTGCCGGGATATTTTTGTCCGATACCGCCGGCCCCGTGAATAAAGACCTCATCAAAGCCGCGGTTTTCCGGCTGGTAAGCATCTTCGTCGCCAAGATGCCACTTACCGAAAATGCCGGTTGTGTAGCCGACTTTTTTCAAGGCTTGCGGCAATGTCACCGCCGCCAGGGCCATGCGTTCACGTTCGTGGATGGTATGCGTTATACCGTTTTTAAATTCATGCCGTCCGGTCATCAGGGCCGAACGGGTCGGTGAACACGTCGGGCTGACATGAAAATTGGTCAGCCGCAAGCTTTCCGCATAAAGCGAATCCAGATGCGGCGTTTTCAGGACAGGGTTGCCGTGGCAGCTTAAATCGCCATACCCCTGATCATCCGTAAGCACGAGAATGATATTGGGCCGGGCCCCTTGCGGGATTGGCGCCATTGATGGGGCTTTACCATTGGCGCAACCGGTAAGTGCATACATTCCTGCCGCCAATGCAGAGGTTTTCAAAAAACACCTTCGATCCATAACGCTCTTCTCTAAAAGAAGTTATAGTAAATTCATGCGCGGATCCAGAAAACCCCGCATTATTAATACTAACGAATGCTGAGGCGACTATATTGCCGGAGAAGTACGATCCTGTGGAATATCGGGGCGAGGTGAATTGATCTGGCTTAGCAGAACCGTCTTCAGTTGATTAACAATCTCCGGATGCTCTTTTTCCAAATTGCGGCGTTCTTCATTATCTTCGGCGATATTATAAAGCTGAAACGCATCTTTTTCCCGGTCGATCTCCACCAGTTTCCAGCCCTCCTTGGTGACCAGTGCTGTTCGTCCCATTATTCGAAAGCCGTTATTAACCATTACATAATCATGTTTCTGCAACTGAGGTTTTCTCAGCAGTGTCGGCAGATAGGAGATGCTGTCCTTGCCAACGGGTATTGAACCGCCGATCAATTCAGCCATCGTCGCCATGAAGTCATAATGCGCACTTAAAAGATCGGTTTCGGTTCCGGCCTGAATATGTCCCGGCCAGCGGACGATCATCGGCGATTGCATTCCGCCCTGGTATCCTGACCGTTTCAGACCAGCCCGTCCGGCATTGCCGTCAAAAATGTCGCTGCACTCGGAAGTGCGCCATTTTTTGTCGGTCAGATTGGCCTTTTCGCCGTTCGGCAGCCGCTGTTGGAAGTAGCTGGGCTTCGGGCCGTAGTAGAGTTCATGGCCGTTGTCCGATGTAAAAAAGACAGCCGTTTTTTTATCCAGCCCCAGTTTTTTCAGCTCATCCATAATCAGCCCGACATGATCGTCGAGCATTTTGACCATGGACGCGTACTTCTTCTCGGCCAGCGACATCCGCGGATCGTTTGCATAGTCCGGATGCAGTTCGGGGATCGCCACCGGTCCGTGCGGAAGCTGTGTAGAATGGTAAAGGAAAAATTTTTGATCTTTATGCTTTCGGATATATTCGAGAATATCCTCGATGAATACTTCCTGCGAATATGTTTTCCCGCCGGAGCCGACCGGTTCATTGCCTTTTTCGCTCATCTTGCCGCAATCCGGATTCGTGTTGCCCTCCAGCTCAAACCGCTGTCCGTTTCGCCACAGGTACGGCGGATAAAAACCGTGTGCCCGTACATGGTCATAGTAGCCCTCATGAAAATCCCAGCCGAATCGCTCGACGCGTTCGGTCCATGTCAGAAATCCGCGATCCAGTTTGCCAAACTGCGCGGTCTTGTAGCCGGCCCGCTGAGCCACCTGGGCAAGAAAAACTTCCTGAGAATGGATTGGGTTGGCCTTTTTTTTCAGCTTGGCCATTCGATTTTGATATTCTTCTTCGGTAATATTGCCCTTGTCGCGTTTAATCGGCAGTCCCGCGGAGGTCTGTTTCCAGCCGCCCAAACGGCCGTCATGCATGCCGGTCAGCAGCGACCATCGTGCCGGAGCACACAGGACACCGCCGTAATAGTTTGTAAACTTCATCCCTTCGGCGGCCAGCCGGTCTATATGCGGTGTCTTGACAATCTTCTGCCCGTAACAGCCCAGCATCCCGATCCCCAAATCATCCGCATTGATCAGAATGATGTTTGGAAGAGTGTCCGAAGCGCTGCTCTGGGCCGCTTTGCTCCATTGGCACCCGACCATTAAACCGGTGGACAGCGTTATGCCCGTCCTTAAAAAGTCACGGCGATTCACTTGCAAGTCCTTTCGTTGATTTGGCTTTTACTCAAACAACAGGGGGCTTTTGTATTCGTATTCTTTTTCAAAATACTTCAGCGCCTCGGCGGGAGTACGGAAGATTTTATTTGCGGTTTGTGTAATAAAAACCGACGGTTCTTTCTTCGGCATCCAGATCACATAGACCTGTTTGGCCGCTTCGTGGGCGTGCTGCAGCTCCCGCTCGACGCCGCTGGACAGTGCGGGCATGCCATCGTCCAGTTCCGGGATAAAGCTGATGATCATATCGGCCTGGTCGATCAGGGCAAAGTCGCGGGCGTAGATTTGGCTGTTGATGTCCCGCTCGATCTGGGCAACTTCGGCCGCATTCAATTGCACCGTTTCACCAAGCACTTCAACTTCGACCGTGTTCCTGCCGGCTTTTTGGGCCTGCTGAGCGTAGTAAGGCAGATACGCCTCTTCCAGGTCACCGGGGTCGAAGCAGGTCAACGTGGTCTTCATCGCATCGCGGAACCGGTCAATGGTCGCCAGCATCTCCGGCATCCCGGCCACATGCGTCATCGGAAAGCTCAGGTAGGCCTTTTTACGCTCCGGCTCAAATGCCAGCTGGTAAAAGGTTTCAATCGTTCCTTTGCCGAATCCCCGTGCCAGAATATGGAAGCCGGCGTTTTCATTTGTCCCCTGCTGCATCATCTGGGTGGCGAGCACTTCCTCCTCGCGCCAGACGATGAGGTCCTTCAAGCTGTGCTGAATGTGATGCTTACGATTCAGCCGCAGGTGCAATGGCTCCACGCCGTCGATCATACAGATAAACAAATCGGGATCCAGCTGCCGCATCTGGTAAAAGTCGAACGCCGGAAACAGCCCGTGCCGCCAGCGAAAGGTGGCATGGGTATTGACGATAATATACTTATGCTCGGTGCTCTTGCGAATGATATCTTTGATCACACTCCGTCGCAGCGAATGCAGCCGCTTCAACGAAATATCCAGGATTTTACCTGGCGGAATATCCGGTGCTTCGGCATACATCAGTTCGCCGACATTACACAGCAGAATATCGTTGCCGCGTTTGGCCGCGTATTCACAGACCTTGGCAAGGTACTGCTTTTTGTCAATTCCCATCATGCCGGTTACGACGATAATCATTGATTTATCCTCAATCAGAGATTTTCCAGTCGCTGCTGTTTGTCGTAGTCCTGCATTGCCGCGATCACCTCGTCCAGTTCGCCCATCATTATCTTGTCCAGCGAGTACAGCGACAGGTTGATGCGGTGGTCGGTCAGGCGGTTCTGCGGAAAGTTATAGGTGCGGATGCGCTGGGAGCGGTCGCCGGAACCGATCATGCTCTTACGGGCGCTGGACCGTTCGGCATTGGCCTTGTTTTGATAGTGCTCGTAAAGGCGGCTTCGCAGAATCCGGTATGCCTTGGCGCGGTTTTTGTGCTGGCTGCGCTCGTCCCGCATACTGACCACAATGCCCGTTTCCTTATGTTCCAGCTTGATGGCACTGGCAACCTTGTTGACATTTTGTCCGCCGGGCCCGCCGGCACAACTGACATGTTCGACCACATCGTCAGGGTTGATTACGATATCCACTTCTTCCGGTTCCGGCAGTACAGCGACTGTTGCCGCGGAGGTATGAACGCGACCCTGCGATTCGGTTTCCGGCACGCGCTGGACGCGGTGACCGCCGCCTTCATAGCCCAGTTGCGACCACACGCCAGGGCCCTTGATATTTAAGATAACCTCCCGGATACCGCCCATTTCCGTTCCGGAAAAGTCCATCGTTTCGATCTTCCAGCCCTGTTTGTCGGCATAGCGTTTGTACATTTCATACAGGTCGCCGGCAAACAGCGAGGCCTCATCGCCGCCGGTGCCGGGGCGAATTTCCATAATCACCGAATCGATCGCCGCGTCATCGGCCATGACCAGTGTGTTTTTGATCTCTTCGATGAGGGTTTCCTGCTGGCCGGAGAGTGTCTCGATCTCCGCGGCGGCCATTTCCTTCATCTCCGGGTCATCGAGCATCGCCTGGGCGTCTTCCATCTCCCCGGCGTTTTTCATGTATTCCCGATAACGGCTGACCAGCGGCATCAGTTTGCCCTGTTCCTTGGTCAGCGGCACCAGCTTGTTTGCATCGCTGGCGATCTCCGGATTGCTGATCTGGGCGTCAATCTCGACACACCGCCCGTCCAGTTCAGCAAGTTTTTTCAGTACGGCTGTGTTTGTATCTGACATAGGATTTCCTTCGCGATCAGGGCAAAAAAATTACGCTGCCAACGCTTGACCGGTAAAGATCAAGCTCAACAGCGCAATGGTGTAACGAAATTAGATAGCTACTTCTTGTCTTTTTTCTGGAAAGAATATCCGCCGCCAAACTTCTTGTTAAAGCGGTCAATACGGCCTGCGGTGTCAACAAACTTCTGTTTGCCCGTAAAGAACGGGTGACACATCGAGCAGATCTCCGCATGGATCTCTTTGGCGGTACTGCGCGTCTCAAAGGTGTTGCCGCAACCGCAGCGAACCTTGACGACATCATAACTCGGATGTATATCTTTTTTCATAATACTATCTCCACTTGTCTTGTCCAATAAGGAAAACCTAATAATATAACCGGAAATTAAGAAAAGTCAACCCTTTTTTAGCGTTCCTGGCTAGGCAATCGGTGGACCACCGGCATTTCCGCTATAACTGTTTTATTAGAAAAGAGTTATGTGCTGGCAAGCAAACTACAGCACATCGCCGCGGGCCTTGCCGTCCATGGCCCCGTCCTCGGCGTCAATGATATCGACCATTTTTTCGATTTCCTCCTTTTCGAGCAGGCCCTTGTGGACCAGCAGACGGGTGATCGCGGCCAGATACAGTTTTAAATGGTCGTTTTCACGCTGCACAGTCAACAACTCCGAATCGATGCTCTGGCCCTCTTGATGAATTTGCATCAGCGATTCCTTCAGAACCCTGACATCCGCTTCGCAGTCCGAGATGCCCTGCCGATTCCCGACACCCCCCAATAAAAATGTGCGTCCCCAGCCCATCACGGCTCCTTTCAGAAAAAGTTTGAATATCATTGAATTATAGGGGCTGAGTGCGGTTTTGCCAAGGGAAATGTAGGTCGTTATTCTGCTTGATTTTACGGCCCTTATCGCATATTCTGTTTGTCCATGAGACTACCACTAACACGATACGGTTTGCCGCAGGTGGCGGTGTTTCCGCTGATCCTGCTGGCAGTTATGATTGGGTACTTTCTGATTGCATGGAAGTTTTTCCCGCAATCAGTCAAAGGCAGCCCCACCGGTGCGATTCTGACGGTCTGGCTGCCGGAGTTGATCCTGCTGATCGTATTGATCTGGGTGTTTTCGTTTTTTCGCGACCC
>JBDLJN010000060.1:0-15215 GCA_039714335.1 Planctomycetota bacterium
CTGATAAAAACAGAATAATTCTTTATCAGGCCCGAAGGGCCGTAAAATAGTAGCCGGGGGTGAAACCCCCGGAAAATGATGCTTTAAGATGAAAGAAATCAAAATGCAAATACTGAAATATTCGATATTGCTGTTGAGTTTTACTGTTGCGATTTGCTTCGCCGATTTCGACGCCCGTGAAGAGATCATCAAACTGATGCAGAGCAACGGCCTCAAAAAGTATCTGAACGCCCCGGTCACGGTCACGCAGGCCGATGCCGGCTGCCTGTCGATCCGAGACGAAGGAATTTTTGCATTTCAGCACGAACTGCTGACGCCCGAAGTATCTGCCGACCCAAACATCGTGATCCAAAAGGGCGTTGCCATCAATCCCAAGGCCGATAAATTGGTCATGGTCGTCCATGGCTGGATGGACAAGGGGCAGGATTCTTGGCCGAGCGAGATGGCCGCGGCGATTGCTGACCGTGTCGATCCGAATGAATGGGCCTGCGGGTCCTACGACTGGCGGGGAGGGTCGATTGTTATTACCTCCATCCAGGCTGCCGAGTACGCCCGCGACATCGCCGGGCCGCGCCTGGCCAAGGCGATTCAGGCACTCGGTACCGATTTCAAGCATATCCACATCATCGGCCACTCCGCCGGGTCATGGACGATTCATTCGGCCGCCAGGTGCATTGCCGAAACAAAACCGGACACAATTTTCCATCTGACCTTTCTGGATGCGTACGTACCCAGCCAATGGGATGAAAAAGTGCTGGGGCAGGTCTTTGCCGATCCCAAAAGGCAAAAAGACCAATACTGGGCCGAGCACTATTACACCAGGGACATTACTTTCGTGGTAACCGAATACGATCTCGAGTACGCCCACAACGTCGACATCTCCGCCATCGATCCGCTCGTCAGTGAACACGAGTTTCCCTATCGCTGGTATATGGCGACCATTATCGGCAAATTTTCCCGCTGGGATGAAAAAAAGAAACCCGTTTACACTGCTTGTGGCGGTATCGACTACGGCTTTGCCCGCTCCCTCGAATCGGGCAAAAAGAACTGGAATAAATCACGAAAACTAAAAACCAATAACAAAGCCATCAAGCTTGAAAAGCAGACAAAGTAGCCGACGAGCGGCATCCGCTCCCTACCAGATAAACGCCTTATAAAACGCATCCGGCCTGGAGCCAAGGGTGTTGGTCAGTACGCCGATCTTTTCAATGGAGCCCTCCATCATGTCGCCGGGATTAAGGAATCGCCCGTCCGCAGCTCCCACCCCATGCGGCGTACCGGTAATGACCACATCGCCCGGTTCCAGCGTCATCAGGTGACTGATAAATGAAACAATCTGACCAACGGAAAAGATCATCTGCGAGGTATTCGATTTTTGCCGGGTCTGTCCGTTAACTTTCAGTTCCATCTCCAAATCCTGCGGGTCGCCAATCTCGTCAGTCGTCACTATCCACGGCCCCAGCGGCAGAAATCCATCGGACCACTTGCCCATAAGCCAATCAAAATAATCATCCCGCGGACGATCTTTTCGACCTTCTTTGAATGTCGTGCTCCGTGCGGAGATGTCATTAGCGATGGTATAACCGGCAATCGCCGCCGCGGCCCGTTCCGGCGAAACACACTTGATCGTTTGTCCGATGACAATCGCCAGTTCGATCTCGTAGTCCACCTGCTCGCTGTATGCCGGCCAGGCGATCTCGGTACCCGTTTCGGTCAGGACGGTCGAGGGCATGATAAACGGCCACGGATTGGTTGTCGTCGCCTGGTCGTCAAATGTCCTGTCCAGCCATTGGGTCTCTTCCAGATGTTTTCGATAGTTGCCCGCCAGTGCAAGCAGCTTCCCCGGTTGTGGCAGAGGAGCCAGCAATCGAACCTCTTCCAAGGGTATCCGTTCCTGAACAGATGCGGCCAGTTGTTCCACAACCGCATATGCCGCAGGGCCTTTTGTGAGCATTTCCTTAATGCTGTTCAGTTTGTTCGCCCTGTCGGTGTTGGCGGGAATGTCAATAATACCGCTGTCGGTCACGATGCCGCAGGAAACGGTGTCACGATAGAGATAGCTGGCCAGTTTCATGTTTTCATCCTCATTATTGGGTGAATTCAGCAGGGATTATAGCACAAAATCATTCCGGTCCAAGCAATAATCCGTTGGTGACGATACCAATTCTTTGCATCCGGTACTTGACTTTCCGGCTCAAAATTGCTACTGTATGTCTTTTATTATCAGGCGTTTTTGAATCAGGAGACAATTTTGCGAGTACTTTCGGGAATACAGCCGTCCGGCAAGCTGCATATCGGCAATTATTTCGGCGCGATGCGGCAGCATCTGCAGTTACAGGCAGAAAATGAAGGTTTTTACTTCATTGCCGACTACCATGCCCTAACCACCAACCCCGAACCCAAGCAGTTCAACGAACATACGCTGGATGTGGCCAAAGACTACCTGGCGCTGGGGATGGACCCGGAAAAGACGGTTTTCTGGCGGCAGTCGGATGTGCCGGAGGTGACGGAACTGGCGTGGATTTTGTCTTGCGTAACGCCGATGGGCCTCTTGCAGCGGTGTACCAGCTTCAAGGACAAGGTCGAACAGGGCCTCTCGCCGGTGCATGGATTGTTTGCCTATCCGGTCCTGCAGGCCGCCGATATCCTGATGTTTGACAGCAATTTGGTGCCGGTGGGCGCCGATCAGAAACAGCATATCGAGGTCACCCGCGATATTGCCAATAAATTCAACAATATTTACGGCGAGACGTTTGTTCTTCCGGAAGAACATATTCTCAAATCCGTTGCCGTGGTGCCGGGTATTGACGGCCGCAAGATGAGCAAAAGCTACGACAACGCTATCGAGATTTTTGAGCCGGAAAACAAGGTCAAGAAAAAGGTGATGCGGATCGTGACCGATTCGACCCCGGTCGAGGATCCCAAGGACCCGGATACCTGCAATGCCTTCGCCCTGCTGAAACTGGTAGCCGATGAAAATGAACTCGCCGAGTGGGAACAAAAGTACCGCACCGGCGGCACCGGCTACGGCACAGTGAAAAAGCGTGTGGTCGAGTTGCTGCACGATTATTTCCGTCCGTTTCGGCAGAAACGGGAAGAGTTGGATAATAATGCGGATTACGTGGAAGAAGTGCTGTGCAAAGGAGCACAGAAAGCAAGGGCTGTCGCGTCGAAAACGATGGAGCGTGTCCGCGACGCGATCGGATTGGGAGCAATACGAAATGGCTGATGATCAGGAATTGGTAACGATCGAGGAGTTTGAAAATAGTTACGAGGCGGATTTGGCAAAACTGGCCTTAGACAATGCGGGTATCAAATCGGTTATCTTAGGCAAGGATCTCGCGGCTAATTTAACATATAACTCCGCGATTTTTAATGTTGAAATACAGGTAATGGCTGGCGATGCCGAAAAGGCAAAACAAGTTCTTGCTAAAGAGAAATAAGGGAGGTCAAAATGCTTGACGATCAAAAATCAGTAACCATTGGCGAGTTTGAGAGCAGTTTCGATGCGGAACTGGCGAAAGTTACGCTCGAAAATGCCGGTGTTGAGTCCATTGTGGTGGGCGAAGACATCGGGACAATTAAACCATTCAGCACGAATGTCAAATTGCAGGTGCTTGAAAAGGATGCCGAGCGGGCCAAAGAGATCCTGGCCAAGCAGGAACCGCTTGCCGGCAACGAAGGTGATGAATAATTAGTGGCAGAATATAAAGTACAACTTGACAGTTTTGCCGGGCCGCTGGATCTGCTGCTGTATCTGGTTCGCAAGGAGGAGGTCGATATCTACGACATCCCCATCGCCCATGTGACCGAGCAGTATATTCAGTACATTGAGATGCTCAAGATGCTGGATATTGATCTGGCCGGTGAGTTTTTGGTCATGGCGGCTACGCTCATGGAGATCAAGTCCATCATGCTGCTGCCCAAGCCGGAACTGGACGAAGACAGCGATGCCGACGCCCAGGACCCCCGCGCCGAGTTGGTGCGGCAGCTTCTGGAGTATAAGAAATTCAAGGACGCCGCCAACCTCCTGCAGGACGCCGCCGAGCAGCGGCAGCAGCGGTTTACCCGTTCCGACGCCATTCTGGAAAAGGTCAAACCGACCGAAGAACCGGAACTGGATCTGGATCAGGTCAGCATCTGGACGCTGCTGGAGGCGTTTGACGGAATCCTCAAGGCCACGGGGAACTATCAAGACTATGATCATATCACCGATGACACCCCGATCGACCTGTACCAGATCGAACTGCTGCATCGCCTGCAGACCGAAGGGCCAATGTCGTTGCAGAAAGCCTTTGAAGGACGGGCCAACCGCCTGGCGATGATCGGGCTGTTTTTGGCGATGCTGGAACTGATGCGGAACCACTTGGTCTGGGTCGAGCAGCCCGATGCCACCGGCCCGATTTACCTGAAACCCCTGACCAGCGAGCCCGCCGAAGAAGCGGTCCATAATGCGATCTATGCCAACCCCGAAGCGATGGAGGTGGCCGCAGAGCAGCAGTCCAAACCTGAGTCGGGCAATGTGGCCGAAGCATCCAGCTTTGGAACAGATGCGGAGACCGCTGAAAAACAGGAACTGGCCGCACAATCCGAAGAGGAGATCGACGAAGACGACGAGTTTGCTAAAGAGCTGTCTTCGATAGAAGTATCTACGGACGAATCGGAAAAACCGCGCAAACCCCGCATCCCCATCATGGAACTGCCCGCCGAGAAAAAGCCAGCCCAATCGCCGGAATCCGTAGAGGATGTCCGACAATAAAGCCCGTAGGGCTTTGAATAAGAATAGCCGCGGGTGCAGGGAGCGAAGCGACCGAAACCCGTGGTTTGGTAACGCGAGAAATTTTCCGATCCCATCGGGGTCGAATAATGGATGGGTAATACAATGTCAGATTTACAAACCATTCCGGGAGTCGGCGAAAAGATCGAAAAACTCTTAAACGATGTCGGCGTCCATTCAATCGAGGACATGAAAACCGCCGATCCAGAGCAGTTATACGACGATCTCTGCGGCCAGAAAGCCGCCCCCGTAGACCGCTGCGTTCTGTATGTCTTCCGTTGTGCGAAATACTACACAACCCACAAAAACCATGACCCCGAAAAGCTGAACTGGTGGAACTGGAAAGATTGATATGACAATACAAACAAAAGAACAATTAGCGAAATATTTTGACCACACGCTGCTGGATTGTATGGCAACGGAGGCTGATATTCGGCGGCATTGTCAAGAGGCGGTGGATTACGGTTTTTATGCGGCGTGTGTGCAGCCGCGGTGGGTGTCGCTGTGTGCGGATATCCTGCACGGCACCGGCGTCAAGGTCGTTTCGGTCGCGGGCTTTCCCTATGGGACAAACCTGTCAAAGGTAAAGGCCTTCGAGGCCAAAGCGGTGATCATGGACGGTGCTGATGAGGTGGACATCGTGGCGGATTTTGCCTCTGTGCTTGCCGGCGATGCGGACACGCTCCGGCGGGATTTTCAGGCGGTCCTCAAGGTTTGCCGTTCGATGCAGCCGGTCGTTCCGTTGAAGGTCATTATCGAATCGGCAGCACTGAACGAAGAACAAATCCGGTTCGTCTGCGAAATTGCCCAGCAATGCGGCGTGGACTTTCTCAAGACCAGTACCGGCTTCTACAAGGCCGGCGGTGCCCGAATTGAGGACGTAAAACTGATGGCCGAAGCGGCCCCGCGGTGCCGGATCAAGGCTGCCGGAGGGATCAAAACATTGCAGCAGACGCTGGCCTTCATCGAAGTGGGCGTATCCCGCATCGGCGCCTCCGCTTCGGTCCAGATCATTGAACAGTTCAATCCAGAAACCACGGAGAATAAAATATAAACCGCGGATTTCACAGATTTTCGCGGATTAACTTAATTATACATAAAAAAATCCGTGTCAATCCGCGGAATCCGTGGTTAAATCTTCAAACTATGCCCGTACATTTCAAACAGCCGATTTTTTGCAAGCCTCATTTCTGCCCGGTTGAGACGGGTATTCCTCTGTCGTCCCTTTCCGAGGTCGTTGCGGGCAAGTCGCTTCCGGCCATTCTCGGCGGCAACGATTCTGTGCAGGGCCAGAGTATCTTCGCCGCGGAACCGGTGGAGGTATTCGAGTTCTCACTGCAGCAGGATGAACCGTTCGAGAAATTGCAGCGTTTTCTCAGCAAATATCGTCTTAAAGAAAAGGGGTCAGACACCTTTTCTGGTTTTTTCGGCGGTTGGATTGGCTATTTCGGCTATGAACTGGGACGCTTTATCGAAAAGCTCCCTCACACAGCAGTTGATGATCGGGGCTTTCCCGTGATCCGGTTGGGCTTTTACGACAAGGTGATCCTGTTTGACCACCGGACGGGACAGTTTACATTGACGGTATTGGAATGTGACGGCCGCGGCGAAACAGCAGAAGAAAAATTTGCCGTGCTGCACGGTTGGCTCGATGAAGCAATAGCCGCTTCGGCACCTGTGATGAAACCTGCGGATATTGAAACGGTCGAAGCGGATACGACCGAAAGCAATATGACCAAAGCGATGTATCTGGATGCGATCGCGAAGATCAAGCACTATATCGTTGAGGGCGATACGTATCAGATCAATTTTTCACAGCGGTTTGAAAAACCGCTCGAAGCCCGCAGTGTCGATCTTTTTCATTGGCAGAACCGTTTCAATCCCAGCCCTTTTGCGGCCTATCTGGCATGGGAGGACAGGGCGGTAGTCAGTGCGTCGCCGGAGTTGTTTTTGGAAGTTAAAGGCGATTCAATCGTGACCAGACCGATCAAGGGAACACGGCCGCGAAATCCATTGCTGTCGGATGAGTCCGCGGAAAACAGGGAGCATTTTCACGATCTGGTTTCAAGTGAAAAAGATCAGGCCGAATTGGCGATGATCGTCGACCTGGAACGCAATGATCTGGCGCGGGTGTGTGTGCCGGGAACACGACATGTGCGATGCGAACGCCAGATCGAGGCCTTCCCGACGGTTTACCACGCCGTCGCGACCGTACAGGGACAATTGACTCTGCCGCCGTCGCCGCATCGCGTCGTAGAGATTCTGAAAGCATCGTTTCCGGGCGGTTCCATTACCGGTGCGCCGAAGATTCGTTCGATGGAGATCATCGACGAGTTGGAACCGACGGCCCGCGGCGTCTATACAGGCAGCATCGGTTGGATCGGTCTGAATTTTGACCTGTGCTGGAATATCGCCATTCGCACGATTTTGATTTCCGGACAAAAGGCGACTGTTCAGGCAGGCGGCGGTATTGTCGCGGATTCAGATCCGCAGGCGGAGTGGGATGAAACATTGACCAAGGCGAGGGCGCTGTTAGCGGGCATTGATGCGGTCAATAAAACTTAAGGGCGCCCTTAAGGGGTTTAGCTGCTTGGGGATGCGTTCGCACCAACGTGCATAGCTTCGTATTGGTTGATGGTCTCGAGGATGCGATTTAGAATTTCGCGGTCTTCGGGACTGCTCTCCAATCCTAAGAACTCAACACCGATCCTGAAGTGCTTGTTATCTGATTGCTCTTCGGCATATTTAACATGGGATTCAAGCAGCAGAGGCTTTTGATAACTCATCGGTGTAAATTGTATACCCAAAATCTGCCCGACTTTGAAATGTTCTTTCTGCTCGATTTCAATTTCAAACCGTGCCCCGCCCGCCGAAAGATTCAGCAAGCGTCCCTGCCAGTAGTTTTCGGCTGGCGCCTCATCCAAATCGTCCAGATAGCCGCGGTGCCAGAACATAACCTTAACCGTCATATCGGCCGGAACAGAATGGCGGTGATAGGCCCGGCGTTCAACCCGTTCGACTTTATCGGGAAAATTCAATAAGATCCGCTGCGACAGATTCCGTTGCTCAATCGCCTGAACGGTCGAATCAAACAGGTATTTGAAATGTCCCAAATGGGCACAGATCCCAACGGGCATCTCTTTTTGAAAGTTTTCACAAGGTGTTTCTATGCTGAAAATAATGGAATCGTCAGTGAGGCTATTCGCTCTTAACTCGAAAACCCGCCATTTTCCATCGAACATAAAACTGCCAATGACAGGGGGCTTTTGTCGGCAGATCTCTGCCAGAATGTTTTCGATTTCTATCAGGTTAAGCGGTTCTTTTTGGACCATAGTTATCGCACACTGATTGTGATTGAAAATTTCCGTTTTTGCACGGCTGTATAAGGTTGCGGTTATAAGTTATGATTTTAACCGCGACACATATACTATTCTTAAGGGCATATCATTCGAAAGCCGCTTTTCATAAAATATAACAAATAACGCCGGTCACAGGCGGTTCTCTCCAGTAAATCGGCATGTTTCAATGAGAAGCTTGAGGTTTTCACACTCTCGACCCCAGATTCTTGACGGGCATACAGGTGTGGCAAAGACCCGGCGTGTGCGCGTAACCTCTTTTACTAAATAGAAATAGGTGTTTGGCAGCGGATGGATTCAGCGAGTTCAGAAAGGGTTTTAGCGCTTTATTCGCTTTTTCCGGACAACAGGAGTTGAAATAACGTCTCTCAACTCGTATGATTTGGCCCTATGGATATTGAAAAAGTAAAACGCTATTCGTTGACCGAAATCGTTCTTCTGGCTATTTTGATGATTGGCTTATTCATCGCCGGCCTGATCGTTAAAAAAAGTGCCAGAATTCTTCTGTCAGACCCATTAACGCTGTTCGGTTCCGGATTGTCGGTGGCGATGCCCGCCAATCCCGGTTGGGAGCACACCCCCGTATGGCAATATGAGGGGTCTGAAAGCTGTATGACCCTTGTCGCGCAGTTCGGTTCGCCGAGACGAGGGAGGATCGCGGTACGCTGGCGATATATTTTCAGTACCCCGGCCGGGTCCGAGCAGGAATTGCTGACCCGGCATGCTTACGAAGCGGCAGCGACGATCCATGGCGTCGAGAAAATCGGCCGACAGCACCCGATGATTTATGCCAGGATGATTTCGAATTCAGCTGCGACAGCGGACCAGTTTTATTTGGGGATCATGCGATTAGATGATAACCGGTCTGTTGAGCTTATCGTCCAATCGTCCGGGGTCAGCGGTCTCTACGAAGAGAATGTTTTCCGCTCATTAGCCGAAAGCATTCAATATCAGAAGCCGCAACAACAGACAGACGGCCTGGCCTTTATGGATGAATTTTTGCAGGTTCAGTCGCAGTCTCTATCCGGGGAGTTGTTGTCTGATGAGGCATTTTTAATAAAAGATGCTGTTAGGGGTCGCCCTTTGGGCTATTATTCTGCCCGCTATTCTTTGTATAATGACCAGGAACAGGCACTGCGTCAGCTTCAGATTCAGCATCTTGAGTCCGGGGCACTGAAGCTGGAGTCCTCTCTCTGGTTCGATACGGCTCAAAAGGATTATCGCTGGGAAACAGATCTTATTCGTCCGGGGACAGCGGAAGCTCAGGAATACAGGATCCGCTCCGATGAAAGCGGCCGGCTTTCAGTGGAGTGCAATGTGAAAGACACAAAAACGTTTCCGGCGGATCAGTTTTTCCTTCCCGAACCGCTCTTGCACGAACTGGCCCGTCAGTTCCTGCGAAGTGAGTATGACGATGTGATTGTCGATGTGCTTTCGGCAGCGGGACAGTTGGTGCCGGTTTGCCTGGAAAAGATTTCGCCCGACTCGACAAAGATCAAACCTGAAAATACGAAGGCCGTTGTCCAGATTGTTTATCTTCACATTCAAAACTCGTATGAGGAACTGTTCTTTGATGATGCTCAGAACTTACTGGGTAAATATGAACAGCAGCCGCGCAGCAGACCGCGTATTTGGGAAGCGGTTCCCGCTGACGAGTTGCGGCGTATTTTTGAGCATGATTTTCAGGCATTGCCCGACACCGTTGCCTGTAACCGGTAATTCGATAACATGAATATATAACTTGTAATGGGGAATCAAAATGTCAGATAACATGTATGATTGCATTATTGTCGGCGCCGGCCCGGCCGGGTTGGGTGCGGGTTTGTATGCGTCGCGGGATCGTCAAAAAACACTGCTGCTGGAAAAGTTTTATCCCGGCGGCCAGATCAACAACACCGACCGCATCGAAAACTATCCCGGCTATAAGGATATCGGCGGCACCGACCTGACGATGAAGATGATGGAACAGGTGCAGGGCTTTGGCGGCGAGATCAAAACCAGCGCCGAAGTTAAAGCCCTGAACCGCCGCGACGACGGCCTGATCGAAGTTTCGACCTCGAAAGAAACCTTTACCGCCAAAGTGGTCGTCCTGACGCCGGGCAGTTCCTATCGGCATCTGGGCGTGCCGGGCGAAGAGGAGTTTCGCCAGGCCGGTGCGGGCGTGAGCTATTGCGGCACCTGTGATGCCCCGTTCTTCAAAGACAAAGTCGTCGTCTCTGTTGGCGGCGGCAATACCGCCGTCGAGGATACGCTGCATCTGGCCAAGTATGCCAAAAAGGTCTATATGGTCCATCGCCGGCAGGAATTCCGCGCGACGCCTGTTCTGGTGGAGGAATTGATGGACTATGTCGACCAGTCCGACTCGAATATCGAACTGGTGCTGGACAGTGTGCTGACCGAGATCGCCGGCGGCAAAAGCGTTGAAAAGGCTGTGGTGAAAAATGTCAAGACCGATCAGCTTCGTGAAATCACCTGTGACGGTGTCTTTATCTTCGCCGGTATGGTGCCGAACACCGGCTTTCTGGCCGGGTTTGTCGATCTGACAGAGCACGGGTTTATCCAGTGCGATACGGCATTCCTGCGGACCAAGGTGCCGGGTGTGTTCGTGGCAGGGGACTGCCGCATCGGTGCGGCGATGCAGTTGATCACCGCCGTCGCCGACGGTGTCAACGCCGCGATGTGGATGAAACACTACCTCCGCGACCCCAACTGGTGGAACGAACCGCTCTCCGAAGCCCTCTGTCCCTCGGAGTGGTAACGGGGAAATTCGTAGAAAAAACAGTTTCGTGGAGCGATCTGTTAAAAGCCCGAACAGGGCTTTAATAATGGTAGCCCCGGGTGCAGCGCAGCGGAACCCGGGGAAAAAGATACAAAAAATATTATCGACCCCAGGGGTCGAATAAGCCATCATTTATAATTACCCCATTTTTGCGGGCCGCACCGTGCCCACGCTGTTTTTATTAAAATCTTGCGGCCCTTGCTTCTTTCGCGTCGTTTGCGTTAATTCGGGTTTGCTGAATAACTTTTAAGTTGTTGTTTTACAACGCGATGCGTTTTGTTTATACTCTGTCAAGTGAATGGAATTCGTATTCAATCGCTCAAAACCCTTGCACTTGGAGCACACGGATGTATCGCAAAGCCAGCCCAAATCAGTTGACATTTGACAATTTCTATCTCCCTTTCGGCGGCCACCTTCGCAGCGATAACCGCTGGGTCGTTTTGGCAGATCAGGTTCCCTGGCAGCAGATCGAAGAAGCCTACGGCGAGTTGTTCAGTGACGATAACGATTGTCCTGCCAAATCGGCTCGGATGGCTTTGGGAGCTTTGCTTATCAAGGAACGGCTTGGAACAAGCGACCGCGAGACGGTTGAGCAGATTTGTGAGAACCCGTATTTGCAGTACTTTCTTGGTTTGATGGAGTATCATGACGAAGTTCCGTTTGACCATTCTATGCTAACGCATTTCCGCAAACGTTTTGACAAGGAGATGCTTGCCGACATCAACGAATCGATTGTTGGCAGAGCAATGGGAAATAGCAAAGACAATGATTCTGATTCAGACAACTGCAACGATAACGACAACAATAACATTGACGCTGATACCAATGATAAACAGCGGCCTTCTAATCAAGGCAAACTGATAGCTGATGCGACATGTACGCCTGCCGACATAGCTTATCCAACTGATTTATCTCTTGTCAATGAAGCCAGAGAAAAAAGCGAAGAGATCATCGATGCGATGCACGAGCCGTTTATGGGTGTTCGCAAGAAGCCTCGTACGTACCGTCAAAAGGCCCGTAAGGCGTATCTGACCGTTGCCAAACAGAAGAAGCCCGGTGCAAAGAAAATCCGCAAGGCCATCGGTCCTGTGGAATTCGGGGCGAAGGTGTCGATCAGCCTTGTTGGTGGTTTTAGTTTTGTTGAAAGAATTGGCTGGGACGCTTATAACGAATCCTGTGATCTGATCGAACAGATCGAGCAATATCGTAAGCGATTTGGATTCTATCCGGAATCGGTTCATGTCGATAAGATTTACCGGACAAAGGACAATCGTCGATTCTGTAAAAAACATGGAATACGTCTGTCCGGCCCGCCGCTTGGCAGACCGACAACCGATGCTGACCTGCTTAAGGCCCAACGGAAGATTCAGTATCAGGATGAAGTTGACCGTATCGCGGTCGAGGGCAAGTTCGGCCAGGGCAAACGCCGGTTCAGCTTGGCCGGATAATGACAAAACTGGCCCGGACGTCCGAAGTGTCGATCATGGTATCGTTCATCGTGATGAATCTGGAGAAAATACTGACAGGGTTCCTTTATTTTTTACTTTTTGTATGGCGGCAGTTGTCAGTCAGACTGCCAGGAGTCGATCTGAGAGGTAGGAGTCATCCACCTGTGGTATCAACAAGAGCCGCCTGAACCGTCAAGCCACAATCAAAACGGTGATTTGAAAGTTATTCAGCAAGCCCTAAGTAACACTGATCATACTGGTCTTGCTGAGCTTGACGCCTTTGAGGGCGGCCATTTGGTTGGCCAGTTCTTCGATCTCTTTGACCTTGCCTTTGAGGATGATGATCTCCAGGCAGTTGTGATGGTCCAGGTGAATGTGCGTTGATGCGATGACATGCAGCAGGTGACTGTGCTGCAGTTTCATCAGTTTATCCGTCAGGGCGGACTGATGGTGGTCATACACCAGAAAGATCCCCGCCACGGCCTTGGCGGTTGGTTTAGCCAGTTGCTCTTTTGACAAACGCTCCCGGATCAGGTCCCGGATCGCCTCGGAGCGGTTCGTATACCCCTGCCCGCCGATCAATTCATCAAATTGCTCCAGCAGGTCCTTATCCAGTGACACACCCACGCGCTCAATTGCACTCATTTCACTTAACCTTTTTAGAATTAAAGAGTTCTGTTCCGAATTCGCGGACTATTATGAGGGGGATCAGGCCGGTTGTAAAGCAAATTCAGACAAATCCTTTGTCGAGTGGATTGGTAGGAATAAAGATATTGCCCCACTTTTTTCAGAAAAATAAGAAAAAACTACTTGCAACTCAGTTGCAGTATCCGTAATATCTCTTTTGCAACTCAGTTGCAAATAGAAAAGTGTAAATTTTGAGATTTGATGCGTAATGTGCGGCATTCATGAAAGGATTATTATGGACAGAAGACGCTTTTTGGGATTAGCAATGGTATTGCTCATTGCCGGTGTTGCGGTTGCCGACCAGGCCGAACACATAGCAGACAGAACGACACTAACAGAGGGGCTGTGGGGGCTTAATGATGCCTTGGAGCCGTCGGGCATTGAGTTTGCTTTCAGCCTGACAAACATCTATCAAGCCAACGTAAAAGGCGGTTCCAGTACGCATCGCCGCAAGGGACGTTGGTCGGGCAGCTATGATATTGAAATGAACTCAGACCTGGAGAAGCTGCTGGGCATCGAAAATGCGGCATTGTATATGCACGCCGAGGGCACCTGGTCCCGGCAGGACATTGACGGCACTTCCGTCGGGTCGGCGTTTGGCGTCAACGGCGATTTTGCTCCGCGCGAAGCGTTTAACATCATTGAGTTCTGGTATCAGCAATCATTTTTCAGCGATACACTGCAGTTTCGAATCGGTAAACTGGACATGACCGGCGGTTTTGAATGCCGGGGCTGCCCCGTTTCCTTCGACGGTAATATGTATGCCAATGACGAGGGCGCTCAGTTCCTTAACTCCGCACTGGTCAACAACCCGACGATCCCGTTTCCCGATTATGGTTTAGGGGCCGTTGTTTACTGGCATCCGGCGGAAGATTGGTATGTGTCTGCCGGAGCAGCGGATGCCCAGGCCGATAAGCGTGAGACGGGTTTCAATACCACTTTCCATGACGAGGATTATTTTGTGTACATGGTAGAAACCGGCGTTACGCCACAGTTGGATTCGGACAAGGGAACCTTGCAGGGCGCGTATCGGCTTGGCGTGTGGTACGACCCCCAGCCCAAGGCGCATTCGGATGCGGTAAAAGAATATCGTGATGATACGGGCGTCTATCTCAGCTTCGATCAGAAACTGACCAATGAAAGCGACAGTCCGGATGACACGCAGGGATTGGGCGGCTTTTTCCGATATGGCTATGCATCCGGCCGGACCAATGATATTTCGTGTTTTTACAGCTTCGGCCTCCAATATCAGGGCCTGTTCGAGGGCCGGGACGATGATGTGCTGGGCCTGGGTTATGCCCACGGCACCTTCAGCGACCGTGCGGACAGCACCTATACGGATGATTACGAGAGCGTGACCGAGCTGTATTACAGTACCCCGGTGACGCAATGGATGATACTCAGCCCGTCGCTGCAGTATGTGACCAATCCCGGTGGCGACAGCAGCACCAGCGATGCGGTAGTGCTGGGTCTTCGGGCACAGATCGCTTTTTAAGGCCTTTTTGTTCCGTTCAAGGGGATTGCCATTCGGCCAATTCCCTTGTTTTTTTGTTGACAGGGTAGCACGAATCCGTTAATTTTATGCAGTAGCAAGAAAAATAAACTTTTATGCGCATAAGGATTGATTGATGAACTCAGAAATTTTACTTTTGTGCGGCACAGCCGCCTCGATCGGTTTTATTCATACGGCCCTCGGTCCGGATCATTACCTGCCCTTTATTGTCATGAGCCGGGCACGGAAATGGTCGATGGCAAAGTCTACATGGATCACCTTTTTATGCGGCCTGGGACATGTTCTCAGTTCGGTCGTCCTTGGGTTGATCGGTGTCTTTGTTGGCATTCAGGTCATGAAACTGAAGACGTTTGAGGCGTTCCGCGGTTCGATCGCCGCCTGGCTGCTCATCGGATTCGGCTTTGCGTATTGTGTGTGGGGCATTCATCGTGCGATTCGCAATAAGCCGCACCGCCATGTGCATTCGCACGGCGACAGCGGCGAGCATGAACATGAACACAGCCATACCGCCGAACACGCCCACGTTCACCCTTCGAAAAACACAAATCTCACACCGTGGATATTGTTTACCATTTTTGTTTTCGGGCCGTGTGAACCGCTGATTCCGCTGCTGATGTATCCGGCGGCTGAGAGCAGCGTCTGGGGCACGTTTCTC
>JBDLJN010000061.1:0-15187 GCA_039714335.1 Planctomycetota bacterium
AGGGCTTAAACAATGGTAGCCCCGGGTAAGCGAAGCGCAACCCGGGGTATGAGTTCAAGAATCAGGTACAATGCAAAGCAGTATGAAGGATATAGAATGGAGCATAAAAAGAAGGAAAGCAAATCAATGAATTCAACTTTATTTCTCGATATCTTCAGCGTCCTCTGTGGTTCCTATTTAACGATAATCCGTAATAATCCGAGTAATCCGCGGTTACTTTTATTGAACAAACGAACCCAATTTCCAAATTACCAAAATCACGCTAACTTGTTTTATTCTATGAATTAAGAACTAAGAACAACGAACTGCGAAGCAAAAAAACGAACCCAATCAAACCCAATTTTCCTGTCGTTTTTATGATAATCGGATACTATATCTCCCATGTCGAACCGTGATGCCGCATATAAAGTCGTTCGTCGGTTACGTAAAGAGGGTTTTCAGGCCCTGTTTGCGGGGGGATGTGTGCGCGATCGTTTGCTGAACCGTCCTGCAAAGGATTATGATGTGGTGACCAATGCGGTGCCGGAAGAGGTAACGAAGTGTTTTAGGCGCACCCTGCAGATCGGCGCCCAGTTCGGCGTGGTCATGGTGCTCACCGATGGCCAGCAGGTCGAGGTCGCCACCTTCCGTACCGAGGGCGGCTATCAGGACGGCCGCCATCCCGACCATGTCGAGTTTGGCTCCGCAACCGAAGACGCATCCCGGCGGGACTTCACCGTCAACGGCATGTTCTATGACCCCATCACCAAAGAAGTGCTGGATTTTGTCGATGGACAGAAGGATCTCGAAAAACGCATCCTGCGAACCATCGGCGACCCTGATGAACGCTTCGGCGAGGACTACCTGCGGCTGCTGCGGGCGGTGCGGTTCGCGGTCAAGCTGGAATTTACAATCGAACCGGCCACTTGGGCCGCCATCCAAAAGCATGCTCCCAGAATCACCGGCGTCAGTGCTGAACGCATCGCCACCGAAACCGAACAGGTCCTTTCGCACCCCAATCGTGCCGCCGGTGTGCAACTGCTGATCGATTCCGGCCTGGCCGCGGCGATATTCGATGTCTTCAAGGCCGAGTCCGCCGCATTTGGAAAAACAGTTTTGCAATATCTGCCTCAGGCCGTGGATTTTCCGCTGGCACTGGCAGCATTTTGGACAGGTTTTGAGACAAAAGAAGCACTCGACCACTGCAAAAAGCTCAAGCTCAGCAACGACCATCTAAAGCATGTCCGGTTTCTGCTCCAAAAACGCGATGTCCTGCTGGATGCGGAGATGGCGGTTTCAAAACTGAAACTGCTGCTGCACGAGCCGTACTTCTGGGATTTGCTGACCCTGCAAAAAGCAATCCAAAAAGCTAATGGCAAAAGCACACAGCCGCTCAAGGTCATTAAAAAGCGGGCCATGGCAATCGACGAAAAGGATATTCGCCCTGCGCCGCTCTTAAACGGTCACGACCTGATGTCACTGGGCGCCGCGCCGGGGCCGATGGTGGGCCAACTCGCACAGGAAATGTACATCGCCCAACTGGAAGGGCAGATCAAGACAAAATCACAGGCCGAAGAATGGTGCCAAAACTGGCTCGCTAAACACAAGTCGGTCTAACTTCACGCCAGATCACGCAGATGTTTCCTCGCCAGCAGACGGATCGCACTGAACGCGATGGAGAAAAACAGTACACTGATCACCAGTCGGGTATCCAAACCTCCGAATGCCACACCCAGCGCTGTCCCCGCGGCGGGTGGATGCTCGGTATTGATGAGGACCATAATAAAGATCGCCAGCCCGACAGACAACGCATGAATCCCGGCCTCGGCAATAAACAGGTCCGGGTTGGGCAGTAAATGCAGCAGCCAGTGACCCGCAAAGCCGCACAGCAAACCTACAATGTGTCCGCCGATGACATTACGCGGATGAGCGCTAAGATTGTTTGGCAGGGCAAAAACAACAAACGCCGTCGCTCCCAGCGAAGCGATAATAACCTCCTCCCCATGCTCCAGAAAGATCAGCACGCAAAACAGCGACACCGTGGCAAGAAGACTCTGGAAAACGTAATTTTTCCAGTATTTTTTTGCAATTCTCAGTTCTTCTTTGATTTTTTTCACCATAAACAGCCCTGCATACGCCGCACAGAAACAGGAATTCAGCATAAAAGCAACTTGCGCTAACTTGTAATCGGTATCGACAATATTAGATACTGATTGTTAGCAATTCCGGATGATTTTGGGACGACAGAAAAACTCTTATTTTCTGAGGAAAAATTTTTCCCTTGCAAACAATGTATTATTTCGCATATAGTGTAGATCTTTATTGTTTGAAGTAGATTTACACACTTAAATACGATGATTAAAAAGGATAATAAGATGCAAGAGGAAAAGCCGGAAATCCTTACAGTGCAGGAAGTTGCGCAATTTCTTCGTGTTTCGGAGCGAACCGTTTATGACTGGGCCACCTCTGGTACAATTCCCTGCGGAAAGCTTGGAACCACTTGGCGGTTCAAGCGTTCTGAGGTCGAAAAATGGGTCAACGAACAGCTTTCAACATCTTCGAAGAAGGATATAACATTCTCGCCGATTGAAATCCGGGGAATTCTCGATCCGGCGAATGTGATGCTGCTGGATACCGACTCCAAAGATATTGCCCTGTTGAATATGCTGGACAGACTCACTGAAACAGGTGCTGTCTCGGATAAATCTGCCGTAACAGAGGGGATATTCCAGCGTGAAAAACTGATGAGTACTGGTATTGGCCTGGGGATCGGGATACCTCATGTTCGCCTGGACGGAATTGATACACTGACGATGGCGGTTGGGGTCAGTACGACCGATATTACCGATTATGAATCGCTTGACGGACAGCCGGTCCGCCTTATTTTTATGATTTTAGCGGGCAAGGACCAGCATACTCTTCATATCAAGACAATGTCGGCGATCAGCCGGCGTATTAAAAATCCGGTTCTTCGTGAGATGGTCATACAAGCTCGCCAGCCGGAGATGATTTATAACCTGTTAGTAGGTGAAACAACGGCATGACTGATATTTCATTAGCAATGGTAGAGATTCATCTTGGCGTACTCGTTCTGTTGGGATTGGGCGTTTTGGGCGGTGCGCTGGGAGCGTGGTTCTTTCAGAAGATCAAAGTTCCGCAGGTCGTCGGATATATCGCCTTTGGTCTTCTCATCGGCAAGAGCGGATTGAAACTGCTGCGGACGGAAGACATTGAAAACTTTGGTTCGTTTACATGGTTTGCCCTTGGGATCATTGGTTTTCTGGTTGGCGGCGAATTAAAGTTCGATACGTTTCGTCAATACGGCAAACAGTTTGTTCAGATTCTCCTTTGGGAGGGGATTTCCGCGTTTTTGATTGTTTCGGCCTGCACCTTCGGCGTTGTTCTCTGGCTGAGCGGAAGTGTGCCGACCGCGCTGGCCGCGGGGGTGGTACTGGGGGCCATTGCTTCTGCGACAGATCCTGCGTCTACCGTTGATGTGCTTTGGGAGTATCGCGCCCGGGGTGTTTTAACCACGACGATCATCGCGATTGTCGCGCTGGATGACGCGTTGGCGATGACCCTGTATGGAGTCGCGACCAGTTGTGCCGAAATGCTTTTGGGGCAGGGCCATAATATGGTTCAGCATATGCTAAGAGTGTTGCTTGAATTAGGCGGTTCGGTGGTGTTTGGTTTGGTGTCCGGCGGTGTGATGGTTCTGCTTCTTCGCTATGTCCATCAGAAAAAAGAGCGTATGCTGGCGATTGCCGTTGGGATGCTTCTGCTCATCATTGGGGCCTGCAGCGCGATGAATCTGGATGTGATATTGGTTACGATGTCGATGGGCATGGTTCTGATCAATCGAACGCCGCACCGCAGCGAAAAACTCTTTGATCTTGTTCGCAGCTTTTCCGGGCCGGTTTATGTGATGTTCTTTGTACTGGTTGGTGCTCGTCTGGGACTTGCTAATATGCCCTGGTGGCTGTGGGGGGTCGTGGCTCTTTATGTCATCGGGCGCAGTGCCGGAAAGATTTTCGGCTGCCGCGCAGGCGCTCGATTGTCCGGGGCTGCCGAGGTGGTTCAGAAGTATTCCGGTATCGGGATTTTAGCACAAGGCGGCGTCGCGATCGGTTTGTCGATTATGGCTAGCCACCATCTGGGCCACATTCAGATTACCGATACGATGTCCCTGGGCGAGATGGTCGTATCAGCCGTAACCGCGACGACATTTATTGTGCAGATTGCCGGCCCCGCAATGGTTAAACTCAGCATTCGCCTGGCCGGTGAAAATGACCGCAACATTACCGTTGAAGATATGATGGAACAGCTGACGGTGGACCAGGCCGCCATCAACAGCATTGAGCCGTTACAGGAAACCGACCGGATCGCATCTGTCGTTCAGCGTTTTTCCTTAGGCGACTGTCTGGCCTATCCGGTGATTAATATGAAAAAAAAACTGGTCGGGATGATGACGCTGTCTCACTTGAAAGATGTTTTGCTGGACAGCGACTGTTGGGAGTGGATGCTTGTTCAGGATGTTCTGGTTCCCGGCACAGAGGTTATTGATGAAACGGCCTCGCTCAAAAAGGCAATGACAGTGCTTGAAGAAACCGGTGCCGAACAGTTAGTGGTTATCAATGCGGATGAAGTTCCCACCGGAATGCTGGATATCCGGCAGATTCGAAAAGCGGTCGAGCGGGAGCGGTTAAGTTTGCTGGCGGCGGTATAACTGAAAATGCTGATGGTATGCGGTTTTGGATACGGAAAAAAAGAGTCTTTTTCCAAGCTTTGGCGGGCCGCGTGTGGATTCAAAGGAATGCGGCGGGGCTTTTAAGTTCTGTTTTTGTCTGGTTGTCTGTGTTGGGTGGTTCATTTTAATTTCTTTCATTGAATGATAATGGCGGATTAAAAAGGGTTCTCTTTTTGAGTTTCGGCGGACCGCGACCGGCCTCTGTGTTC
Source organism: Planctomycetota bacterium (assembly GCA_039714335.1). Taxonomy (GTDB): domain Bacteria; phylum Planctomycetota; class Phycisphaerae; order Sedimentisphaerales; family Anaerohalosphaeraceae; genus 4572-13. The sequence goes on from JBDLJN010000061.1 coordinate 4,936, forward strand.
TCGAAATACTTTGAATTACTTTTGCTGATTATCATGCTCTTAACCCCCGTTAAGCGTCATCGCTACTGTGAAAGTTATTATAGCCGATATGCGTTGATATGTCAATGAAATATTAAGAAAATGTGAACGCCGCCGTAATATTTTGTTGTTTTATCCGGATACCTGTTTTTACAATAGATATTATCGGATATTGAAAATCTTTTTTTTATTTGCAGACGATTTTTTTATGCTTTTGTTAGTTATTAAGGCCCCGAACTTTGGCTTTGACTTTGGAGTTTGGGACTGAATGCGTATAATGAGCCGTTCTGAAACGGCAAGAAACCACGAATAAACGCTAATGAACGTGACTTTAATATTGCAATGGAATATTTAACAATAGAAAATTTTGAAAAGGGAGTTGTTTTTGATTTGCTCTTTCGAGCTTTTGAGCCATTGATGAATCCTGAGTTTAAAAACAAGTTAAGACGGTACGATCAGGAAATCTTTGATAACTTGAAAACAGTTGGAGCATCCCTTTTTCTAACACAATATGACGGAAAACTTGTCGGAATGGCCTCATGGGATCCGAGACAGTTTCCCAGGGCGATTATAGGATACAATTGTATTGTCCCGGGATTTCAGCACATAGGATTTGGGAAATTGCAGCTATTGGAATTATTAAACCGTTTAACTCGCGGAGGTTTTACTGAGGCAGTGGTAACAACAGGTGAACATCCGTTTTTTGTGCCTTCGCAGAAGATGTATTCCAGTTGTGGTTTTCAGAAGGTGCGACATTATAATGAAGGGCGAGATCCGCGCTATGGTTCAACTGATTACCATTTAGTTTTATAGGAAATAGTCCGCGAAAATCTGTGGGTTATATAAATTAGTGAAAATTAGTGTGTATTCGTGGTTCTCTCTTGCGTGAACGGATATGGAAATTCAATTGAAACGACAACGCGTTACAATTCGAGGCCGTGTACAGGGGGTCGGATGCCGGCCATATATTTATCGGTTGGCGGCTGAATCCGGCCTTACGGGGACGGTACGCAATGACACCCGCGGTGTGACCATCGAGGTTCAGGGCAGCGGGACCGATTTGGATGCGTTTGCAGCCCGGTTGACTGACTCCGCGTCGGCAGATTTTCCGGCGCTGATGGAGATTGTCGAATGTGATGTCCAGGAGATCGCGGTTGTTGATAACGAGTCTGCATTTCAGATCATTGAAAGCAATGTGGCGGGGTCGCCGGTTTCGCAGGTGACGCCGGACTGTGCGAGTTGCCCGGCCTGTCTGAAAGAGATGAAGACAGGCAACGATTTTAGGTATCGCTATCCGTTTATTAATTGTACGCATTGCGGCCCGCGGTATTCGATCATCAAGACCATTCCCTATGACAGGCCGAATACGACGATGTCAGAATTTGCGATGTGCGAACGGTGTTGGGCGCAATATGAAGATGTATGGGACCGCCGGTTTCACGCCCAGCCGGTGGCGTGTCCAACATGCGGGCCGAAGATTTGGCTGGTGGACAAGCAGGGCAAGACAATTGAGACCGATTCGGATAAAACGATTGCACGATGTTCCGAAGTGTTGCGAAGCGGCGGCATCGCCGCGATCAAGGGCCTTGGCGGATTTCACCTGGCGGCCGATGCGACAAATGAACAGGCCGTACAGGAGTTGCGGAAGCGAAAATACCGCGACGCCAAACCGTTTGCGATGATGACGGCTTCGGTCGAAGTGATTCAGAAGTACGCCATGGTCGATGAAGTCAGCCAGCAGCTTTTGAAAAGTGCTGAAAGCCCGATTGTGCTGCTGGATAAAAAAGAACCCAATGCGATTGCGCCGTCGGCAGCGTTTGGGACGAATCGGTTTGGGTTTATACTGTGCTATACGCCGCTGCATCATTTGCTGTTTGCCGAAGACGGTGTTGAAGTACTTGTCATGACCAGCGCGAACCTGTCCGATGAGCCGCTGATCTGCAAAAATAATCAGGCGATTGAGGAGTTGGGTGAGATTGCGGATGTGTTCCTGATGCACGACCGGGATATCTATTGGCAGGTGGATGATTCGGTGACCCATGAGGTCGATGGACAGGCGGCGTTTTTGCGGCGGGCGCGGGGGTATGTGCCGACGCCGATCTATCGAGATAAGCCGAGTCCAAGAGAGATTTTCGCTGCCGGGCCGGATTTGAAAAACACCTTCTGCTTTGTTAAGGGCGATCAGTATCTGATGAGCGAGCATATCGGTGACCTGGCCGATGGGCGAGTGTATCGGCACTATGCCAAATCCGTCGAGCATTTGCAGAACCTGTTTGAAGTGTCGCCGGAAGTGGTGGTTTGCGATCTGCATCCGGGCTATCTTTCGACTCATTATGCCGAGCAGGTGAAGGATGTTCAGTTAATTCGTGTGCAGCATCACTGGGCACATATTGCCTCGGTACTGGCGGATGCAAATGAGCCCGGCCCCGTGATCGGACTGGTTGCTGACGGCACCGGTTATGGAACCGACGGTGCGATCTGGGGGTGCGAATGTTTGATTGCTTCGCTGACAGAGTTTGAGCGGTTCGGGCATCTGGCCTATTATCCGCTGGCCGGAGGGGACAAGGCCTCCAAAGAAGCCATTCGTCCGCTGGTGGGCCTGTTGGGGGCGGAGGGCGTTGAAGATCATGCGGATATTCTGGCACAGATCGAACCGGATGCGGATAAGATACGGTTGATCGCTGCGCAGATTGAAAAAGGCCTCAATGCGGTACAGACCTCCAGCTTGGGGCGGCTGTTTGATGCGGTCGCGGCGTTGATCGGTTTGGGAACGAAAAATCGATTCGAGGCCGAGTTGCCGATGGCGTTAGAGTCGATGATTGCCGGTGGGATTGAGGATGCCTATCCGATAAAGCTGACGGAGGGCAGTGGGGTTGTACTTGAATATGCTCCGATTGTGTCAGGTGTAATCGAGGATGTCCGCCGGGGCGTTTCAAGAGGAATTATCGCGGCACGGTTCCATAACAGCATTTGCGAGGGACTGTTGGAACTGGCAAAATTGGCTCGTCAACGAACGGAATTAACCAGCGCAGCCCTTTCCGGCGGAGTGTTCTGCAACCGTTATCTGGCCAATCGGATGATTGGTCGTTTGCAACAGGAGCAATTTCGTGTATTATGGAAAAAATCGGTGCCGGTTAACGATGGCGGTATCGCCCTCGGACAGGCGGCCATCGCCGCGGCGATGATCCAAAAACAAAGCAGGAAATGAATAACAACAGTGCTTAGGAGAATAGAGAAATGGATATTATGTTTGTCATTCAATGCTTGATTGCCTTGTGTATTGGTCTGCCGATTATTTGTTTTATTAACCGTTGGATTTTCAAGGTAAATGAATCTATTGAGCTTCAAAAGAAAATCTTGGGGAAAATCGATGTTCTTACCGATTCAGTACGTGAAAATGATCCGGTGTTAGAAAGAAAAAAAGAAAGTTGATGTTTACGATTTAGTCGAATCTGTTTTTGGTGTTTTTGAACAATAAAACATTTAGATTTTGAATTTGTTTCGGATTTCGATATTCGAGTTTTGAGCTTAATAAACTCTATGAACTCTGTGGCAAAAAATAAATTAGTGAAAATTAGTGTCTATTCGTGGTTTTTTAGTGATAGGAAAAAAATGTGTTTAGCAGTACCAGCAAGAGTGATTGAAAAAGAAGGCGACCGAGCGGTTGCCGATGCGATGGGTAATAAGTGGAACATCCGCATTACCTTAACACCGGATATCGAGGTGGGCGATGTGGTGCTGATCCATGCCGGATACGCGATCACTAAGGTCGATGAAGAAGAGGCCCAGAAAACCTGGGAACTGTTCGAGGAGATCGCTCATTTTGAAGCCGAGCGGTTGAAGGCCCAGCAGCAGGGAGGCGAAAATGCTTGAACGAATCGAACAGGCAAAAAAAACAATCCACACCGCCTGTGAAAAAGTCGGCCGCCAAATCCAGGTGATGGAGGTGTGCGGTACGCATACGGTGTCGATCTTTCGTCATGGCATTCGCACGCTGCTTCCGGAAAACTTGAAGATGCTCTCCGGGCCGGGGTGTCCGGTGTGTGTGACGGATCAGGGGTACATCGATGTGGTGATGGATCTGGCGAGGCGCGGTGATACGATCATCGCGACCTACGGCGATATGATTCGCGTGCCAGGCAAGGGCGGTTCGCTGGAGTCGCTGCATCGGGATAATATCAAGGTGGTACTCAGTACCGATGATGGATTGATACTGGCGAAAAAACATCCCGATAAGATCGTTGTGTTTGTGGCCGTTGGTTTTGAGACGACGACGCCGCCCAGTGCGGTTGCCGTGGCCGATGCAGCCAGAGAGGGCGTTGACAATTTCTGCATCCTCAGCGGACACAAACTGGTTGTCCCGGCGATGAAGGCACTGCTGGGCAGCAAGAATGATAAGATCGATGCGTTTCTCTGTCCCGGCCATGTCAGTGTGATTCTCGGCTCGGATGCTTACAAGCCGGTTGTGGAAGAATTCAAACGACCATGTGTGGTGGCAGGATTTGAAGGCATTCAGATTCTGGAAGGGCTAGCGAGAATCTGCGAGCAGATCGCCGCCGGCAGGGCCGAGATTGATTCGGTCTATGGCGCCGCGGTTACGCCGCAGGGCAACAAGGTCGCGTGGAAGATTATTACGGATATGTTTGAGCCGTGCGATGGTGCGTGGCGCGGGTTGGGCGTGATCCCCAGGGCGACGATACGGCTCAAAGATGAATACAAACAGTTTGACGCCCTGCATCGGTTCGGTATTGAAGAGGTCCCGACCGAAGAACCCGCCGGTTGTCAGTGCGGGCAGGTGCTGTGTGGTCTGATGGATCCGCCGCAGTGCGGATTGTTCGGCAAAAAATGCACGCCGGACACGCCCGTCGGGCCTTGTATGGTCAGCACCGAGGGCGCTTGCTCAGCTTGGTACAAATACGGGAGGTGAAATCGGATTAGGCCCGAAGGGCCGATAGGTTATTAGCCGGGGTGCGTAAGCCCCCGGATTTGAGTGTAGATACATTTTTTAGCCCCGCAGGGGCGAAAGAAGAACGTCAGCAGATTAATATGGATGAAATGAAAAAAATTATGTTGGCCCATGGCGGCGGCGGTCGTTTGATGGGCGATTTGATCCAGCGGACGATTGTACCGAAGTTTGGCGATGGGCAGTCGGTCCAGTTGAATGACTCGGCGGTGGTCGATATACCGGCCGGCAAGTTGTGTTTTACGACGGACAGCTTCGTCGTCAAGCCGCTGTTCTTCAATGGCGGCGATATCGGCAAGCTTTCCGTCTGCGGCACGGTCAATGATCTGGCTGTCGCCGGGGCAAAACCGCTGGCGCTGAGTCTTTCTCTCATTCTCGAAGAAGGCCTTGATCTGGATGTGCTGGAGAAGATACTGCAGAGCATCGGCGACACGGCAAAGAAAGCCAATGTCAACATCGTCACCGGTGATACCAAGGTGGTCGAGAAGGGCTCCGCTGACGGCGTCTTTATCAACACCGCCGGAGTGGGTGTGCTGATGGATCATGCGGATGTGTCATTTGTGCGGATCAAGCCGGGGGATGTGATTTTGGTCAATGGGACCCTCGGCGATCACGGGATGACGATTATGTCACAGCGCGAAGGCCTGAAATTCGATACCCCGCTGAAAAGCGATTGTGCCTGCTTGCACGAACTGACCGAGATGCTGTATGCTGATCTCGGCGAAGCGGTTAAGTTTATGCGTGACCCTACCCGCGGCGGGTTGGCGGCGACGCTGAACGAAGTCGCGCAGTCGGCGAGTGTCAATGTGGAATTGACAGAGACAGCTTTGCCTGTTGACAAAACCGTTCAAACCGCTGCTGACATGCTGGGCTTTGATCTGTTGAATATCGCCAACGAGGGCAAGGTGCTGGCGGTGGTCGATGCGGATGTCGCGGACAAAGCGATTGAGTTATGGAAATCACATCCACTGGGTCAGGATGCGGCCGTTATAGGCAAAACAATACAGGCCGATGACAGCCCGCTGGTGGAACTGGTTACTAAAATCGGCGGAAGGCGGATCGTTCAAACGCCGTACGGCCGTGAACTGCCACGAATATGTTAGCCATTTTAGAAAGACTGAAATGCACGAAACAGCCGTAGCCGAAAGTATTTTGCAGACGATCATTGAGCAGGCCGAGCAGGTCAGCGCCAAACCCGTCAGTGCGATCATTTCCTGCGGCCAGTTTAATGCCCTCAATGACGAGGTCATGAGCTTTGCGTTTGAGACTGCCGCGGCGGGAACGGTGTGCGAAAAAATGAAACTGGAAATCAAACACATCCCCTTGCGGGCGACATGCAAAAAGTGTGAGGCAGTGTTTGAATTTGATATTTATAGACCCGCTTGCAGCCAGTGTGAAAGCACAGAATTTGATTTTGAACCGGACGCACCGCTGCTTCTGGAAACCATAGAATTTGAGGAATAACGTAGTCCAAGCCTCTGCGCTTGGAATAATAAGAAATCCGCCGGAGGTGGATACAATTTAATTCTCAAGCAGGGACGCTTGAGCTACAATAAGAAAACCAGATTTGAGCAAAAATGAAAATATCACTAAACCAAAAAATCCTAAGCCGCAACGAAGAATGCGCCGAGAAGAATAAAACATTTTTCAAAGAGAACGGCGTATTGTGCCTGAATGTTATCTCCTCACCCGGTTCGGGTAAGACCACAACGATCTCTCAGACGATCCGCGACTTAAACGGGCAGCTCAAGATCGGCGTCATCGAGGGTGACATTAAAACCGATACTGATGCACAGAAAATCCGTGCCGCCGGAGCTGAGGCTGTCCAGATCGAGACACAGGGGGCGTGCCACTTGTCGGCCGAGCAGGTCTATAACGCTCTGAAAGCACTCGAAGCGGAGAAAATGGATGTGGTGATCATCGAAAACGTCGGCAACCTGGTGTGTCCGTCGGCTTTTGACTTGGGCGAGGCATTCCGGGTGATCCTGCTGAGCGTCCCGGAAGGTGATGACAAGCCGGTCAAATATCCCGGCACCTTTGCCGATGCGGATGTCGTGCTCATCAATAAGATCGATCTGATGGACTATATCGATTTCAATCTCGAAAGGGTCCTCGGCGACATCCACGTCGTCAATCCGGACGTGCCCATCTTCCAGGTTTCCGCCACCACCGGCGAAGGCATGGATGCATGGTACGAATGGCTGATAGGCAAAAGCGGAGCGGCGCAAGCCGCCCGATGAAATACGGAATAAGATTAAGGGACAATATATGGACTCATTCAATTATAAAAATGGAAAACTGTTTGCAGAAGGCGTTGATGTAGAAACCATCGCCAACGAGGTTGGCACGCCGGTTTATATTTACAGCAAGGCGACGTTTCTGGATCATCTGAAAAAGATTCAAGATGCCTATGCGGATATCGATACGACGGTCTGCTATTCCATCAAGGCGTGCGGCAATATCAATATTCTCAAATGCCTCGCCGAAGCGGGCAGCGGATTCGATATCGTCAGTGGGGGGGAACTCTACCGCGCACAGCAGGCCGGGGCGGATGTGAGCAAGATTGTCTATGCGGGCGTGGGCAAGACGGATAAAGAAATTCTTGAAGCGCTGGATGCAGGCATCGGCTATTTCAATATCGAATCCGAGCCGGAATTGGAGAATCTGATTGCTCTCTGTAAAAAGCACGGCAAAACGACCAAGGCGGCCCTGCGCGTCAATCCGGATATCAAGTACGATTCGCACCGGCACATCACTACCGGTGTCAAGGAGACCAAGTTTGGCATCGATATCGAGCGGACGCTGAAAATCTTTGACCGGTACGATAATAACGGCGTCGTCGAGATGTCCGCCATCCATGTCCACCTCGGTTCCGGCGGCAAAACCATCGATCCGTATGTCAACTATGTCAAAAAGATCCTGCCGCTGGTGGACGAGTTGCGAAGCAAGGGGCACACCATAGACACGCTGGACCTCGGCGGCGGCTATGGGGCCGATTATGAAAGCGACACCGTCCCCTCGGCGGCCGATTATGCCTCCGGCATCGTTCCGCTGCTGAAAGCGGCGAACTTAAAGCTGATTCTCGAACCCGGCAAGAGCATCATCGCCAACGCCGGAATCATGCTCGCACGGACCATTTTCAAGAAGACCGGCGGCGAAAAAACATTCGTCATCGTCGATGCCGGGATGAACGACCTGATCCGCCCGTGCCTGTATGAGGCGTTCCACTTCATCTGGCCCGTGAGTGTGGATGAAAAATTCATGCCGCAAAAACGGATGCAGGCCCTTGAGGTGGGCGGTTCAGAAGTTGTCGATGTCGTCGGGCCGATCTGCGAGGGCACCGACTACTTCGCCAAGGACCGCCCGATGCCGCCGGTCGAGCGGGGCGATCTGGTAGCGGTCTTCACCGCCGGCGCCTACAGCTACACCATGGCCGGCACCTACAACGCCCGCCCGATGTGTCCGGAGGTTCTCGTCGATGGCGACAAATTCACCATTATCCGCAAACGCCAGACCTACGAAGATTTGGTCGAACTTGAGAAGTAACTGGGAACACGGGCGTCTCGCCCGCAATGTCGTTTGGAAATTGGGGCATTGATTGAGAATGAAATATTCCGAAACCGGAAGCTTCGGCTGCATTAAAAGCCCGACAGGGCTTAAATAATGGTAGCCCCGGGTAAGCGAAGCGCAACCCGGGGAAGGAAGAATACGATGAACCGACCCTGAATGGGTCGAATAGTCGTAGGAGAGCCATGAAAGAACAAAAAAAGGAAATCAAAAAAGGCGGGAAGATTTTCTGGGTTGTTGTTGGCACCGTTCTGTTTATTTCTTATTTTGGTTTGTTTGGTGTTTTGGTGTTTTTTCAATGGGGACAAGGGCAGCGGTATTATCTGGATGGATTTAATGGCACTCATGAAGGATTCGCACGCGATGTCTATTTTTTCTTTGTTTCACTTTTACAATTACAATATTCGGGCTTGCATTAATCTATGCATGCTTCCTGAAATCCTTATTTACATCACATGCAAAGGTGTGTCGTCTGCGAATCATTTTACTTGTGATTTTGCTTCTGCTTAATCCAATATTTCCAATTACTCCAGTATTCAAATCAGAACAACTATCCCGATATAAAAAATTTACTGAAGGCTATCGCGATTGGGCGAAATCGGTTTTGGATTTATAGGAAATCAGAGATTGGATGGCGGAATATGAAGGAAAGGGCTCTATTGGTTTCGGTAAGAATTTTCAAGGGCCCGAGTGTCTTTCAGAAAACTGTTTGCGGATCAGCGCTGGTATGATTTATAACGAAGAGGACTGGCGGGTTTTAAGAATCATGAGCGGCGGAGGTATGCAGGATTGGGGAGTTGTTATTGGTCCTGAAAAAATGGAAGTGCCACCGACTGAAAATTTTAAGTATCACGAAAGAGCCAGCGAATATCGATTAAAACTGGCAGACGGTGCTTATGTCTGGTATGAGTTTCAGTAGCTTTGTTTAATCCACCGGCTTGAAGTTTTCTTTGCTGACATAGCACATCGGGCAGGTTCAGTCATAAATGAAGATCGGCGTCCTCAGTGCCTTCGGTGGTTAATTCTCTGCCGTGCCGCCGTTAAACTTCTTCAATCTCGATTTTTCCCAGTGCGGCTAAGGCGATGTTGACATTACCAAACGGGGCGCTGACAGCGAAGCCCGCTGCGTGGGGCGAGAGTTCCTCGATCATCTCTTGGGCGATCTCGATGCCGATTTTTCGTCCGTCTTCGCGGGTTTTGGCCTTTGACATACGCTCAAGCAATTCATCCGGTACGACCACGCCGGGTACTTCGTTGACCATGAACTCGGCATTTTTGTAGCTGGTAAACGGCCAGATGCCCGCGACAAACGGCAGGCCGCAATTCTCAACCGCCGCTTGGAAAGCAAAGAACATCTCCGTATCAAATACCGGCTGGGTGACGGCGTATTCAGCGCCTGCGACTGCCTTTTGCTTGAACCGGTCGATCTCCCGGTGCAGTTCCGACGCCACCGGATTCGCCCCCACGCCGATCGTCAGTGCCAGCTGCTGCGGCAGTTCATTGCCCGCAATGTCCAGCCCGCGATTCAGCCCCTCGGTGATTTTGGTCAGTGCCACAGAATCCAGATCAAACACACCGGTCGCGTCCGGATACTGGCCCAGTTTCGACGGGTCGCCGGTGATCAGCAGGACATTGCGGAGTCCCATTGCCTGAATCCCCAGCAGATCCGATTGCAGACCGATGAGATTTTTGTCCCGGCAGCAG
>JBDLJN010000062.1:0-15157 GCA_039714335.1 Planctomycetota bacterium
AAACACGAAAAACACGAAATTACCAAACGAACCCATTTGTCACAATGGTTTGATAAAGTTAATGGAAAAGAGGGGACTCCAATATCAAGCTAAGGTTTTTAAGTGACAGGACGTATGTTAAAATGTTGTTAGGGTCAACCAACTTTTTTGGATGAGAACCAATTAAAAGCAAAGAGGTCACAATGTGCCTCAAGCCAATACTTTAGGATGTTGTATGCTTTTGTATCGGATGCTTATGGTTCATGTGAAATAAACTCATATTTTGACAGGAGAATCGTCATGAAAGCAAGCAGCGTATTTATCTTTTTATTGTTTATTGCTGTTTCTGTTCCCAGTGGGTCTGCTTTTGCGGAAGGACCGTGGAGGGCCTTGTTTGACGGCAAGACGCTTGACGGTTGGCAACAAAAGGGCGGCCAGGCAACGTATGCCGTTGAAGAGGGGCAAATTGTCGGGAAAACGGTCTTAAATACACCGAATAGTTTTCTTTGTACGAAGCAGTTTTATTCTGATTTCATCCTTGAGCTCGAATTCAAGGTTGATCCGAAACTCAATTCCGGTATCCAAATACGCTCGAACAGTTTTCCTGAATACGAAAATGGGCGTGTTCACGGTTATCAGGTCGAGATCGACCCGTCCGACCGCTCCTACACAGGCGGCGTCTATGATGAAGCACGTCGCGGCTGGCTGTATCCCCTGAAGGACAACCCGGACGCTCGTAAGGCCTTCAAGGCAAATGAATGGAACACATTCCGCATTGAAGCCATTGGCGATGTGATCAAGACCTGGGTTAACGATGTTCCGGCGGCCCATCTTTATGATACCCGCACCCGCGTGGGCTTCATTGGGCTGCAGGTACATGGGATCGGAAAAAATAAAAATAAAGAAGGGATCGAGGTTCGATGGCGCAATATTCGAATCATTGACGAAGCAGCGGCCGGCTATGTTAAACCAATGCCGCTGCCGGGACAAAGCATGGATAACAAACTCGCCTCGACCGAAAAAGGGTTCAAACTGCTTTTTGACGGCAAAACGACCAACGGCTGGCGCGGTGCTAAACTGAATCACTTCCCCAAGCACGGCTGGATTGTCGAAGACGGCGTCCTGACCGTTCTTGAATCCGGCGGCGGTGAATCAGCGGCCGGCGGGGATATCATCACGGTGGACAAATACAGCGATTTTGAACTTCAGCTTGATTTCAAACTGACACCCGGTGCCAACAGCGGTATCAAGTATTTTGTTGACCCGGAACTGAATAAAGGCCCCGGTTCATCGATCGGATTGGAGTACCAGCTGCTGGACGACCAGCGGCACAAAGACGCTAAACTGGGCAGCCACGAAGGCAGCCGCACACTCGCCTCGCTCTACGACCTGATCAAGGCCGAAAACAAGCGTCCCAATCCAATCGGGCAGTGGAATCATGCAAGGGTTATTTCAAAGGGCAACCGTGTCGAGCATTGGCTCAACGGCCGCAGGGTTCTTGAATACGAACGAAAGACACCCCAGTTTCGCAAACTGGTTCAGGAAAGTAAATATAAAGACTGGCCCGGATTCGGTGAGTGGGAAAAAGGGCATATTCTGCTCCAGGACCACGGTAATACGGTGTCCTTTAAGAACATTAAGATCAAAGAACTTTAATAAATCAATTTAGCAATCATTTTGAAAAGGGAGTCTATGATGATTAAAACAAGTGATTTGTCGCGTCGAACCATGTTGAAGACCATCCTTTATACCCCCCCGGTTATGATGTTTACTCGTGGCGGGTTATTGGCCGCCCAAGATGTTCAGCCGTTTTCTGCTCCCAAGATGATTTCTCCTGGCCAAAAGATTCGGGCTGCCCAGGTGGGCGTTTTCAATCGCGGTTCGCAGGTCTTAAAGGTGTTTGCCAATAACACGTCTCAGATTGAATTCAAGGCGTTTGCGGATGTGCTGTTTACCACGCATGGCTATCAAATGAAAGACTACCCCGGTGTTCCGTGCTATCGGGATTATCGTCAGATGTTCGAAGAGATGTTCGATGAGATCGATGCGGTGATCATCTGCACGCCGGACCATTCCCACTTCCCGGTCATTATGCACGCGATGCTGCTGGGCAAGCATGTGTACGTTGAAAAACCAATGGCACAGAATGCATACGAGTGTCGTTTGATTGATAAAGCTGCCAAAAAATGCGGCGTCGTTACCCAATTGGGTAATCAGGGGCATTCCGGAGCCGGAACGATCCAGTTCGGCCAGTGGGTTGATGCCGGGCTGATCAAAAACGTCAAACGCATCGACGCCTGGATGACCAAGAGCCGCCGCTGGCACGGATGGACCTATACCGATTATCCCAATGAGATCCCGCCGGCCGGTTATGATTGGGACCAGTGGCTGAGCCGTCGTCCGTTCCGTCCCCACAGTGAAAAGATGACCGGCGGCAACTGGCGTTGCTGGTATGAATTCGGCTGCGGATGCATGGGCGATTGGGGCGCGCATGTGCTGGACGCCTACCACCGCTACCTCAAATTGGGTCAGCCGTATGAGATTACGACAAAGGTGACAGGCCCGAGCGATCTGTATTATCCGCAAGGCTCGGTTATTACATTCAAATTCAAAGCACGCGGAGATATGCCGCCGCTGGAACTGAACTGGTATGACGGTCAGGGCAACAGGCCCAAACCGCCAGCCGGATACAAAGGCAAAATGGGTGTTGTTGGGTCGCTGCTTTACCTGGACGATGGAGTGGTCAGCGGAACCAGTCACGGTGCGAATTATCACTTTGCACTGAATGAGAAACTGGAACAGGCTGAAAAAGAAGGAAAACTGCCCAGGCCGGGGAAGAAATTGCCCGACCATTATAAAAACTTCCTGAACGCCTGTCAGGGCATTGAGTCGGCGAATTCGCCGTTTTCTGTTGGTGCGCCGCTTTCGGAGATGCTGTGTCTGGGTTGCATTGGACAGCGGTTTGGCGGCACTATTCAATATGATGCTCAGGCCATGAAGATCACCAATCACCCGGAAGCGGATGCGATGCTGAGAGGCCCGGCAGTTCGTGAGAACTGGGATGCCTATGATCAGTATAAGCCGGTTAAATCCAAAGCGGTCCTGACTAAAAAGCCGGACCAGGTCCAATGGGACAATCTTTTCAAGGATGCAGATTTGACCAACTGGGAGAATCCGTACGATTGGGGCAAAGCCGAGTATGACAACGGCGTGGTCAGTTTGAGTTCAAAAAAAGGTAAGTGGTTCCTGCTGACCAAAAAGGAATATGCCAATTTCGTCCTTGAAGGCGAGATCAAGATGCCGGTTGAAAAAGGCAATTCCGGCTTTTTGTTCCGCTGTCAAAAGAAAAAAAATAAGGCGTGGGGCTATCAGGCGGAAGTCGATACGCAACCCAGAAAGTGGTCCGGCGGGTTATATGATGAAGGCCGCAGACAATGGTTTATTTCACCCAATCGTGACCAAGCGGCTTCAGAGGAAGAAAAGAACGCGTCCATTGCTGCTTTTCGCGAGTGTGCCGGCGAATGCTTCAAGCAGGGCCAGTGGAACAAGTACCGTATTGTCTGTATCGGCTCCCATATCCAAATCTCTGTCAATGGCGTGCTGACGACGGATGTCCATGACGAGATGGACCTGCAAGGGTATATTGGTATTCAGCATCACGGTGAAAAAGGACTGGTTTATCAGTTCCGCAACCTGCGCATCAAGGATTTAGGGGCTGGCGGTGAAGTCCATTATCCGCATCGTGAAAATGCCAAGGCTGCTGCCGTGGCGTCTAAGATGAAAGGTGATATTTACGAAGCAGAAGACGCAAAACTGGTTGACTGCAAGAAGGCAACGAAGCCCGCAGGTTACCAGGGAACCGGATTTGCTGCCTTTGGCGGCAAGGGCAGTTATGTGGAATGGGATAATGTGCTGGCTGACAGCAATGCCCAATACACCCTGACATTCCGTTATGCCGCCGCCAAGGCCGGACCGTGCGAATTGTATGTTAATAACCGAAAAACAGGTCGGATTGATTTTGCTGCAACCGGCGGCCGGGGCAAATGGAAAACAGTTGATGTTAAAGCCGATTTGGTCAAGGGCGGCAATTTTATCAAAGTAGTTGCCATTGGCGCCGGTCCCGATCTGGATGCATTAGCGGTTACAAAATAGAAAATTGATCGTATCGTTCTTTTAGAACGAAACTATAATGAAAGCAGAATCAATGAACAGGCGGAGTTTTTTGAAGACTACGACAGCCGGTATCGGGCTGTTCTCCATCGTACCGGGCCATGTTTTAGGTCGAAACGGAAAGACGCCGCCCAGCGGCAAACTGAATATTGCCGGTGTCGGTGTCGGTGGTATGGGAGAAGGCAACCTGTCCAGATTGTGCATACCGAAGGGCAAACGAAATAACGAAAACTGGCCTGACGATAGTTCTCAAAACGTCGTTGCGCTCTGTGATGTGGATTGGGATTATGCCAAAAAGATCTTCAAAGAGTATCCCGATGCCAAGCGATACAAAGATTATCGTGTGATGCTGGATGAGATGGGCGACAAAATCGATGCGGTTGTGATCGCTACGCCGGATCATACCCATGCCTGTATTGCAATGGAATGTATGAGGCAAAAGAAACATGTTTATGTTCAAAAGCCGCTGACCCATTCGGTCTATGAAGCGCGTGTGTTGACCGAAGCCGCTCGTAAATATGGAGTTGTTACCCAGATGGGCAACCAAGGTCACAGCAGCGACAGCATTCGTCGGATCTGTGAGTGGATATGGGATGGTGCGATTGGGGATGTGCGTGAGGTTCATGCCTGGACCAATCGACCCATCTGGCTGCAGGGGCTGCCGCGCCCGACGGATACCCCTCCGGTACCGAAGACGCTGGACTGGGACTTGTGGCTTGGTCCGGCGCCGCAGCGGCCGTATCATCCGGCCTATCATCCATGGGATTGGCGGGCATGGGTTGATTTCGGAACCGGTGCTTTAGGCGATATGGCCTGCCATATTCTCGATCCGGTATTCTGGGCGTTGAAGTTGAAATATCCGACCAGTGTGCAGGGCAGCTATGCGGCCAATGTTGTTGGAAAGTGGGAACGAGAGCAGGTCAGCGAGTCCTATCCGCTTGGTTCAAAGATTCATTTTAAGTTCCCGAAGCGAGCAGATATGCCGGAAGTTAAAGTCAACTGGTACGATGGCGGTTTGCTGCCGGAACGCCCCGAGGAACTGGAAGAAGGGCGGCAAATGGGGGAAAGCGACCAAGGTGTGATTTTTGTGGGGGACAAAGGGAAATTGATGTGCGGGGCCTATGCTAGGAGTCCGCAGTTGATTCCTTATACAAAAATGAGGGCCTATAAAAAGCTGGAGTCGACGATTCCCCGTGTCAACACCAGCCATGAAATGGATTGGGTCAATGCGATTAAAGAAGGTCGTCAGCCCGGTTCGAATTTTGATTATGCCGGTCCGCTGACCGAAATGGTATTAATGGGCAATCTATCCCTGTTCAAGCCAGGCGAGAAAATTCTATGGGATGGAGACAAGATGCAGGTAACCAATATTCCCGAATTGAACAAATATGTCAATCCGCCTTATCGTGAAGGATGGTGTCTCGAAAAGAATATCTGAAAACAGAAAGGTATGGAATCCGATGCATAAGAATCTTTTAATTCTGCTAAGCATTGTTATACTGGCAGGGATGGTAACTGCCAGGACAGATTGTTTAAACGCACATCCCGCACCGGAGTCCTATGATGGTTGGCAGGTGGGGGTGCAGACCTGGACATTCAGGAAATTCACCCTGTTCGAAGCGATTGACAAAACTCGCTTGCTTGGGCTTAATGGCATACAGGCCTTCCCGGGCCAGAAGGTTTCCTCAGAAATAGATGTTAAATTCGGGCCGGATTTGACAGCATCGCAGAAGCAGGCCGTCAAAGACAAACTTCATGACGCAGGTGTTGATATTTATGCGTATGGTGTTGTCGGAATCCCCAAAGATAAAGACGGTGCCCGTAAACTGTTTGATTTTGCCAAGGAGATGGGGATTGAGACCATTGCTTCAGAGCCAAAGGCAGATCAATTTGACCTGATTGATAAACTGTGTCAGGAGTATCAAATTAAGCTGGCCATCCATAATCACCCCAAGCCAAGTCGATATTGGGATCCGGATACGGTACTAAAGATGTGCGAAGGACACAGCAAGTGGATTGGTGCCTGTGCGGATGTGGGTCACTGGGTTCGCAGCGGCCTGAGTCCCGTTGCGTGCCTCAAAAAGCTGGAGGGCCGCATCCATGATGTCCATATCAAAGAGATTGACAGCGGACACGATGTCGTCTGGGGAACCGGGCAGGGACGCATTAAGGGTGTTCTCGAAGAACTGCACAGGCAAGGGTATAAGGGAACCTTTTCGATCGAATACGAATATCACTGGGACAACAATGTTCCTGAAATTCGCCAATCGGTTGCTTTTTTCAACTCGGTTGCGTCGACACTGAATCCGACCGGATGGAAGGATTTGATTGAACCGGACCTTTCCAATATGGATGCTGCTCAGGGAAACTGGATTATCAGAGACGGCGAGCTAACCCTGAGCCCGGTGAAAAAAAGCAGTGACCTGTGGACGAAGGCAAAATATGGGAATTTCGTAGTGGATTTAGAATTCAAACTGGAAAAGAAATCCAATAGCGGCATTTTTCTGCGAGCCGGGAATCACTCGTGGCTGCCGTGGGCTGAAGTCCAGGTTGAGGACTCCTATGGCAAGCCGATCGATAGACACATTTGCGGCGGCATCTATGACATAAAAGAGCCTGCGGTCAATGCCGTTAAGCCGGCAGGCCAGTGGAATCGTATGACGATAACGGCTAATAATGCAACGATCCGTGTACTTTTGAACAATAAACAGGTTGTGGATATCGATTTAAATGACTGGAAAGAGGCACATAAAAATCCAGATGGGACAAAAAACAAGTTTGATGTTGCCTATAAAGACCTGCCGCGTGAGGGATGGATTGGTTTCCAGGATCATGGACAGGATGTGTGGTATCGTAATATCAGGGTTAAAGAACTCTAAGGTGTCAGGGAAAGGGTATTGCTGTTATGCTTAAGAATTTGGACAGAAGACGATTCATTCAGACTTCCGCTGCGATTGGAGCGGGTTTATATGTCAGCGAAAAAGCGATGGGAGCGGATACGTCGAAGAAGGATGTCATCAATATTGCCTTGCTGGGGGCGGGCGTACAGGGACAGGTTCTGATGGATGCTGTTTTGAAAATGAAAAGTCCGAACATCCGGTTTGTGGCTGTTTGTGATATCTGGGAATGGAACCGTATGATCGTAAAAGGTCGCATGAAATCCTACAGCGAGCATTATGGTTATCGATATGCAGATTACGTGGATTACAAAGAAATGCTGGATACGGAAAAAGACCTGGATGCGGTCATTGTGGCCACGCCGGACTTTTGGCACTCCGAGCATACCTGTGCCTGTCTTGAAAAGGGCCTGCATGTGTATTGCGAGAAAGAGATGAGCAATACCGTCGAAGGCGCCAAAAAAATGGTCGAGTCCCAGAAATCCAGCGGTAAACTGTTGCAGATTGGTCATCAGCGCCGCAGTAATCCCCGTTACCGGCATTGTTACGACACACTCATTCAGGAAGCTGAGTTGATCGGACGCATCACCACGATTAACGGACAATGGAACCGCAGTATGGCCTCCTGTGAGGACCTCGGCTGGCCGGAAGGCGAGGATATTGACGAGCCAACATTAAACAAATATGGATTTAAAAATATGCTCCAGTTTCGCAACTGGCGTTGGTATAAGGGGCTTGGCGGCGGTCCGATCGTGGACCTTGGCAGCCACCAGATCGACATTTACAGTTGGTTCCTGGGCTGTAATCCGAAAAGCGTGATCGCCAGCGGCGGCGTGGATTATTGGAAGGGGCATGAATGGTACGATACGGTGATGGCGATTTATGAATACCAGACCAAAGCAGGTCCCGTTCGCGCCTTCTATCAAACCGGGACCACCAACAGTGCCGGCGGCTACTTCGAAAGTTTTATGGGCGATGAAGGAACGCTGACGATTTCCGAATCCGCCGGCCGCGGCAGTGTTTATAAAGAAGGGTGGGTTGAAGAGGCCAAGTGGGACCAGTGGGTCCAGGAAGGATATATACGAAAATCAGAGGGCGGCCCGGTTGTCAAGGGCGATGCCGAAGCGGTTTTGGATATTCGCGAAGGCACCTACGCTCCGGACGAATATACGATCCCGGTTTCGATGAATGTGCCGTATCATCAGCCGCACTTAATGAATTTCTTCAATGCGATACGCGGAACAGAAACACTGAACTGCCCGGCGGAAATCGGATACGAAACCGCCGTTACTGTCTTAAAAGTCAACGAGGCCGTTGCCAAAAACTGTCGTCTTGAATTTAAGCCGGAAGACTTCCACATTTAGAAACTTCGATGAAGGATGTTATTTTGAAGCGATATTGTTTACTGATATTTTCACTGTCGTTTTTCTGTGTTCTGCCAGTGAATGCCGAGAATGGACAACTAGTTGGACAAGGCAATGACGGCAACCGCGGCACACCGGTCCATCGGATCGAGATGTACAGCGATGACGGGGTCCGTATTCGGTCGTATCATAAGAACCCGAAGCCGTTTTCGACCCGGCAGACCTGCGGCCGATGTCATGATTATGCTAAAATCGCTTCCGGCTGGCATTTCAACGGTCATAAAAGTGAAGAATTAAATGACGAAGGAGAATTAGTTAAAATTGATTGGGGGCGTCCGGCCCAGCCGTGGGTATTGACCGATCCGGTGACCCGCACGCAGGTGCCGATCTCCGGCCGCCAATGGCCCGGTACGTTTACGCCGGAGCAAATGGGCATTACGCCGTGGGAGTTTGTGAATCAGAATTTCAGCCATTTTCCCGGCGGTAGCTACGGCGAAGTGCAGGCCGAACATCCGTATGAATCGGCGCGTCAGATGATCAGCGGCAGCTGCGAAATCAACTGTCTGGCCTGTCATAATGCCGACTCGCATCAGGATCAGGATATGGCGGCGCTGCAGGCGGCCCGGCAGAATTACCGCTGGATTCCCGCTGCTTCCAGTCAGATGGCAGTGGTCAACGGTGTTGCTTCAGAACTGAGCATGTTCCATGATCCGCAGCTCGACGAGGGACATAAAGTGACCTATAAAGAGGGTCTCTTTGATAGTGAGGACTTAGTCTTTTTTGACATTACGGGAAGGCCGTCGAATGAACGCTGCTACTTTTGTCATTCGAACCAGAATCTCTCGGTTGGCGAAGAGAACGAATGGACACGGGACGAGGATGTGCATTTGAAGGCCGGACTGAACTGTGTGGATTGCCATCGCAACGGCGACGACCATATGATCACCCGCGGCACCGAAACCGAAGGCCACGGCACGACGCTGAGCTGTGAGGGGTGTCATCTGGGTGAAGCTGAAGATAGACCCGGTGTGGGACGGATGGGCGCACCCAAACCGGCCCATCGCGGTATCCCGACGATCCATTTTGAGAAGATGACCTGTACGGCCTGTCATTCCGGTCCGCGGCCAAGCGAACAGGCCGACCGCTGGAAGACTGCCCGTATGCACAAAACCGGCCTGCACGGAAAGCACGCACCGCATGTTCCCCAACCCCATGTTTATGCACCGGTGCTGATGAAAGGTGCCGACGGGAAAATCGGCCCGTATAAACTATTCTGGCCGGCTTACTGGGCCTATATGAAAGAGGATTCGCTGACACCCATCGCTCCTGATCGTGTTATGGAGTTGTCCGGTAATATTTTGAACACGTACACTGAAAAAGTGGACGACTGGCGACCGCTGACCGAAGACCAAATCGCCGGTGTTTTGGCGAAGCTAAGTTCTGATGATAAAAAGGCCATCTATATTGCCGGCGGAAAGATGTACCAGCTAAGCGGCGACAATCAACTTCAGTCGAGTGACCCTCCTCTCGCACAACCGTATGCCTGGCCGATGGCCCATGACGTGCGGCCCGCGGAACAGAGCTTGGGTGTTCGCAAGTGCAAAGACTGCCATACGACGGATTCGGCTGTTTTCTTTGGAAACGTTGAAGTGGATTCGCCGGTCAAAGCGGAGGGAACTCCCGAATTTATCGAGATGATTGAATTACAGGGGATCGACCGGTTGTATATGCGGACTTTCAATGCTTCGTTTATGTTTCGTCCGTTCCTGAAGATTATTGCGCTGGCGTCATGCGGCCTGGTCGTTTTGGTTTTACTGGCCTATATTGTCCGTGCGGTCGCTGCAATTTCGAATGCTTGTGTCGAGGAGTCAGACTAAAATGTTTCAATGGATATCAATTGTTGGCTTTGCTGTCATCATCGCGGGCATTTTACTGCATTCACTGTTGTTTCCGTGCGGATACAGCCGGCGTTTTTCGTTGGGGACGCTGATTCGTAAAAAGGTTCACCTGCTGACGCTGTTGTTCCCGGAACAAAATCTAAACTGGCCCGCTAAGGCCAGAAAGTTTATTTTTCTGCTTGGATTGTTCAGTTTCTGTGTTTTGCTGGTGACCGGTTTTGGTCCACTGTTGTTCGGCAGTCGATTGCAAGGGATTCTGTTGATGGTTCATGCAACATTCGCCCCGGTGTTTATCGGGAGTGCAGCGGTTGTGGTTTTGCTGGGTGCCGACGAGTACGCATTTCGAAAAAAGGACACACGGAGTATCCCGCTTGGAGCCAAGGCGGGATTTTGGCTGCTGGCGGTGTTGAGTTTGCCTGTCACCTTAACGATGGCGCTAAGCATGTTTCCGTTATTTGGTTCTGAGGGCCAGGAAGTTTTATTCCATGCCCATCGCTGGTACGGACTTGTTTTTGCCTGGATTGCGATGGTCGAACTCTATATGCTGATACGAATGGAAGTTCTTAAGGATATGGAAAGATAACCCGAGCCGTCAATTCTATTGAAAGGATGCAGGTATGAGTGCAGTTGCTTTAGTTGCGATGTTGTGTGCGTTTGGATTAGGCGTTTGTTTTTCGCTGTTGGGCTCGATCAGTGTGAAGCTGATGCCGCGTGTAAAAATTGATGCCGGCAGGTTCGGGACACTGATCTCAATTTTTATGTTTTCATGTCTGATTGCCTCGCTGATCATTGGCGTCGTAACTGATGTGATCGGATTCAAGTGGGTTGCGGTTATCGGTTTTATTGCAACGTCGATCTGCATTTTCATTCTGGCCGCGGGTAAAAATTACGGGTCTGTCGTGATCCCCTGTATCCTGCTGGGTATTGGAGCGATGGCACTAAATGTCGCCGCAAACACGATGGGGCCTCAGGTTTTATTTGAAGGACAAAACCCAGCTGCAGCAAACAATCTTGTAAATGTATTCTTTGGATTAGGGCTTTTCCTGACCCCGCTTGTTGTCAGTTTTCTGTTTCGTAAAGCCAATTATGAAAAGGCTGTCGGCGCGATGGGCATCATCCTGCTATTGCCGTTGATTTTGGTGTTTTGGGCCAAGGGATACCCGGTCAATGATAGCGTTGAGATTGCTACGGCGGGCCAATTCTTTTCCGCTGTCGCCGCCGCCGTTGCTGCTGCCGCGAAACTGCTTGCGGAACCGGCGGTACTGATCGCAGCATTTGTACTGTTCTGCTACATTGCCCTTGAAGCATCTTTCTGTAACTGGCTGCCGTCGTTCGGAAAGGAAGTACTTAAAAAGGAAAATGAATCGATTGAAGAGGCCGCTGCAGATGCATCCGGACAGCAGTTATTATCCTTCTTTGCGATTGCCATGATGGTCGGTCGTTTGGCTACAGGTTTGTTGCCCGGAAAGATAGAATTTGACCTAACGGCCAATGGCGGTTATGTCATTGCGGGTGCTGCTTTGGTTTCGGCGGTTGTTATTTTTGTGATGATGGGTTGTGCAAAGGGTAAAACAGCGATACTGTTGGCCATCCTGTCGGGGCTTGCATTTGCCCCGTGTTTCCCAACCACGGTTGGTGTAACGTTTGCCAAGTTTTCTCCGGAAATTTACGGCAGCATTTTTGGGATTATTTTTGCTGTAGGTTTGGCTGGTGCGGTGATTATTCCCAAGATGATGGGCAATATGGCAAAGGGTGCGACCATCCAAAAAAGCCTGAAGCTGTTGCTGCCAGCGTGCATCATTCTGGCTGTTTTAGCGATTATTCTGGGAACTATTAAAGAATCAGCGGCCGGATAAGTTGGGGGTGATCGCGGCCTATATGAAATAATTCGTGCAAAAAAGGGATAGTAGACTATAATAATAGTTGCAAAGAAGCAGTTGACAGTTTTTGACAGGAGATTTAAGACCATGAGAAATATTCTATTTTTATCACTGGCGGTACTGATAATGGTGGTGGCAGGCGGTTGCTCGAAGAAAACACCTGATGGAGGTCCTTCCGACGGCAGTGAAAAACCAACGAACGGCGAAGGTAAAATGATACCGTTGCCGATTGAACTGCCCCAGCCGATGTTTGTGGGGACACCTGAAAATCTTTCCGGGATTGAGAATCTTGAGCCGGATACCAAAAAAGCGCGACCGCCGTTTTTGGCTCCGGGAGGCGTCAAGAATCTGGCCTTGAGCAAACCGGTAACCAGTTCGGAGATGGACCCGATCGTCGGGACACTGGATATGCTTGTCGATGGCGACAAAGATGCGACCGAGGGCAGCGTAATTGAGTTGGGCCCGTTTAAGCAGTGGGTGATGGTTGACCTGGAAGACGAGTATGAATTGTATGCGATTGTTTTCTGGCACTTCCACAAAACTGCACGCGTGTATAAGGATGTTGTCGTGCAGGTTTCCACCGATCCGGAGTTCATTACGGATGTAACGACATTGTTCAACAATGATATCAATAACTCATTGGGTTTGGGCGTCGGGACCGATATGCACTATGTCGACAAGGCCGAAGGCAAACTCGTTGACGCCAAGGGAACTAAGGGACGCTATGTCCGACTGTTCAGTCAGGCCAACAACCAGAATGACTACAGCCACTACATCGAGGTGGAAGTGTACGGCAAATAATACTCATGAATAGAAAACTCATTTGGATACTGCTTTTTGTCTGTATTCTCTCAGGCGGAGCGTTTTTTCGCGTGTGGCGGTTGCAGGATCGCCCGATGCATACAGATGAGGCGGTCCATGCCGAAAAATTCAAAGCCCTCCTTCAGGAGGGCTTTTATGCATACGACCCGGACGAGTTTCACGGTCCGACGCTGAATTATTTTACGTTGATCAGTGCCGGGCTGCGCGGCGAAAAAACTTATACAGAGATCAATGAAGTTACGCTGCGGCTGATTCCCGCAGTCTTTGGTATCGCCCTGATCCTGACACCGCTGTTTTTTCTCAAGGGCATGAGCCACCGTGCCGTATTCTTTAGTTGTTTCTTGCTTGCATTTTCGCCTGCCTTTGTCTATTACAGCCGCTATTATATCCAAGAAATGCTGCTGGTCTTTTTTACGGCCGGTTTTTTGGGTTGCGGATGGAGGTATATTGACTCTCGAAAGTTAATCTGGGCTGTCCTGTCGGGCGTCTCGATCGGCCTGATGCACGCAAGCAAGGAAACCTTTATTTTTTCGATTGTCGCCGCCGCAGTGGCCTTGGCTTTTTGTATTTTCTATGACAAGCCCTGCAGGATTAAGTATTCCCATTTGCTGGCGGCGATTGCGGCGATGGTGATAACATCCATCTTATTTTTTTCTTCGTTCGGGACAAATCCCAGCGGAATTCTCGATTCGGTGGCCACCTACGGCATCTGGGCTCAGCGTGCCGGCGCCCCAAGTGTCCATGCCCATCCCTGGTATTATTATCTGGATATCCTGACATGGCTGGAATTCATCGAACCGGTTACATGGAATGAGGACGGCATTGTTGTGTTGGCCGTTTTGGGCTTACTTTTCGCCTTTACTCGAAGAACAATGTTTTCAGAAAAGCCGGTGCTGATCCAATTTTTAGCGGCTTATACAATCATCCTGACAGTCATTTATTGCCTGATCCCCTATAAAACACCTTGGTGCCTGTTGAGTTTTCTGTTCGGGATGACGTTGCTGGCGGGCTTTGTGATTGACTGGCTTATTGGAATAACGCAAACCATTCTGGAGAAGATTTGTATTAACTCATTGATTGTTGTTTTTGTTGTCGCAAGTCCGATTGTTCAGAGCTGGTTTTTGAATTTTCAATATGCTGCGGACCCGACCAATCCCTATGTCTACGCCCACACATCGGACGATATCTACAAAATGGTCGATACGGTTGAAAAGGCCGTTCAGGTAACTGCCGAAGGGAAAGAAACGCTTGTTCATATTATTGGCGCAGATCGCGATTACTGGCCTTTGCCGTGGTATCTGCGGAATTATTCTAAGGTGGGTTATTGGTCTGAGATCGATCCATCAATATGCGGGTCGCCGCTCATCCTTGCGAATGCCGAACACGAGCAGGAGTTGCTGGAAATGTTATATTCCGTTCCCGAGGCGGGCCATAAGCATTTGTATATATTGTTGTTTGAAGACTCTCTCGAACTGCGTCCGGGGGTTGAATGGCGCGGATATATTCGTAAAGACCTGTGGGACCGTTCACAGCACAGTCCTGAGTCGGTTGATCCGGCGATGAAACCAAAAGAAAAGATATTAGAATCAGTGCCGGACAGGGAAATGATACAAGATCTTGTGAAATTCAGTCATCGCGCGATGAATGCCAATTTTGAGATCTTCATTCAGCATGAAGACGGGACCTATGCGGGCAGGGCGGCTCGCGCGGCCTTCAATGAGGTGGACCGGTTGGAGGCCCTGTTGAGCCGTTACATCGACAACAGCGATGTCAGCCGAATCAATTTACTGTCGCCTTTCGAGTCCGTCATCGTCGATGAACATACAATAAAATGTCTTCAGGTTGCTCAACAGGCGTACAAACTGACGGACGGGGCTTTTAATGTTACCATTGGAAACCTGATCGCCGCTCGAAAGCGGGCCGATAATGAACAGGTGTCGAGGTTGATGTCCGAATTAACGACGCCCGAAATGATCCGGCTTGATGACGCGGGCCATTCGGTTAAGGTGTTGCGGAAGGGTGTCAATATTGACTTGGGAGGGATTGGTAAAGGATACGCGGTGGATGTCGCTGCCGATGTATTGACGAAATGGGGGATCAAAAAAGCGCTGATTCACGGAGGTGCCAGCTCCGTTCTCGCCTTGGGC
>JBDLJN010000063.1:0-15151 GCA_039714335.1 Planctomycetota bacterium
ACTGATACCGGCGCGGATCATGACAGCCAGTTGGTTGGTGAAGTTGAGAATGTCTTTTCGGCTGGGGCCGAATTCAAACTTAAACCCGCTTTTTGCAGGTTTGCCGGTGCCCGTAGAAGCAATAGCCGCCGCGGCATGCTGGCTGCGTTCTTCCGACACGACGGCCGCGTTTTGCGCTTTGAGTTTTTCTAGTAATGACATACTTTACTCCCTTGTGCTTAGACCGATTCGGCAGCAACACTTTGAACTGTTGCGGGCAAAAGTTTTTCCATTTTTCCGGGGTTGCTGGAACGCATGACCGCTTCTTCGCGATCCAGAAAGCCCTTCATAAAGTTTTGCTGGATGCTGTGGTCCATGGTTTGCATTCCCAGCCGACGAGATGTTTCGATGATATTGGGAATCTCGTAAATACGATTTTCACGGATGCAGTTTCGCACCGCTGACGTACACAGAAGAACTTCACAGCAGGGCACCATACCGGGCTGGTCCACACGGCGGAACAGGGTCTGCGAAATGACTGCCTGCAGCGTGTTGGACAACATTGCACGAATCTGGTTCTGCTGACTGGCGGGATAGATGTCGATAATACGCTCAACGGTCTGAGACGCATTCACCGTATGCAAGGTCGAGAAAACCAGGTGGCCGGTTTCAGCAGCGGTGATGGTTGAACTACTTGTTTCCAGGTCACGCATTTCACCCACGAGAATGATGTCGGGGTCCTGACGCAGAGCATGGCGAAGACCGGACGCGAACGAGGTACAGTCTGAGCCCATTTCACGCTGTTCGATCATGCAGGATTTATTTTCCATAAGGTACTCGACAGGATCTTCCAATGTGATAATACGCTTGCGGTATTTTTGATTAATCACATTGATCATGGATGCCAGCGATGTACTTTTACCCGAACCGGTGTGGCCGGTCACAACGACCAGGCCACGAGGCAGATCGGTCAGTTCTTTGACCACATCAGGCAGATGCAGGTCTTCGATCTCTGGGACATAATTGGAAATCGCACGAAACGACAGCGCGAATGATTCTTTTTGGAAATGCGCATTGACGCGGAACCGGCTGCCGTCTTCGATCATCGTTGAAAAGTCCCAGTCACGTTTTTCCAGAAACTTTTTAAATTTATCTTCGCCGATCATCTCGAGGATCATCTTGCCGGCATCATCGTTCGACACTTCGGGCAGATCCATCATAATCAGCTCGGTATTCATACGCATGATGGGAGGCATTCCGATATTAATGTGAACATCGGACGCTCCGGATTCAATGGCCGTCGCTAACATTTGTTTTGTATCAATCATTATTATGCTCCTGAGTCAATCAGTTTTTCAGCTTAACCTTCATGGTGATGCTCATCATGGTGGTGTTCTTCATGGTGATGCTCATCATGGTGGTGCTCTTCATGATGATGCTCTTCATGGTGATATTCTTCAACCGCATCACCGAGTTCAGCGACACGCAAAATTTCTTCGATGGTTGTAACGCCCTTCTTGACTTTTTTGAGGCCGTCTTCAAACAGGTTAGGCCAGCCGCTTTGTCGGAATGCATTACGCATACTGTTAACCGATGTGTCGGTATTGATAATCCGCCGGAAATCATCATCGACCACCAAAAGCTCGTGAATACCGCACCGGCCGGCATATCCGCTCTCACGGCACTGGTCACAGCCCTTGCCGCGCATCAGTTCGTGAGGTTCGATTTGACCCTTTTCCAGGTATTTCCGGAGATTATCCGGAGCTGTAAACTGCTCTTTGCAGTTGTCGCAGATCCGGCGGACCAGACGCTGGGCCACGATACCGTTCAATGACGCCGCGATCAGATAGGGTTCGATGCCGATATTCACCAGACGCGAGACACTGCTGGGGGCATCGTTGGTGTGCAGTGTAGACAGAACCAAGTGTCCGGTCAATGCTGCCTGGACCGCGATGCGAGCGGTTTCCTGGTCGCGAATTTCACCCACCATGATAATATCGGGGTCCTGCCTTAAGAGCGACCGAAGCGATCCGGCGAATGTCAGTCCTGCTTTTTCATTCACTTGGACCTGGTTACAGAATTCCAGATTGTATTCAACAGGGTCTTCGACAGTCGAGACGTTTAAGCGGTCACTATCCATCTGGGCCAGGGCTGAATACAGGGTCGTACTCTTTCCCGAGCCGGTTGGGCCGGTGACCAGCAGGATACCGTGGGGCTGGGCGATCTGTTCCTGGAATGCTTCGATGATTCTGGATTCCATGCCGGACTGGTCGAGCCCGATCATAATACTGCTGCTGTCCAGTAAACGAATGACCACTTTTTCGCCATGGCTGGTGGGCAGTACCGAAACACGCAGATCCACACCGCGGCCGCCCATAATGACGGCGATCTTACCGTCCTGCGGTACACGCCGTTCGGAAATGTCCAGGTTGGCCATGATCTTCAGGCGAGAAACAATTGCCGCGTGCATACGGGAAGGTGCCTGCTTGGAGTCGAACAAAACACCATCAATCCGGTAACGGATCTTGGTGAATTTTTCTTTGGGTTCAACATGAATGTCACTGGCGCCTTCATGCAGGGCGTTACTGAGCAAAAAGTTGACGAATTTAATAACGGGAGATTCGCCGGCACTCTTTTCGAGGTCTTCGATATCTTCCTCATCGTCCTGTATCAGCTCAATATCGTCCATCTCGATCATGAGGTCGTCGACGTTATAGTCGAACTTGCCGTCGTCACATTCCTCACACGCTGTTTCGATATCTTCTTCCGTGCAAACCACCACGTCCACCAGCATGCCGGTTTGTCTCTTCACGTCGTCAATCGCAAAAACATTGGACGGGCGTGTTGTTGCCACCAGCAGCGTGCCATCGTCTTTGATCTTGACGGGCATGACACGGCTGCCCTGGATAGACTTGATTTCCATCAGCGAAAATGCTTTGCGGTCGATCTGGTCAGTCGCAATCCGCTTGAATTCATACCCGTATAACCCGGCCTTGGCCTGAAGGACCTGTTCGTCACTAAACCCTTGTTCAGAAAGCAGTTCTTCAAGATCAGCGCCTCTTTCCTGCTGTTCGTGGCGAATGTGATCCATTTGCTCACCCGAAAGCTGCTGATTTTCAAGAAGAACATCTGCGATATCCCGAACGTGACTTTGTGTTGTGGTCTGGGGACTGTATAAATTCTGCAAGCCCGGCGCAAGGTCTGTTTGCCCGGCGTCCAGTTCCAGCACGGCAGAATAGTCTGTTTGCTGCTCAGTCTTTTTTCCGAATAGTTTTTTCATTAGTTCATCTTCAATTCAACAGGGATTCCTTTGTATTCCAACATAACGGCATTCTCGGCGATAGTTTTCACAGTCATACCTTTGTATGTGTCACCCTGATATAAGACTGCATCGTCGATCATACAGCACATGCCTTTAGGGGTAGCTGTAATGCTCCATAATTCCAGGCCCACGCTAAGAACCTGAAGTTCATGACGAATTTCTTCCAACTGCTGATCTTGAGGACCTCCTCCGGAGGACGGCTTGTAATTCGTTTCTCTCGCAAAGGGATTCTTTTTGAGTTCATTAACAGCGATCTGATCCACGTTATTAAATTGGTAAAACCGGCCCGAGACAGAGTTCATCTGGGAATTCATCTCGCTTTGCATGGTATTTAACTGAGCCAATGCGTTTTCAATCTGTATCTGGTCCTGGCTGGGCTGTGCATTCGCAATGGCGGGCATGGTTTTTTTAACCATCAGCCAGATACCCAGGGCCCCAATGGCAGACAGAGCAACCAGCACAATTGTACTCTGGCGTATTTTTTGTCCCTGGCCGGATACCGTTAAATAATTCTGTGCATTACTGTCTGCTTGCTCATTATCCGGAAGGTCGGATGAGGCGGACAGTCGATTAGCGTCTTTTTGGTACGATAACATGATTATTCTCCTGGATTTTTCTAATTTAGCCTAGGCAGCACTTTGAAAGAAGATACTCATGACAAACGTTGCCTCTGTCTGCCCTTCCCGCTGTGTTTTCCTTAATTTCAATTTCCGCAGTTTGGTGATTCGGTCGAGCTTCTCGAGTTCAAGCAGAAATGCATAGTACGAGTTGAAATTTCCGCACAGTTCCATCTCGAGTGGCTGTTCGATATAGCCGCGGTTATCCTTATTTTTTTGAGTCCGTATGCTCTTGGGGGCCAACCCGTGCCGCTGTGCGATGAGTGTTACGTTTTCGAGCACAGTGTAGATTTCGTTGCTGGGAGGCAATTTACTTTCAAACGCCTGAATCGCTTCTTCGATCTTCTGAATCTGTTCAGCCAGATCTTCAGTGGCGGCGGTTGCTTTTTCCAGTTCATCCAGCTTGCTGCGTATTCCTTCCATTTTCTCCCGTTCCTGAGCCAGATGTTCATTTGCTGGCTTGATCATAAAGTCCCATGACACATACGCCATCCCCACGATCAATACGAAAAATATGAAATATCGAATGCTACTGGTCATTTTATTGGTCCTTTCGATAGTGCTTTCTAGTTAGCCCGATCCTTATTATATAGTCTGTTCCTGCTCTTTGCGGATACTGTCGATATTCTCTTTGGTCAGTATCAGATCGGATCTGACGACAGCGCTGAGATGAAATTCACGATATTTAACCTTTTTAACCTCAACCTCTTTGGATTCAACCAATGAAACCTTGTCAAACAGAACCGCATCGCTTAAGCGGGCAATAAAACCGGCGACCTGAATGTCGCTGGGTGCGATACCCTTGATCTTCAGGTTGGTCGTAATCTTTTTCTGAGAACCGTTTTGAGCGCCTGTTGCGGCCTTTTTCTTGTACTGACTTCCGCCGGAGTGTTGGCCGGGGCTTCGAACGACCTGTGTTTCTTTTTCTTCCAATCCAAATTCCAACAGGGAAACGCCGGAGGGAAGGTTGTTTGTCAAAGATGCCAAAATGATACTGCGAGGAACTGGCTCAAGCAGTTCCGCTGTCATGACCATTGTTTTCATCATGGTCTTGCTTTTTACTTTAAGGTCTTCCAATTGTGCGATCTGCTGCTGCGCTTTCGCCATCCGGTCATTGAGTTGAGCCAGTTCTACCTGAACCGAACGCTGACGCATCTTGATAAAGCCGAATGTAATACCGATGGCACCAAACATTGCCAACAACAGCATTAAGTAAAGTACATTTGTACGGCTTGCTTTTCGCTGCTGCACATAATCATCTGGGACAAAATTAATTGTAGCCATAATCATCCACCTTATTTTTAATTTAAGTCTTCTAAACTCAGCCCGAATGCCGTCGCCCAATCGACTTTACAATTGCGGCGGTCAACAAGGCATTCCGGGCCGTGATTAATTTCAATGGCACTGATTACATCACCCATCTGGGCGGGAACCTGCATTTTTTGAGCTAGCCCGGTAAGTTTATCGCACAGCGATCGACTGGTTCCGTTGCCGGCCAGAAATACGATCCGGCCGATTTGGATGGCTGCAGAACTGTCTTCAAAGTACCGCACACAAGCGTCAATCTCAGAGAACAACCGCTGCACCATTTGACCTTGCTCAAGCTGTGTATATCCGATCGATACAACACGGGCAAATAACAGACTTGTCCCCTGCGTAATCACGATATTGGTATGATTGGTGCCGACGTTGATCAGGATCGAAACAGTATCTATCTCACTTTGTCGCCGGCAAAAGAAGGTTACAAAGCTTTTGGCCATGGCAACCGGCCAAATGCTGATTCCTGTGACGCTCAGTCCTGTTTTTTCGTAAATTGCCAAATGGCGATTGACGGATTCCCGATTGGTTGAGATGGTCAGCACATCGATCGCATCAGAGCCGTTTTGCTCGCCGTTGCCGATCACAACATGCTGAAATAAAGCGTTGTCAACCGGGAAGGGCAGTCGCTTTTGAAGTTTCTGAGGAATAATATCGTTGATTCGGTCGAGAGAGGAACGGGAGATTTTTATGGGATCGATGAATAGATCATCAGATGGCAGTGCCGTGACAACAGATTTTCCCTTGAAATCTTCTTCTTGCATGATTTCACGTATGCTCTCAATGGTCCAGCGCTGCCAACTTGGTGCGCGAAATTCAACATCGTCTGGCTTTTGTCGCACTGCGGCGGACTGAAGAAACAATCCCTGGTCGTTTTTGCCCAATTGAACCATCCTCAGATATCCACTACCAAGATCGACACCGATCGGACAGATTTTTTTACCATTCATCCCTAACATGTATATTTCCTTATTTCGCCGACTGTACAACTCGAATCTTTCCCTGTCAGACTGAAAAATAACAGTCGCTCGGGTACATCCTTATGCTGTGTCGTCTATAATAACTGCTGGGTTAACTATACAATTTTAAACTGCCGCTGTTAGTTCACATCATCTTCCACATAAAATGTAAAAAACAACACTACCCGGGTCAAAAAACACATGAGAATCATTTTATTATTACGACCGCCCGATAATAGCTGTAGATGCGGCACTCCCCCCCCGTTTTTTTGATAGACTTATGTTGAAGCGGGGTATGATGCAGGGACAGGCGAACAGCACGGGGAGTTTTCTTACAATTAATGCAGCTCTGCCTCAGGCGGATCGGATGTGTCCGATAACTCAATAAAGCTGATTTATAAGATCCAGTTTGCTTAATCACAACGGTCATAATATAGAACCCTCTCTAAACTATTTCTTGAAGAGCACGGCCGGGATGATAAAATAAAGTTTGAGGTTTATGAGTATATCGTTGACAATATCGTTAAAGGTTATAAGGCGAATGAGTCATAATGGCTAATTGTGAATAATGCCTGGAAAGGGAACACGATGTCAAATTATAAAATGTTTTTATTGTTGGCTATGTGCAGCGTATTGATATCCGGATGTACGCAGTATTGGTACCAGGAGGGCGCAACCTATGAACAATGCCTGCGGGACCGGGAGGAGTGTTTCAGCGAACTGCAAAAACGGACCGATTTTTTAAATACGGGCAATTATGAATTTGAGTTTATGGCCCAGTGTATGCGCCAGAAGGGATACGAGCTGGTGACAGAAAAAAAATTGCCGATGGATGTCAAACGGACGGAACCGGAGACATCGCTGCACTGGCGTATAAAAGGTCTCGCCGGAATGTTGGAACGACCATAAATAACGGTGTTTTGTCGAGAGGGGCTCCACAATGCACAAATACTTGCTGACTTTTCTAAAAACACCGGCCCGCAACACCGGACAAGGCGATGGAAATTGCCTGCCTTAAAATGATCGCCGCTTTCTTAAACAGCGAAGGCGGAACCCTGCTGGTCGGTGTTGAAGACAATGGGAACATCCTCGGCATTGGCATCGATCAGTTCCCCAACGATGATAAATTCCTCCTGCATTTTAACAATCTGATCAATCAGCACATGGGCCTGGAATCGACGGAAAGCTTCTCTTTCGATATCAGGCACCTTGACGGCGGCGACATTTTGGTCGCTGACTGTCTGCCTTCGCCGGTGCCGGTTTATGTTACGCACGACAGGAAGGAGGATTTTTACGTTCGTGTAGGCCCCGGCACCCGTCCGTTGACCACCCGTGATGCATTGGAATTTATCCGCAGCCGCTTTTAACGGAACGCAGGCATCGGAAAAGCGAAACGGCGCAAATCGTCCAAAATATCCCCTTTATTTTCAAGTCGGGCATGATATAATCTCGGGTTGTTGAACAGGTAAACAGCATTTATTATAGAAAGGTATATAATGAATAAACAGGCCCAGGAATTTTTGACCGAACTGTTAGCCGCTCCCAGCCCGTCCGGCTTTGAGCAGCCCGCCGCCAAGCTCTGGCGTGACTATGTCAAACCGTATGCCGACGTAACCGGCGACGTTCACGGCAACAGCATTGCCGTACTGAACCCGAAAGCCGAATTCAAATTCATGCTCGCCGGACACATCGATGAGATCGGCCTGATGATTACCCATATTGATGACAAGGGCTATCTCTATACTGCCCAGATCGGCGGCATGGACCCGGCGCTACTGATCGGCCAGCGGGTCCGGATTATGACCCAAAAGGGCGAAGTCTTCGGCGTGATTGGCCGCAAGGCGATCCATCAGATGAAACCGGACGAGCGTAAGAAGAATGTCGAGATGGACAACATCTGGATCGACATCGGATGCGATTCCAAAAAGGCCGCCGAAAAACGCGTGGCGATCGGCGATCCGATGGTGGTGGATGTGGCCTGCCGCATACTCAACGGTGATAAGATCGTTTCCCGTGCTACCGATGACAAGGCCGGTGCATTTATTGTCGCCGAAGTGATGCGGCAGCTGTCCCGCCGCAAATTGAAAGTGTGCGTGATCGGTGTGGCCACGGTCCAGGAAGAGATCGGCCTGCGCGGTGCGATCACCTCCTGCTATAATGCCAACCCCGATGCCGGGATTGCTGTTGATGTTACGTTTGCCAGCGACCACCCGGATACCAATCCGAAAAAAACCGGCGAGGTCAAACTCGGCAAAGGCCCGGTCCTGCATCGCGGCCCGAATATCAACCCCATCATGGAAGCCGAACTATTCAAAATCGCCAAGGCCAAAAAGATCGCCTATCAGGTCACCGGCGACCCGCGTGGTACCGGTACCGATGCCAATGCGATGCAACTCTCTCGCGGCGGGGCTGCGGCAGGGCTGATCAGCATCCCCAACCGGTACATGCATACCCCAGTGGAGGTCGTCTCGACAAAGGATATGGACAATATCATCAAGCTGATTGTCGAGTACATCGCTGCCCACCCGGCCAAACGCGACTACCGGCCGTAATGAAAACTCAAAACAAAAAGGCGGCTTTCAGCCACCTTTTTTGTTTCAAACTCCTTGAAGGATGGATACTTACCGCCCGGCGGGCGGGATCGGGTGAAATTGCGGGTGTAAATCCTTTGACAATCACTTCCTGAGGATGTAGATTCTTACTCTTGTCCGGTGTAAAACCCACGAATCCAGCAAGGAGGGTTTCATATTTGGAGGCAGCGATCCTAAACAGACATAAGTAATGTCGGCCAACCGGTGAGGAACAACGTGGTCAAACAAAGCACAACTGAAATACTAAGCGAGATTCTGGAGCGTGTCAAGGCGACCGATCCGGTGAATACGCGCAAGTGGTTTGACGACCTGCACATAACCGCGTTCGATCACGGACTCATGCAGATCGCCTGTCCCGACCGGTCCTGTGCCGAGTTCATGCAGGACAACTGCCAGGCAACCTTTACCCAGGCCGCCCAGAATATCACGGGCCATCTGGTCTCTGTCCATTTTCTCGATACAAACGACCATCCCGCACAAACCGCCCCCGAACAGATCGACGTTTCCAAACACGTCCGGCTGCATCCCGATTATACCTTCGACAGTTTTGTCGTCGGGCCCTGCAACCGGCTGGCTCATGCAAGCTGTATCGCGATCAGCCAAAATCCCGGCATGATCTATAACCCGCTGTTCCTGTACGGCAATGTCGGCTTAGGCAAGACCCACCTGCTCCATGCCGTCTGCCATCATACACGCAAAGACAAGCAGAATGTTTCGATTCAGTTCCTCAGCTGTGAGGAATTTGTCAACGGCTTTATCAGCGCCATCGAAAAGGGCAGTTTGCAGGATTTCCAGAACCAGTATCGCACCGTGGACGTGCTGATCATTGATGATGTGCAGTTTCTGCGTGAACGCGAGCAAAGCCAGGAAGAGTTTTTTCACACATTTAACGCCCTCTACAACAATCGTCGGCAGATCGTCCTCACAGCCGACAGCGCCCCCCAGGATCTGGCCGCGCTGGAAGAACGGCTCATCAGCCGATTCAAATGGGGCCTGGTGGCTCGTCTGGACGCGCCCAGCTATGAAACCCGCATCGCGATCGTCAAAAAGAAGGCGCATCTGCGCGGATTGGATATTCCCGATGGCGTCGCCGAATTGGTCGCCGAGCATATCAAGACCAATATTCGGGAGTTGGAAGGGGCACTGACCATCATTTATGCCACCGCCCAAACGGCCGATGAGCCGATTACGCTCGAACTGGCCCGGCGGGCACTCGGGGTCCAGGAGATTACCTCCTCGAAAAATGTGACAATAAGCGATATCATCCATTCGGTCAGCGACCACTTTGATGTGCGGATCACGGACATCCAAAGCAAGAAACGCAGCCAGAGTATCGCGCTGCCCCGACAGGTATGCATGTATCTGGCTCGCAGTCTGACCCGCCACAGTCTCGAAGAGATCGGCGGCCACCTCGGCGGCCGGGACCACTCAACCGTTGTCCATGCCTGTACGAAGATCGAGCAGTTGTATAAAGCCGATGCGGATTTCCGGGACGGCGTCGACCGCCTGACAAACAGTATCAAAAAATAGTCCGTGGACTGCTTTCCTGAAGCGAATTCAATGAGGCGCAAATGACATCAATCAAAATGACCACACTGACTGCAATAGGACTTTGTGCGTGTCTTTACAGCGCCCCGGCAATCGCCAAACAAACCCAATCGGCAGCAAAGCCGCTTTTGCCGGACGCGGTGCAATCGATTTCCGATTGGTTTGCGGCGGATGCGAACTCCACACCCGACATTCCGGGGTGCATTGAAGAACTCGATCCCGTCAAAAAAGAAGATCTGCACGCTGTTCGTGACATGTTGTGGCAGACCTATCAGCAAAGTCCTGCCGGCCAGGCCCTGAAGGAAACGCTGCCTGCCCCCTTCATTCTGAAAGGCAATGAAATCCCGTCCCCGCCGCCGCACGCATTAAAAACAGGCGACAAGGTCATGCCGTTTTATTTTCTTGGCAAGGGGAATCTGGAAGGGCCGCGCCCGTTGTTTATCGCGCTGCATGGAGGCGGTTCAGCCGGTGGCCGGGCCCCTTCGCCGCATGGATGGCCGGTCAATACACAGGAGTGGAATACACAGGCGCTTCTGGCAGCGAAAACGTATCCGTCAGATGCCCTGTATTTTGTGCCGCGAATGGCCGACGATAATGACGGTCGCTGGTACTATCACTATTGCCAGGACGCCTACGACCGGGTCGTCCGAGCGGCAATCCTGCATCACAATGTGGACCCCAATCGCGTTTACCTGATCGGAATTTCCGAGGGCGCTTATACTGCCTATCGGCTGGGTGCTTTCATGGCGGATCGATGGGCCGGGGCCGGTTCGATGGCCGGCGGCGAACCGCTCAACAACGCACCCCCGGAAAATATGCGAAATCTCGCTTTTCGCGCTGATATTGGCGAAAAAGACACGATGTTCGACCGCGTCGGCCTGAATCAACGGTATGCAAAAGCATTAGGAAAACTCAAACAAGATGACCCGAACGGATTTACACTCTCCATCAATGTCCAGCCCGGACGTGGCCACGGGATCGACTACAAGCCCTGTCCCGAATGGCTTTTTCAACATCAGCGTAATCCTTGGCCCCAGCGTATTCAGTGGAAGGTCATCCGGGTTCACGGCCGCCGCAAAGAGCAGTTTTACTGGCTGGCGATGGACGCTGAACCCCCGGTATGGCCGGTTTATATCGATGCCCGGATTGATGCGAAAACAAACACGATCCATATCACCATCAAAAAAGAGGACGAAAACGGCAAACGCATCCAAACCGATGAAATTCCCCTGCGATGTTATCTGAACGATCAGCTAATAGATTTTGCAAGGCCGGTTACGGTGGTCCGCAATAGCCAACAGGTGTTCAGTGGGCCGGTTTCGCGTCGCGTCGATGTGATGATGCGAAGTTTGGCCGAACGCGGCGATCCCTGCTATATTTTTCCTGCAGAGATCGCAATTCCTCAAACACCTGACACCAAGGCTGGTGGCGATACGGCATCGGCTTTGGTGCAGATACCGCAAACACAGCGGAAAGCCCTGATAGACGCCTTGGGCAAAGCGGGGCCAAATCGCGGCGAACTGCTCGGCGCCCTGCAATCGGTCCGGGATCAGCACGCCGCCGCCGCTGCCTTTCTGATTATCAATATGCCGCAGTGCGACCGTCTCCAACTGAAAAAAGATTTTCTGACCGATCAGGTGGAACTGGCCTATGAGACATGGAAAAAATCCCCTTGGGGCAAAGACATCCCTGAACAGCTTTTCCTGCAATACATTTTACCTTATGTGAATCTGAATGAGAGGCGTGACAACTGGCGGCGTGATTTTATGGAGCGACTGCGAGAAAAAGCATGGTTATTCGAATCCCCCATAGAGGCAACGATCTGGCTGAATAATGAACTCAACGATATCTTCAAAGTCTATTACCACGCCACCAAACGCCCAAAGCCGGACCAGAGCCCTTATGAATCCATCGAAGCCGGTTACGCTTCCTGCACGGGGTTATCGATTTTGCTGGCGGATTGCTGCCGGAGCGTGGGCATCCCCGCACGGATCGTCGGCGTGCCGCGATGGACACAGGTTCAGGGTAACCACAACTGGGTCGAAATCTGGGACGGGCAGTGGTACAATGTCGGCGGCACCGGTTCGGATCCGCGTGACGATGATTGGGTCAACGAGCGCTGCCTGACACAAACCGATCCCGACCAATGGTTCCACAGTATCTACGCCGCATCTTTCCGGCAGACCAACTTGCATTTTCCATTGGTCTGGGACATGGACAACAAGGATGTTCCCGCCCTGAACATAACGCGTTTTTATTCCGCAAAAAAAGAGGTCGCCATTGATGTCCCCGGCGACGGCCGCGGTGTGGTCGAAGTATTTGGGGGCGGAGAGATCATCGCGCGGCGCACCGGTGAGAAATCCGTTCCTTTTACGTTGGCAACAGGCAGCCAATACGATATCAGAATCACCACCGCTGACGGCAAGATACACCAGAAAATCCTGCGTTTATGAATATCCTAGCCAGCGACGGGGGCAAGTTCTTGGTCCCGAATCTCCTGAGCAATCTTAAACCCGGCGTCCAGTGACAGCGAAAAATCCGGATCCAATGCATCACTAATATGGTGTTCCGTAAGAAAACTCTCGGCCAGCGATGTTGCATCGGTAAATCCGGTCTGCAGGACTTTCTCTCTCATCCATTGTGTGATTTTCTCTTCAGTCATTGTTTGTACTCCGAAACGGTCGGTCTGTGGTGTCAATTTGCTCTATTATAGTATCGACTTAAACCGGGCCCTGGATGCATTTTTTGCTCCCTTTTTGGTGAAGGTTTGACCTGCAGGGATGGCGACCGGCTTCCGGAAGGCCGCCGGGATTCAAAATGACCCATAATAGTACTAATAATTGAGTTTTTTTGGCAGTTGTCCGATAAAATATTAAAGGACATTAAACATGTTGTCCGATAATCAAAATATAGCGGTATTAATATTGGAAATGAGGATTTTAGAAATATTTCAGATTCCCTCTCGGGTATTAGGGAGAACCTTGACATGAGGACAATTGCGGTAATCAATCAAAAAGGTGGATGCGGCAAGACGACAATCTCTATCAACCTTACGGCGGCCCTGGCGGCCAAAGGAAACCGGACGCTGCTGGTGGACATAGATCCGCAGGGTCATTGTGCTGTGGGCCTGGCGGTGCCGGAAGAGCAGATCGAGCAAAGTGTGTACGATGTTCTGATCGGTGCCGGCCGCGGGGAACCCATGCGGCTCAAGGAAATACTTTGGCAGATCTGCGAACGCTTTGAACTGGCTCCGGCCAATATCGACCTGGCCGCGTTTGAGCAGCAGATGACCGGGGTCGTAGACCGCGAAAACTGCCTGAAAAAAGTACTGGATAAGGTTCGGGGCGAATATGATTATGTGGTCATTGACTGCCCTCCGTCGGTAGGACTGCTGACCTTCAATGCCCTTCGTACCGCAACGGATGTGATGGTTCCCGTGGAAATGGGCTATTTTTCGCTGCACGGCCTCAGCCGGCAGCTTGAAACCCTCAGCGCATTCTGTGAGCAATGCGAACAGACGATCAATGTAACAGTGCTGGCAAGTATGTACGACATCCGAACCAAGATGGGCCGCGAAATCCTGGCAGAACTGAAAAAACACTTCTCCGAGCGAATGTTCAAAACCATCGTCAATTTCAATACCAAGCTGAAAGAGGCCGCCAGTCTTGGACAGCCGATCGGTGAGTACGACCCGACCTGCAAGGGCTACAAGGATTTCCTGGCGCTTGCCGATGAACTGATCGGGTCAGATACTCAAATGCACAAGGCAAACCTGGTCAATTCGCTTCATGCCAAACTCGAGAGTATCAGTGCCAGTGCTGACGAATTATTGGCGGACACCCCCGCTCCGAAGCCCGAAAAACAACAACCCATCGCCTCTTTTGATGAAAAACTGGCTGATTTCTACGGTGTTCGCCAGCACGATGGGCATGTGATATTCAGCACGATGTATCCGCGGGCCCAAAGTGTACAGATCGCCGGCGACTTTAATGGATGGGCGCCGGAAAAGACGACCTTGCAGCGAGTGGACGAAAACGGCAAGTGGCAGTTGGCCGTGCCGCTGAAAAAGGGGCTGTACCGCTATCGGCTGGTCGTGGATGGGCAATGGCAGCAGGACCCCTACAATGATTGGATCGAGATGAATCCGTACGGGGAGTTCAACTCCGTACTGAATGTTCAATAATACGACCTGCGGAGGTTTATGAGGAAAGAAACGCCGGACCGGCCAAAAACCAGTCCGGCGTTTTTTTATGGATTAAAGCGGGCGGTATAATCTTTTCAAAATCCCGGCAGAATACAAAAACGAGGTTGACGAAGCTGGGTTTTAGCTTTAGGCTGGTGTTGTATGAAATCCTTTTATATCAATGTCGAAAAAGTGGACGAAGCCGGCTACCGGGCCGCTTTGCGGGGTTTGGCGCATAACAAAAAGCAGGAAACCGAAAAGATGTCCGTGGTCGCCGAGAAACTGGCCTCCCTTGACGGCGGGCACAACAAATTTCTCGAAAGCATGATCCTCTGGCTGGATGTTCGTGCCCCGCGATACTGGTGGCAGGAGGCCGATACGTTCCGCCTCAGCAGCAAGCAGTCCGAAAGCACGATGCACACGCTGACAGCTGAACTGCTGGCCGTTGATATGGATGATACGGCGAGCGTCGAGGACTTTATCGCCGACAACTTTGAGCCGGGCTCATGTTCCGTGCAGACGCTGAAATGGATTCATGCCGCCGCACAGCAAAAGGACATTATCGAGATCAAGAAAAAGCTGCCGGAAGGTTTTTTGCAGACTCGGATGTGGTGCATGAGCTATAAGACCCTGCG
>JBDLJN010000064.1:0-15150 GCA_039714335.1 Planctomycetota bacterium
CCATCCTCCTGATGCCGCCAGAATCGTGTGAGATTGCGATCATCGCAACCGGCCCCAACCCCACGGACATTCTCAGCAAACACGGTAAATTCATTAAGAATAAAATCAGTGAGGGTATTCAACAACAACCGGATATTTCTGACTCTATACCGTATCCCAAGACGATGTTATTTGATCGTACAGTCTATGAAGTCTCGGGCCCTTTGTTTGATTGGTATCAGGAAATGAGTTTCAGCAAAGCAGGGGGCGGTAGAGGAGACTTGTTTTATAGAGAACATATATGTGCTACTGCATCGGGTATTCGCTTTACATTTAAAATGTGGCTGCTTAACACGAACAAAACCAAGTTACAAATTGATATCCAGAATTACGAGGGCAAAGAAGAATTCCCAATGATCCTTAAGAGTTTGGAGGAAGTACTGGATGGAATCGGGCAATCTCAGCCGGAGCCGGTTTCTCAAGAGACAGCAAAGCCCAAGCGGGCGGTCGTTCCGAAAAAATCCTGCCAAGGGGAATAATAATACCTCCTGAAAACTTTAACGAAAAAGCCGCTTTGGGAGATTATTGACTCAGGCAGGATGCCTGAGCTACCTTAGATCGTCTCGATGTGTTTAGCGCCGAGGCGTCTTAGGTGGGCGAGTTGGTTTTTGCCGAGGGTTGCTTCGATCTGCACGGTGTTATCGACATATTCCCGTTCCAGTTGGCGGCCCACGGTACGCAGGTAGCTTTGCAGTTTGCCGTCGGCATGGCTCAGCGTAATCCGCACGCGAATGCGGTCGCCGCGAACCTTTTCGGCGATCACGGCGGCCAGTTGATCCAGATTCATCCCGGTCTTGGCTGAGATGCTCAATGCACCCGGAAAGACTGTCTGGACGGACTCAAAGACGCTCTTGTCGGCGATGCAGTCGGACTTATTCAGCAGGATCAGCATGTCCTTCTGGTCGCAGTCCAGTTCCTTGAGAACGCTGTCGACACTTTTGATCTGCTCGAAGACATCGACGCTGGACGCATCCACCACATGCAGCAGCAGGTCGGCGTTAACCGTTTCTTCCAGCGTGGCCTTGAACGAAGCGACCAGGTGGTGCGGCAATTTGCTGACGAAGCCGACGGTGTCACTGAGCAGCACCTCAACGCCGGAGTCGAGCTGCCATTTGCGGGTGCGGGTGTCCAGTGTCGCGAACAACTGGTCCTGCACGAATACCCCCGCATCGGTCAGGGCGTTCATCAGCGTACTTTTGCCGGCGTTGGTATAGCCGACCAGCGAGATGGTATAAAAATCGCTGCGGCCGTCAATCTCGCGCATCTTGCGTTTGTCGATGGCGGCGATGTTGCGCTTCAGTTCAGTAATGCGTTTGTTGACCAGCCGCCGGTCGATCTCAAGCTGCTTTTCACCGGTGCCGCGCGTGCCGATGCCGCCGACTGCTCCGGCGCCGGTTCCGCCCGCCGCACCAGCCACGGTATCCAGGTGGCTCCACATGCGCGTCAGGCGGGGATAGGTATATTCGAGCTGGGCCAGTTCGACCTGCAACTTGGCCTGATGGGTCTGGGCGCGGGTGGCGAAGATATCGAGAATCAGCTCGCTGCGGTCCAGCACCTTGCACTCGACCACCTTTTCCAGCTCGCGTATCTGAGCGGGCGAGAGGTCATTGTCGAAAATGACGACATCGGCCTCTTTTTGCTTGACCCGTCCGGCGAGCATCTCGGCCTTGCCGGAGCCGATATAGGTCGCTGCGTTAGGACGACTCATTTTCTGGATGAACCGGTCCACAATCACCGCACCGGCACTCTCGGCCAGGGCCGTCAATTCTCCTAATGCATCGTTGCTGTTGGTTTTATGCTTGCCCCGCAGGATCGCACCCACCAAAATGGCACGCTCCTGATGGACCTTTAACTGATCTCTGACTTTTTCCAAATTTTTTCAGTTCTTAGTTCGCAGTTTTTAGTTCTTAGTTTGGCTACGCATTTGCCATTTGTCATGCCGGGCTTGACCCGGCATCCAGTCCCCAATGCACTCTAAACCCCGGATCAAGTCCGGGGTGACAGTTTGGAGTCCTGCTTCGGCCACATTATACCGCATTTGGGCTATTTTCTCAAGTCCCTGTGAAGAAAGCTTGTTGAATTCCGACAAGATGTGTATGATATCGGTGTTTCGATACTCTGTTCTGACCGTGGAAATCACCCGGTAAGAGACTGACTTATAAGAATCTCGCTAAAATGGAGAAAAGTCGCTTGAAACAATCGATTCAGGCAAAATTTGTTCTGCTGCTGGTGAGTACGGCGCTGGTGCCGTTTGTGCTTTTTTATGCGTTTAATTTTCTTTCTTACAGGAAAGTTTCCTCCGATGTCAGGGATGAATTAAGCCGGATCTTAAACCAGAGTGCCACAACGGCTGTCACATCGACGATATCTGATTTTGAACGCCGCCGCGATGTCGTGGAGAAATCCACGATTGACATGGCTTCGATCCGAAGTCATAGCCAGGAAATTATTCAGACATTCCGTGTTCCCGGTGTGTGGGGCCAGGCATCGGTTATCATTTTTGCTGAAATCGAAAGTGATACTGAAAAACCCTCTTTAAAAATTGCTGCTCAAAATAATCAAATGGACAACTTGATCCATAAAACCGTTTTGACAGAAGAGGACATCCCCGAACTTGCCAGCATTTTAAAGGAGAATGCAGATCCGCATGTGACCGAACGGGCCTGGGTCCGGAAGACGGTTTTCCAGGGACGCGAGGCACTGCTTGGACATGGCAGCCTGGACCGCAAGCCTTTTACGCTCTGGGTGATACTGCCCTATGAAAATGTGACGAAGCGTATTTTGACCACAGAAAAAATAATTTTTCAGGATGCGGTCGATAAAACAAAGTGGCTCATGGGGTCTGTGACCGTGTTTGTCATCCTGGCGATTGCTGCCGGTGTTTACCGTTCGCGAAAAATTACGGGCCCGATCATCCGGTTAACATCCGCCGGCCGCAAACTCGCCGAGGGCGATTATGACATTCAGGTGGATATTCAGACGCATGATGAAATTCAGCAGTTGGGCAATGTCTTCAACCAGATCGGTCCGGGCTTGAAGGAACGGGCAAAGATCAAACGTTCACTGGAACTTGCCAGTCAAATCCAGCAGAACTTTCTCCCAAAAGCCAATCCGAAAGTTGACAATTTTCAAGTCGCCGGAAAATGCCGTTATTGCGATGAGACCGGAGGGGATTATTATGATTTCATTGAATTTGAGCCGCCCCTGTCCGGTAAGGTGGGGTTGGTTATCGGCGATATATCCGGACACGGGGTTGGGGCGGCGATGCTGATGGCATCGGCCGGAAGCATCCTTCGCAATAACGCTCCGCAGCACGGAGAAGATATCAATACAGCGCTGGGCGAATTGAACCACCACTTGGTGAACAACTCAGAGGACAGCAAATTTATGACGTTGTTTTACGGTCTCCTGGACGGTCCGGCCCGAAAGCTCGTCTGGACCTGTGCCGGACACGATCCGGGATTATGGTATCAAGCCCACGCGGACA
The DNA here is from genome assembly GCA_039714335.1 of Planctomycetota bacterium. Lineage (GTDB taxonomy): Bacteria > Planctomycetota > Phycisphaerae > Sedimentisphaerales > Anaerohalosphaeraceae > 4572-13. Next base: position 3,527 of record JBDLJN010000064.1, read on the forward strand.
CCTTCGAACAACTGGAAAATACCGGGATGCCGCTGGGGATCCTTGAGCAGGCGGATTATTCCCTTGCCGGACCCGTTCAACTGCAAAAGGACGACATTATCCTGATAGGGACCGACGGCATCTGGGAGGCCCAACAGGGGGACGGCTCAATGTATGGCAAGCAGCGACTTCGAGATTTAATCCAAAAGCACCGGGCCGACTCGGCGGAACAAATCTGTCAGGCCGTCATCGAATCTGCCATGGAATTCTGCGGCGATGGGCCGGTCAATGATGACATCACACTCATTGTTGTCAAGTGTGTTGGAAAATAATGGCGCAGCAACTGGCATGAAAACATCTTTTTTGTATTGTAAAAAGATATCTTAGCCGGATTTCTTTATCCCTGAAAAATTATTGGAGTACCGTTATGCATGTGCAAACGCATCTACTTTCCGGATGGTGTTTAGGCAATTTGTTTGGGTTGGGCAAACGAGGCAGATCGCTTGCTGTTCTTGCGGCGGGATTGCCTGATATCGATGGTTTAGGTATTATCTTTGGGCCGGTTGCTTACTGGCGGTATCACCATGTAATTTGTCACAATTTATTGTTTGGCATCTTTCTCTGTACAATACTGACTTTTTTCAGCGAACAGAAAAAACGGGCATTTACAGCATTTTTTGTTATCTTCCACCTGCATCTTGTGATGGATTCGTTCGGTTCGGGTGAGGACTGGGTGATCTATTACTTGTGGCCATTTATAAAACAGCCCGTTGAAAATCCTTACGTCTGGTCATTTTTCTCATGGCAGAATATTACCACGGCGATTATATTTGTTCTTTGGATGATTGGATTGGTGTTTTACGCCAAGCGTACCTTTCTGGAGTGGGTCATGCCAAAACTGGATCGACAGATCGTGGAGTTGGCGGAAATATTGAAACGCAAATTCAGGGAAATACTAAGTACAATCAAGCAGTAAGGTTAATTTTTGGATTTTATATTGCGGGTATTTGTGGTACGATTATCGACAGTATAATGCTATTATGATTGTCCATTCCAGAAAATCTAATTGAAAGGAATGTTCTTTGAATGAAGAAATAACAGATCGCAGGCCTCTTAAGACTCGCAGTGCCAAGTGGGCATCGATACTGGCTTTAAGGTTGGTCAAGCTGGGGGTCAAGCCGAATTTCATTTCACTGTTGAGTATTGTATTCGCGTTATTATCTGGACTCAGCTTTGGATTATCTGCTCTCTCTGACTCATGGAAGAAGAGTGTTTTCCTTATTCTTGGAGCAGCTTTTATACAATTGCGTCTTTTATGTAACATGCTTGATGGAATGGTTGCTATTGAAGGAGGTATGAAATCTAAAACCGGTGAAATTTATAACGATTTCCCAGACCGTATTGCAGATATGGTTATTCTAATCGGATTCGGTTATGCAGCGAATGAATTAAATTTTGCCGTGGAACTTGGCTGGTTGGCTGCGATACTTTCGGTATTAACCGCTTATGTAAGATACTTAGGCACTGCGACAGGAGCCGGAAGTTTTTTTTACGGCCCAATGGCAAAACAGCATCGCATGGCTGTGGCAACGATAACATCGCTGCTACAGGGAATTCTCTATTTTTGGCAAGAGTCGCTATGTGTATTGTATGCAGGATTGGTTATTATTGTATTGGGATGTCTTGTGACAGTTTTGAGACGGATTGTTAAGATCGTCCGTGTTTTGGAGAGGATGCCATAGTGGCCGGACTTATTGCGAAAATTATATTATATTTTTGTCGTTTAATTTCCGGTGTCCAAGTGGAAATAAAGGATGCAGAATTAATTAATGGCACATTAATATTTTATGGCAATCACAGCAGTCACTTGGACTCAATGGTTATTCTTTCACTTTTGCCGAAAGAGCTAAGAGAAAAAACATTTATTGTTGGCTCTAAAAAATACTGGCAAGCTAATGCGGTACGCAGGTATGTTTCAAATCGGGTGTTTAAAACGATGCTGATTGATCGCTCAGGCGAAGGAAATGAAGCAGGAGCATTTGCAGCGATATCCAATATGTCGAATATATTGTCGGAAGGTAATTGTATTATCATTTTCCCAGAAGGTACACGTAGCTTGGATGAGGGGGTTTCTAATTTTAAGGGGGGGATATATCATCTGGCGAAAAAAAACAACGATGTTAAGCTTGTTCCAATCTTTTTAGAGAACATGAATAGAATCATGCCAAAGGGCGAATTGATTGTTATTCCACTATTGGGACGGGCAGTGTTTGGTAATCCAATAAAGTTGACCGAAGATGAGGGCAAAGAGGAATTTTTAATCCGGGCAAGAAATGAACTTGCTGCTTTAGGGAGAAACGATCTTGGATAACGAAATAAAATATTTATTCGGCGGTATTTTGTCACTTCTTACTATTGCTTCAGTGATAGGTTTTTTGTTGGCGAGAAAATATAAAGATTCGTCTGCAAAACATGTTATCGATAATCTTAACGCACGGACAAAAGCATGGTGGCAGATGTGTGCAGTGTTTGCGGTGTCCTTATTAATTGGCAAGACTGGCTCGGTCATACTTTTTTGCATTATGAGCTTTTTGGCACTGCGGGAGTTTATAACTCTGACGCCAACAAAAAAAGGAGACCACAAGACGCTGTTCTGGCTGTTTTTTGTAATCCTGCCTTATCAATATTACCTGGTCTATACAAAGTGGTACGGAATGTTTGCCATCATGATACCCGTATATGCGTTTTTGTTGATTCCTCTCCGCAGTGCTCTGGCAGGAGATACGAATAATTTTCTTGAGCGAACAGCAAAAATTCAATGGGGTGCTGTGGTTTGTGTCTATTGCGTGAGTCATGCACCCGCATTGCTGATTCTGGATATTCCAAATTATAGCGGAGAGAATGTAAAGTTGTTGCTCTTTTTGGCTATTATTGTTCAAATGAGTGATGTGTTGCAATATGTATTTGGCAAGACACTCGGTAAACATAAGGTTGTACCGAATGTTAGTCCCAATAAAACATGGGAGGGGTTGATTGGTGGAGTGGTCTTTGCTTCACTGATCGGCATGGGGCTTTGGTGGAGTACGCCCTTTTCTCCATTAGCAGCATTAGCGATTTCTCTGGTGATAACGATGATGGGGTTTGCCGGTGGTTTGGTAATGTCTGCGATAAAGCGAGACCGTGGAATTAAAGATTTTGGTAATATCATACAGGGCCATGGTGGAATAATGGATAGGATTGATTCGTTATGTTTTTCTGCGCCTGTATTTTTCCACATAGTCAGGTATTATTATACAGGATAAGCAATTTAATGTGTTTTTCACAAGAGAGTTGATTATGAACCTATTTGATGCAATTAAAAGACGGCACAGTTATCGCGGCGATTATAATGATATGGCGGTTCGGAAGGATGATCTGACGGCGATCGTACAGGCGGGGTTGGATGCGCCGTCGGGCAAAAATGCTCAGACCACGCGGTTTGTGATTGTTGACAAGCCGGAACTACTTTCGCAGATTACGGCAATGCATCCGGGCAACAAGGCCTTTCAGCAGGCCAAAGCCATGATCGCCTGCATCATCGACAAGAATCCCGAAGCGATCTATGAGGGCTTTGAGTTTCAGGTCGAGGACTGCGCCGCGGCGGTGGAGAATATGCTGCTGGCCATTACGGCATTGGGCTATGGGAGTGTATGGGTGGACGGTTGGCTGCGCGTGGACAACCGCAATGAGAAGATCGGTCGCCTGCTCGGCGTGCCGGAAGAAAAAATTGTCCGTATCCTGCTGCCCATCGGCGTACCTGCAGAAGAAGTCCGCGGCCCGAAGAAGATGCCCTTTAACGAACGCGCATGGTTTAACAAGTATAGTTCGTAGTTTTCAGTTAGAGTGCGGTCAGGCGCCAGACCACCGCGGCCAATATTGCCAATACAAAAAGCAGCAGGAAGCACAGTTTCGTCAGTATTGGCAGAACACGATCATCGCGCCGCTGATTGCTTTGATATGTCTGCGCATTATTGGGTTCACTAGCTTTTCGGGCTGCGGCGGAATTGGGCGCGACGCATCCAATAGTCCTGTACATGCTGCGAATAAAATACAGCACAAACAGCGCACCCATCCAGCCGGTCAGCCAGATGAAAAAGTATCCCGCGAAAGCCCCCGCGATGCCGCCTCCGCCGCAAAGACCGAAATAGGCCCAGCGAGGAAGACGCAGCCAGAAGTCTTCCTGGGCTGCAACCTCTTTTTCAGGAGCTTCTGGAATATGCTGCTGAACCTGGGTGAGCACCTCTTCGTCGGAGATGGGACTGGAGGGGCTGGCAGCAGTGGTTTTAAGTTTCAACAGCGCGGCCTGAGTTTCGCTGTACTCAGTCTGCTCGGAATATGTTTCCCGCGCACTGTCCGATAAATGGACTACGGTGAACACCCCGAGGCAGGCCCCCAAAAGGGCTCCCAGCAGGGCTAACGCTTGAATAAATTCTTTGTCTTCATGTCGTATCGGCATAATTCACCTCGTTTTCGAAAGATTTTCCTGATAAAATATAACAAATGTTTGGCCGTTTGCGGCGATGTATGCATTTTTTTTGCGGATATTGACGAAGACTCTTTAACGGATTACAATAGTCATAATCTACACATAAGGGATATGCTAAAATGACAAACAAGACAAGTATTGTTTCTACACTGGGGCCGGCCTCCAATTCACTTGATACGATTCGGCAGCTTTTGGCGGCGGGGGTTTCGATGTTTCGCCTGAATTTCTCACATGGGTCATTTTCAGAGCATCTGTCGATCCTGGAGCATATCAACACGGCTCGCGCGGAGTTGGCTTACACGGTGTCGGTGATGGGGGATTTATGCGGGCCGAAAATTCGCATTAACGCGATTGAGCCGGGAACAGTCCTTGTCAAAGATGCCGAACTGACGATCACTGTCGGCGACGAGGTCGGAAACGCCGAACACTTTACTACCGCCTTTGCCGGTTTGCTTGATGATATACAAGTTGGTCATCGTGTTTTGATTGACGATGGCCAACGGGCGCTGGGGGTTGTCAATAAAACATCGGACCGGCTCAAATGCAGGGTGCTGGTAGGTGGCCCGTTGTCCAGCCGCAAGGGGATGAATCTGCCGGATACGGCGCTGTCGGTGCCGGCGATTACCGATAAGGACTGGCAGTGTGTGGACTGGGCCATCGAACACGGCCTGGATTATCTCTCGCTGAGTTTTGTTCAGCGCAGCCAGGAGATTCAAACACTGACCGAGTACATGCAAAAGAAAAACGCGCCGATCAAAATCATTGCCAAGATCGAAAAACCGCTGGCGGTTGAAAACATCGAGTCGATTCTTGATGCCGCCGCCGGCATCATGGTCGCCCGCGGAGATTTGGGCGTCGAGATGGACCTGGCGCAGGTGCCGCTGGTTCAGAAGAAGATCACGACGCTGTGCCGCCGTTATGCCAAGCCGGTGATCGTGGCGACGCAGGTTCTGCAGTCGATGATCGAAAACGCCTCACCCACGCGGGCCGAAGCAACGGATATTTTCAACGCGGTGACCGAAGCGGCGGATGCGGTGATGCTGTCCGGCGAAACGGCGATTGGCAGGTATCCTGTTGCGGCGGTGAAAACACTGGCCCATATCTGCACGACAACCGAGCGCTTTATCGAAGAGCTTAACGAACCCCGTCAACGGATGGATATGGCTGGTGATCACAGGCAGGCTGAGGCGGTTGCCCGTTCGGTGGCCCATATGCTCGATGAGATCAAGGCGGCGTTTGTCGTTGTTTGGGTTGACGATGAGACCACCTGCCGATTACTCAGCAAGGCCCGCATTGATGACCCGATACTGGCATTGTGCCCGGATGCGGTCATGGCCCGACAGTTGAGTCTATATTACGGTGTGCTCAGCGTGCACCATCAACCGGTTTCTTCATACGAACAATGGGTCAGTGCTGTGGAGCGGATTGTGGCCGAAAACGGCTGGGCGTCGAAGGGGGAAAAATTGCTGCTGATCCCGCCGCGGTCGGCCCTGTCGGAAAATACCGCCGGAGCGATCATCATGCATACGATCGCATAAGCAGTGTTTCGGTCGCAAAAACACGCATGTAATTGGTTTTTTATAAAAATCACCATTGAAACCTTGAGTTTCTGGATGGAGATATTGTATAATTATTCAAGGGTTAGGGCTGAAAGCGACGATTATTAGAGGGCAAATAACACTTTTATTCAAATTGCAGAGCCGCCGGTGCGTCTGTGGTCAGGAGAGTCTATGTATCAGAAGAAGAATTTGAAGGTCCAAGCCGTATGTTCCATGTTCATCGCTGCCGTTTTGTTCGGCGTCTGTCTGTCAACGGCGCAGGCAACCCGCGTCTCAACCGCTGTAATTGAGGACTGTCTGATCAATGAAAGCGGCTTTAATTGTGACGAGAAAACCTGTATTTCAGCCGATGTCTCCTATGGCATACAGACGCAACTCGAGGTCGTGCAGATAACGACCATTCAGGTTGGCGGTGAACCCGTAGAGGTTGAAGAAACAACAGAAATCGAGATTGAAAAATCGATTCCGACCCTGTATTATCCGCTGCGGTTTTTGCATACCGTCGCCTATTATCCCCACGAAGAAGTCATCCGTACACCCCATCCGATCAGCGGCTGTGACTGCCAGTGTGCCGATCCGAACTTTCAGGGTTTTTGCAGTACCAGAAGTCCGTTTGACCTGGAGAATCTCTGTGCCTCGTGGCGGGGTGAGGAGTTGATCGGTCAGCCGGCCACAACGGCTGTACCGTATGCGACAGCACACTGCCTGCATATGGGAGAAGTGTATTTTCACGGTTATGAGATCTGTGGGCCGACGGAATATTACGAGATTGCCGCTAATTTGCAAAAGGGTAGTGACACACTTAATTTTGTCCTCAGCCCGGCCGATCCATTTTACGGTATTAATCAAGCCAGCGGCTTCAAAGTCAAGGCCGAGCTTTTGGGCAACCAGGAAAAGTACAAAGGCGTTCCGGAGTTGAGCAATTACATCCTCTATATCCCGGCGCTCCCTGAAGCACACCCCTATGTTCAGGACTATCAGAACAACATGCTGATTCTTCCTCGAGAAGAACTGTCTAAAGACGGCTCTGAACCGGATAAGGTGGGCATCAGCTACGATGCGTTCCGCAAACTGGGCGGCAACGCCAGCGTCTCCGAAGCCGGTGACGGCCTGCATAACCAGCTTTTTCAAAAACACAGTGCCGATCTGCAGAAGTTGATTATGAACCCGGATGCTGAAACCGAATACCTGGTTCACGGCAAGCGGAAATTCAAAGAATCAATGGGTTTCCAGGCGGGGATGGCAAAAGTACTGCAGTACAAGGTCCCCGAGATCAACTATTCACAGGTGGCTTTGACCCTGCCGGATGTAACGACCGTTAAAGTCATCAACACCGAATCGCTGGGGATTATCATGGATGCTGATGTCCAGGCGTTTACCTCCATGACGGACGAGGGAACATTAGTTGTCGAGATAGCGAATTGGGGTGATCTGAAAACCGATTATGTCGTGACGGTAACCCAAGCGAACATGAACATCATCAAGGCCATTCCCGCCCAGTCAAGAATCCTGGACTCATATGAACAAGCGACTCTGACCTTCGACATCCATACCGCGTACAATATTGATACGATCAACGAATGTGCTGTCCGGCTCAAGTCGCCTACCGGCCGCTTATATGATGAGGTTTCCGTCAAATTTGATGCCTCCAAACACCCCTCAAAGTACTCGGGGGATTTGCAGCTAACCAATGATGCCGCGACGCTGACCGAGCCCAACAACCTCACCGCTCCGGTGATCACCCTGAACGGGCCGGAGTTGATCCTGCTGGAGTGCAATGTTGATACCTATGTCGAACAGGGCGCTGAAGCTGTGGACGATGTGGACGGTACCGTTGCTGTGATTATTGGTGGTGACACCGTCGATACGACCGTGTGCGGTATCTATACCGTCAAGTACTTCGCGCGGGATGCGGTGTTTAATTTCTCGGAGATCACACGCACGGTGAAGGTCGTTTGCCCGGGCTCCGGGATCGAAGGCGACATCAACAATGACAACATGGTGAACATGGATGACCTTGGCAGACTCGCCGCCAACTGGCTCGTCGGAACCTAAAGAACAATGATATCACAGCGGCACGGCCAGGTTCCGCCTGACCGTGCCATTTTATTTGAATTGAGGACTTAAAGGCCTGTCAATCTTTTCAACGCGGCGGCGATCATCTTGCCCACCATCGCGTGATTACAGCGAGACGCCGGTAAGCCAGTTTTCTGCAAGGACGGAAAGGTCCTGAATATCCACAAAACCATCCACCATTGTTTCGGGAGCCATGTCGGCATAAGGATTCCAGTTAATGGATTGACCATCAGACATCCATGCTTGGCTAAATGCCACAAAATCGATCAAATCCACTGTGAAGTCTCGAAGTTCCGGGGCGATGTCGCCTGGTACCGCGGGGCCGATATGTTGGACTTGCAATGTAGGGCTTGCATAGTCCCCTTTTAAAACCATATTGTATTCATTAAAAAGATTCATCCCGATGATCCCGTCTAATGTGCCTCCTTCAGGAGAAGCTACATCTAACAGGATGACAGGGATATTTGTGTACTGGAGCCACTGCCCCAGAGCAGGAATGTCCAGAGAGTCAATATAGAACCCCGGTGCAACAGTGGTTTCGCCGGTGACGCCAATAATGTCAACTTCAAATTCAGGGTTTTCCGGATCAAATCCAAGCAGGGAACCTACATTTGAACCGACCACAGTAACCTGGGCGCCTGTATCCAGCATGAATCGATCCTGCTGTGTTGCTGAATAGCCATCGTCGTATAAAGAGACGCTGTTGACAAAAAATAAGCTTTGGGCGGAAGCTCCCATGATGATTGAGGGTGTGCCGGGTTGATAGATTAATTCGTTCATGAGCAACTCAAGATCTGGGATATACTGAATATCGCTTGAGCCCAGCGGGATTAGATTCAACGGAATTTCAATCGAATAATCGGGAATCTGGGGATCGCCCGGTTCATAAAAATCAACGCATGGTCCGGTGTAAGTTTCGCCGGCATATTTACACCACAGTTTCCGGTCATTTGAAATCACTGTTGTCAAATTAACTGTCATTGGGGCGCCGATGGCATTCGGCAGATCGGGAGCATTGGGTTCCGGCATGTCCCCCACGGAAACGGAAACATTGCCGAGTCCTACCATATTGGATACATCCAGCACCCAGTCATTAGGATCATTGAGACTGTTAGGATCAAGTGCTTGCAGACCGTCAATAAATAATCCCAGCGGCTGACTGACCCAGGTAAAAACAGAACCGCTGACGCCCTGAATTTCCGTTACGGCCTGCGTCAGTGTTTCGTCGGAGTGTGCGTAGATCCCGGTAATGTTGCTGGCCTGATAACTAAGCACGGTCGCGCTGGCACCAGTATCGAGAAGACCAACGGCATAATTGCTCAAAGGGCTGGATGTGTAGTAGTCTCCGACGACAGACAAATGAGGTACGGCGGAGGGTTCAAACTCCCCGTTGCGATCATCGGTTACAGTAAAGATTATCCACGGCACGAAGCCGTCCACCGGGGGTGAGTCGATGACATTGGAATAAACCGGTTCTGCGGCTTCTGCTTGTGCGGCGAGTTCCTGCGGTGCCGGTTGCGGCGTGTCTTTCTCGAAATAGCGGATTTCCTTGATCTTCGACCCGGACGGTCCTTGCCAGTTGACGGTTTCGGCCCAGCCCCAGGCCTGCAGTCCCGCCGCCAGCAGTACCCCCGTGTGAAGCATTAAAAACGCATGACCAAATCTTTTATGGTATTTCATCGTCCTATCCTTTTCCGGAAGAATAAAGATACATGTTCTTGTTTCGGCCAAATCAAGCCCCCATAGAATCGACAGATGCTAAAAACCATCAGGTCATCCATAATTATAGTAAAAAATCTCTTTTAAAGCAAGCATGCGATGGACTAAACCGTAAAAATGTCCGATAAATGCTTGTATTTCTTCGTTAAACGCAGTTGTACAACGAAAAAAGTGCCGACTGCTGCTTCAGACGCAGGTTATATGTTGAAAATCCAAATCCGGCCGAATTTTCATTAACCAGTCCCTTTTCTGTGTCGATATTCAAAGCAGAAATGGATTTGTACCCTTCAGGGTAATAAATTCCCGCGAGTAAAGCGGCAACTGCTTGCCCCATAGGTATATAGCCGCGGGAAAACGGGGATTTTAAACTGTGAGCACTATGAGACTCAGGAGATAAATTATGGGTATTCAAAACTGGTCGGAAAATGTCGTTCTTGTGAATCTGGCAAAAGAGCCGGATATGGGCGAGGAACTGCAGACAGTTATCGACATGATTGCCGAGGACGCGGAACAGAATGTGGTGGTTGATTTTGCGGATGTGGATATTGTAACCTCTTCGAGCATTGCCAAGCTGTTGAAACTTCGCAAAGTTCTGCATGATAACAGCAGGACGTTTCTGTTTTCTTCGGTCAGCCCCAAAACAAGGTCGATTTTTAATGTAACCGGTCTTGACAGTGTGTTCGAATTCATCGATGACCAGTTTATCGCTTTGGCGTCGCTGCAATTGGTTAACTAGTCGCTGGCGAATACAAAATTGAATTTAACGGGACAGACTGCCTCTTGACAGTCTGTCTTTTTTTTGTTACAATGAAAAATAAGATGCAGTCAATGCAAGCGCGTTTCGAATATCACTTAAGGGAGCGGTTTTCGCAATCTGCTTGCACGATGAAAATCAGGAGATTTTATGAACGCGGATACTGTGCAGCAGATTCAGAGCATACTGGACTATCAGTTTAAAGATCCTCAACTTCTTCATGAAGCATTTCTACATTCCTCTGCAGCCGATGATCGCCGGCGCAGCAATGAGCGGTTGGAGTTTCTTGGCGACTCGGTCCTGTCGCTGGTGATCTGCGATACGCTGTTCCAACGTTTTCCGGGTTATCTGGAGGGAGACCTGACAAAGATCAAAAGCCGCCTGGTTTCGCGGAAAAGCTGTGCGGATATCGCGAACAAACTGGAACTGCCGAATTATATGCAGGTTGGAAAAGGCATGGAGCGTTCGCGGGCGATGAATGGTTCGGTGGCGGCGGCCAGTCTGGAGTCCGTCATCGCCGCGATCTTTCTGGACGGCGGTATGGATGCTGCCGCGGCGTTCATCCGTCGGATTTTTGAGCCGATGATCGTCAAGGCGGATGCCGAACAACATCAGGAGAACTTCAAATCTCTCCTGCAGCAGCACTGCCAGCGACAGCACAATTGTACCCCCTATTACGAACTGCTGGACGAAAAGGGGCCCGATCATAATAAATGTTTTGAGGTGGCCGTGGTGCTTCGACTTCTGGATGCTTTTCAGTTGGAGGGTGAGCTCGCTGGAGAACGAGTTTTATTGATTGATGGTGTGATGACGACCGGCGCAACAGGCGAGAGCTGCGCCAGGCGCGCCGCGATCACCTGTTGCACCTTGGGTGGCAGCGGGAGGTCCTCGCGGGCTGCACGACACCCCCGCCACGCGAGCCCGGGCCGCAGCCCCAGCCGCCCCCGCCCGCCTACGTGCAAGGCGCGCCGCTGCTGTCGGACCTGGGAGATCGGACCCACCCCATCTCCAC
>JBDLJN010000065.1:0-14408 GCA_039714335.1 Planctomycetota bacterium
GTTTTATATGGGCACGCTCACCGCCGACGAAAAGACCATGCGCCTGCAGGGCTATGTCCGCGTGACCAACCGCTCCGGCGAGGACTACGAAAACGCCCGGACCCGGCTCATCGTCGGCAAGGTCCACATCCTCGACCGCATCGCCGACCTGGCCCGACGACAACAGCCCTACGGTCGTCCCGGTCAGCTGATGCCAAGGCCCACAACTGCCCCGATGCCAGAAGACGCAGTGATGAAGCGGGCCGCTGCCGAGATGGTGGTGATGGATGCCGCTGGAGTTGTGCCAAAGAAAAAAGATATTAAAAAAGAAGGCCTCAGCGAATACTTCCTGTACACCATCGAGGGCACCGAGACCATTCCCAACACATGGTCCAAACGCCTGCCCAGTTTTGATACGGACGAGATCCCTGTGGTCAACCTGTATAAGTTCGAGGAAGAACGCGGCCGGGTGGTACGCCGCTATCTGAGCTTTACCAACGACGAGGACCACGAATTAGGCGATACGCCCATCCCCGGCGGCGGGATGAAGGTTTACCGCACCGTCGATGACAAGGCGCATCTGTCCTATGAGGGCACCTCGTCGTTTAAGTACATCCCCGTCGGCGAAGAAGTGGAATTGAACCTCGGCACCGTAGCCAATGTCATCGTCGAGCCGAAACTGATGGACACTAAGACCGACAACTACCGCTTTGACCACAGGGGCAACATCGCCGGCTGGGACGAGATCCGCACTTTTAAGCTGGAGGTCAAGAACACCCGTGACCTGCCGGTCAAGCTGGAGATCAAACGCAACTTCAACACCAGCTATTGGGATATCGAGAACACCGACAAGGCCAAGAAATACTACGAAAAGGTCGATCTGGATACGGCCAAATACACGCTGACCTTAGAGCCGGAAAGCGAACAGATCATCGAATACGAACTGACCACCTACCACGGCATCCGCACCGAAGACTGGACAAAAGCACATAAAGACGACTAAGCACAGGTGAAACCATGAAAAAGATATTATTGATAACAATCACAGCCATACTGGCCGGGATGTGCCATGCTAAGGTTGATTTAGTCACGCTTCCGGCGAAGGACATGACGCAGTTGACGATCTATAACTCCGCTGATTTAACACTCGTGCGGGATGCGCGCTCGCTGACGCTCAAGGAAGGTGGCAACAAACTCCAGTTTTCCTGGGCCAATACACTCATCGACCCGACGAGTTTGTCCATGCTGCCCAAGCGTTACGCCGACAAGATCGACATTGCCGATTTAACTTTCCCGCCGCGGGTGCGGAACTTAGGGCTGTGGAACATTGACAGCGAAGTGGCTGGCAAGGTCCCCGTGGAGATTACCTACCTGACCAGCGGCCTGAACTGGCGGGCGTTTTATATGGGCACACTCACCGAAGATGAAAAGACCATGCGCTTGCAGGGCTATGTCCGTGTGACCAACCGCTCCGGCGAGGACTACGAAAACGCCCAGACCCGCCTGATCGTTGGCAAGGTCCATCTCCTCGACCAGATCGCCCAACTGGCCCGGCGTCAGCACCCCTACGGCCAACCGGGCCCAACTCCTTATTATTTGGGATTGGATAAAGATGAATCAGGGCTCTTTCTCAGGGATGAAAGGAGAAAAGAAGCAGAGGAGACTAAAGTGCTATCTTTAGGAGCCTTGGCTTACAAACCCAAGGAGATCAAAAAAGAAGGCCTCAGCGAATACTTTCTCTACACCATCGAAGGCACCGAAACGATTCCGAATACATGGTCCAAACGCCTGCCGAGCTTTGATACGGATGAAATCACCGTCATCAACCTGTACAAATACGAACAGGAGCAATACGGCGGCAGGGTACGCCGTTACCTTAGTTTTACCAACGACGAAGACCACGAACTGGGCGAAACACCCATCCCCGGCGGCGGCATGAAGGTCTATCGCACCGTCGATGACAACGCCCATTTGTCCTATGAGGGCACCTCGTCATTTAAGTACATCCCCGTCGGCGAAGAGGTGGAACTGAATCTCGGCGCCGTGGCCAATGTCATCGTCGAGCCGAAACTGATGGACACTAAGACCGACAACTACCGCTTTGACCACAGGGGCAACATCGCCGGTTGGGACGAGATCCGCACCTTTAAGCTCGAGATCAAGAATACCCGCGATCTGCCCGTCAAGCTCGAGATCAAACGCAACTTCGGCACAAATGCCTGGGATATCAAAAACATCGACAAGGCCAAGAAGTATTACGAAAAGATCGACATGAACAGTGTCAAATACACCCTGACCCTCGAGCCGGAAAGCGAACAGCTCATCGAATACGAACTGACCACCTACCACGGCACCCGCACCGAGGACTGGACAAAAGCACACAGGAATGAATAATCAAGGTGAAGCCATGAAAAAGAAACTAAGGCACTCTAAAAAAATCTGTCTTCAACACAATATGCGTACCGTAAACCTGCCGGCAGTTGTTGCTGTTTTGTCCAGATCCCTGAAAATGATAATAATTTTTGCTTTGGCGGGCGTTGTCTATGCCAAAGTGGACCTGATGACCCTTCCGGCCAGGGATATGACCCAGCTGACGATCTATAATTCCGCCGACTTAACGCTGGTGCGGGATGCGCGCTCGCTGACGCTCAAGGAAGGCGGCAATAAACTCCAGTTTTCCTGGGCCAACACGCTCATCGATCCGACGAGTTTGTCCATGCTGCCTAAGAAGAACGCTGACAAGATCGATATTGCAGATTTATCGTTCCCGCCGCGGGTGCGCAACCTGGGTCTGTGGAATATTGAAAGCGAGATCGGCGGTAAGGTGCCGGTGGAGATTACCTACTTAACCAGCGGCCTGACATGGCGGGCGTTCTATATGGGTACGCTCACCGAAGACGAAAAGACCATGCGATTGCAGGGCTATGTCCGCGTCACCAACCGCTCCGGCGAGGACTACGAAAACGCCCAGACCCGGCTCATCGTCGGCAAGGTCCACATCCTCGATCAGATCGCCGACTTGGCCCGCCGCCAGCACCCCTACGGCCGACCGGGGCTAATTCCTTACTCGGAGAATGAAGAAGGCTCAGTATTAAGGGCAAAAGACAAGAAAGTCAGGAAGCGGTTAGAACCAGCATCTGCAGTATACTGGGGATCAGAAGTAGATAGCTTAGAAAAAAAGGAAATCAAAAAAGAGGGGCTCAGCGAATACTTCCTCTACACTATCGAAGGTACCGAGACCATTCCCAACACCTGGTCCAAACGGTTGCCGAGTTTTGATACCGATGAGATCCCCGTGGTCAACCTGTATAAGTTCGAGGAAGAACGTTACGGCCGGGCGGTACGCCGTTATCTAAGCTTTACCAACGACACCGACCATGAACTCGGCGATACCCCCATCCCCGGCGGCGGGATGAAGGTCTATCGCACCGTCGATGACGATCAGCACCTGTCCTACGAAGGCACCTCGTCCTTTAAGTACATCCCCGTCGGTGAAGAGGTGGAACTGAATTTGGGCGCCGTGGCCAATGTCATCGTCGAGCCGAAGCTGATGGATTTTAAGACGGACAACCACCGTTTTGACCGCAAGGGCAATATCGACGGCTGGGATGAGATACGTACTTACAAACTCGAAATCAAAAACACCCGCGATCTGCCGGTGAAGATCGAGACCAAACGCGATGCCCATTCGACCAGTTGGGATATCAGGAATATTGGCGACGCCGGGAAATATTATGAGAAGATCGATGTCCGTACGGTCAAGTACACGCTGACACTGGAACCGCAGAGCGAAAAAACACTGGAATACGAACTGACCACCTGCCACGGCACCCGTACCGAGGATTGGACAAAAAAACACAGAAATTGATATAGAATAAACGCAAAGCTGCAAAAGATGCAAAGGACACGGTGCATTTAGATATGAACTTTCAGCTAATACCTTGATATTATTGCGTCCCTTGCGACACTTGCGTTAAATGATTTGCTTAAGAAATGCAAAAAGGCTCAGATCCTCCGTGATCCGAGCCTTTTTGTAGAAATCAATGCCGTGGCGGGCATTTCATTATCGAACCGGCATTGCCTCCTGCGCCGGCCGCACTGCCTCGCTTCTAATATTGACAGGCAGTTTTGATCGCGGTGGGGGATTTTGAATTTTGTTCAAAACCGTCTGTTTCTTTTTGCGATCTCGAGATTCCGTCCTGCGAAAACTGCCTGAAGCGAACCTCCATGTCCGCGCGGGTTCAAAATTAAAAGCGTTTATGCTGAATATCCGTTTTTTCAAAGAGCGGCCGCCGGTTGCTCGGCGGCGGTCAACGCACAATGCGCATCGAGCAGATTTTCCATATCGGCGAGCATCAGGTGATGGATGGTTCCCTTAAGGATCCGCACCACACCCATGCGAAGCACCTTTTCTTCCACTGACCCGGCGATCGTGCGTGCCAGCAGGCGTTCCATGCAGTATTGCCCCATCAGGTCCTGAACAATGCACCTTTTATCCCATACCGGATAGCTGCTGTCGGTCACCTCAATCCGCCGACGCTGCAGCCGGCGATTCAACCGGTGCGTATTCAACTGCTGCGAGGCGGCTTCAAAGCCCGCCCCGTCCAAGACCGTCAGGATCATCTGGTGGATCTGGTCGGTGGTCAGCGTTTTTGAGTCCGGATGGCGATAGAGAAAATAAGTAACCGCGTCCGACAGCATTTGCGCCGTTTCCAGACAATCCGATTGCACCGCCGCCATGGCACGGTGTAGCGTGCCGAGCACTTTGGTATGCAGATACGCCTCTGTTGAACCGTCGGATTTGATAACCCGAATCTGCATTGATACACCTTTCCGTTCTGGGATATTAAACGTTTAGAATAAATTCGGCTGCTCTGCCGCGTCCGGTTCGGCGATTGCCTGGCTGACCTCGTCCAGCAAATCGCCGGCGTCGGTAAATTCGCGGTACACACTGGCAAACCGTATATAGGCCACGTTATCCACTTTGCGTAAAAACCGCATTGCCTGTTCACCCAAAAACAGCGCCGAAACCTCTTTGTCATAATTGCGGAAGACCTCTTCCTCAATACGGTCGGCAACGTCCTGGATTTTTTCGGCGGACACCGGACGTTTGTAGCAGGCCTTTTGCAGTCCCGCGATCAGTTTGTCACGGTCATACGGCACACGGGTTCCGTCTTTTTTGACCACATTGAGTTTAGACGCTTCCCCGATTTTTTCGTAGGTGGTAAATCGGCGGTTGCATTCGATACACTCACGCCGCCGCCGGATGATACGCCCGCCCTCGCTCGACCGGGAGTCGATGACTTTATCATTATCTTCTTTGCAGAACGGGCATCTCACTGGAGCGTCCTTACTGTGCCTTAGCGAATTCTGTCTGGGTGACTATATATCCTCGATCGACCATAGTAGCGTCTATATATAGTATGTCAATGGGGAATTTCAAAATTTTATCGGTCCCGGATATTTTTTTCAGTCAAATGCCGGACGATATTGTCGGAAATAGGTCCCGTCGGCCTAAAATCCGAACCGGAAAAACCCTCGAAATCATCTATGTTCAGACCGGTTGCAGAAAACCGCCAAAGGTAAGGTTTTCAGTTGACATCGAAGTCGTTTAGGTCTATAGTTCACACCCTTTTGTATGAGTGCGGAAAATCACTGCGCGTATAAGGCCCTGTTTTGTGTGAAATCGGTGGCTTAAAATCATAAAAATGGAAATTTTTAACCGTTAGTAGACATATAGGAGATTTACGAAATGGCAAAGAAGAAAGCTGCCAAAAAAGCAGCGACCAAAAAGAACCCTAAGCGGGTGTATTTCTTCGGCAATGGTAAGGCCGAAGCGAATGCGAAGATGAAAGAACTGCTCGGCGGCAAAGGTGCCAACCTGGCCGAAATGAGCAGTTTGGGCATTCCGGTCCCTCCGGGATTTACGATCTCAACCCAGACCTGTCACGACTACAACGCTCTCGGGAAGAAGTGGCCCAAGGGTCTGAAAGAAGAAGTTGTCAAAAATGTTGCCAAGCTGGAAAGAGCGATGAAAGCCAAGTTCGGCGATCCGAAAAAGCCCCTGCTGGTTTCGGTACGCTCCGGCGCCGCAGTTTCCATGCCGGGTATGATGGATACCGTCCTGAACCTGGGTCTCAATGACGACGTCGTTGCGGGCATCATCAAAAAGACCGGCAACCCTCGTTTTGCGTATGACATCTACCGCCGCTTTATCGATATGTTTGGCGATGTGGTCATGGGCTGCCATCACGAAAAGTTCGAGCATGCCATCGACGCGGCTAAGAAAAAGGCCAAGGTCGCCAATGACAACGAACTGTCCGCGGATCAGCTGAAAGCCGTTGTCGATGACTATAAGAAGATTTACAAAAAAGAAGTCGGCAAGATGTTCCCGCAGAATCCGATGGAACAGTTGACATACGCTGTCAACGCGGTCTTCGGCAGCTGGGACATCCCCCGCGCCGTCAAGTATCGTGAACTGAATGACATCACCGGCCTGCTGGGTACGGCGGTCAATGTTCAGGCGATGGTCTTCGGCAACATGGGCGACGACTGCGGCACGGGCGTTTGCTTTACCCGTAACCCCAGTACCGGTAAGAAGGAATTCTACGGCGAATACCTCATCAACGCTCAGGGCGAAGATGTCGTCGCCGGCATCCGCACGCCGCAGGACCTCAAGCATCTCAAAAAGGATATGCCCAAGGCCTACAAAGAGCTGACCGCTTTGATGACCAAGCTGGAAAAGCATTATAAAGACATGCAGGACATGGAATTCACCATCCAGGAAGGAACCCTGTACATCCTGCAGACCCGTAACGGCAAGCGGACTGCCGAAGCGGCCGTCAGGAACGCCGTTGACATGGTCAAAGAAAAAATGATCAAGCCGGTCGAAGCCGTGATGCGGGTAACCCCCGAACAGCTCGACCGTCTGCTGCACCCGCATTTCGACGCCAAAGCAACGCGTAATATCATCACCACCGGTCTTCCGGCTTCTCCGGGAGCGGCGGTTGGACAGGTCGTCTTCGATGCCGAAACCGCCGAACAGTGGCGTGACAAGGGCAAAAAGACTATCCTCGTCCGTATCGAAACCAGCCCCGAAGATATCGGCGGCATGGACGCAGCGGTGGGCATCCTGACCCAGCGCGGCGGCATGACCAGTCACGCGGCGGTTGTCGCCCGCGGCATGGGTAAGTGCTGCGTGGCCGGTTGCGGCGATATGGCAATCAGCTACAAGGCCAAAAAGTTCACCGCTGGCAAGGTCACCGTTAAAGAAGGCGACTGGATCAGCTTAGACGGTTCACTCGGCCAGGTCATTCTCGGCCAGGTCCCGACCGTTGAGCCAAAACTGCACGGTACCTTCGGCCAGTTCATGAAGATGTGCGATAAGATCCGCACACTGGGCGTTCGCACCAATGCCGACACACCGGGCGACAGCAAGCGTGCCCGTGACTTCGGTGCTGAAGGCATCGGCCTGACCCGTACCGAACATATGTTCTTCGAAGGCGAGCGTATTTGGCCGGTTCGTGAGATGATTCTTGCGGCTGATGATTACGCAGCTCTGTTGAGTGGTTTGGCGGACACCGAGAATAAAAAAGAAATCGCCGCTCTGAAGAAACAGTACGGCC
This sequence comes from Planctomycetota bacterium, assembly GCA_039714335.1. Lineage (GTDB taxonomy): Bacteria > Planctomycetota > Phycisphaerae > Sedimentisphaerales > Anaerohalosphaeraceae > 4572-13. Next base: position 7,605 of record JBDLJN010000065.1, read on the forward strand.
CGGCCAAGAAGCAGTTCGAAGGCGCTCTGAAAAAACTGCTGCCGTACCAGCGAAAAGACTTCGTTGGTATCTTCAAGGCAATGGCGGGCCTGCCGGTAACGGTTCGTCTGCTGGATCCGCCGCTGCACGAGTTTCTGCCGCAGGAAGCAAGCAACCAGAAAGAAATGGCAAAACGCCTGAAGATTACTCCCAAGCAGGTTCAGGAACAGGTCGAAGCACTGCACGAGTTTAACCCGATGCTCGGTCACCGTGGTTGCCGTTTGGCAGTGACCTATCCGGCGATCTACCGCATGCAGGCACGTGCCATCATGGAAGCGGCTCTGAAGGTCAAGAAGACCGGCAAGAAGGTTCTGCCGGAAATCATGATCCCGCTGATCGGTTCTGTGAAGGAACTAGCGATCGTCAAGGCGGATGTCATCGACGAAATCCAGAAGGTCTTCAAGGAAAAGAAATCCAAGATGCCTTATATGGTCGGGACGATGATCGAGATCCCGCGTGCTGCTCTGACCGCTGATGAAGTGGCCACTGAAGCAGAATTCTTCAGCTTTGGCACCAACGACCTGACGCAGATGGCTATGGGCTTTAGCCGTGACGATGCCGGTAAGTTCCTCGGCGAATACGTCAAGCAGGGTATCTATGCGGTTGACCCGTTCCAGGCACTGGACCAGAATGGCGTTGGCAAGCTCGTTGAGGTCGGTATCGCACTCGGTCGGACCACCAATCCGAAACTGAAAGTTGGTATCTGCGGCGAGCACGGCGGTGAGCCGAGCAGTATCGAGTTCTGCCACAGAGTCGGCATGAACTACGTCAGCTGTTCTCCGTTCCGCGTGCCGATCGCACGACTGGCCGCCGCACAGGCCGCCATCAAGAACAAGTAATGCCATCAGAGCCCCGAACGTCAGTGAGGGGTTAACCGGCCGCTCACGCTTGACGGCTCTGATTTGAACTCCAAAGGGTGTGTCCTGTTGGACACACCCTTTTTTATTGGATATTGTCAATTGTAGATTGTATAATGAGGGCATGATACGAAGTGCGGACACATCAAAAACGGCTGAGTTAAAACAAATGGAGGCCCTGCGAAATATGGGGCTGTCCGGCCGGGCCAAATTGACAATGCAGCTTTGCGACAATCTTCACCAAACCACAAGGGCAGGCATCCGCCATCGCCATCCCGATTATACAGAACAGCAGATTACACAGGCCTATCTGCGATTGATCCTTGAGCCGGAACTGTTTCAAGAGGTTTTTCCCGGTTGTGAGATCGAACCATAATTGCCTGAAAGGCCGTTTGAAATCCTACCCATTTTCCATTTACAACATCCGATCAGCAATATACAATCTACAATAATCAATATCCAATTTAGCTATCGGGGCAAAAGATGGAAGAAGAGAAGAGGATGCCAGAAAGTAATCTTTCAAAAAATATTAAGGCCATCATTATTTTGGCAGTTGCAGCATTTCTTTTCTTTACTGTAGTCTACAATCGCCCACACCCAACAAGGGGGCAAATATATAAGATTCGATGCAAAGCTAAACTGAAAGATTTGGTGCTTACATATTATATTTACGAAGATGAGAATGATAAATGGATCGATAACAAGAATTGGTGCGATTTATTAAAGCCATATTTTATGGATGACAATGAAAAGCTACACGAAAAGGTATATCTTTGCCCCATCGACAAAACCGGCCCGTGTAGTTATGCGATGAACAAAAATATCCCGGCGGATGCGAATGAGTTGCCGGGTGATTTTGTATTGCTGTTTGAAAGCGTCCCCGGCTGGAGCCAAACCGGCGGGGCGGATGATGTTGTCACCAACCGCCACGGCGAAAAGAATCCCGGCGCCAACATCGCCTTTGCTGATGGCCGTGTCGAATTCGTCAAATCCGAAGACATCCCCACCCTCCGCTGGACAGTGGAATGACAACAGCGCAGCGGCGCAAGCCGCCCGATCGCTGTCCGAGCGGCCGATGCATTCTTAGCCCACCCGCAAGAATTGTATCGTCGGCGGGCTTGTCTTTAATGATGGCAGGGTGTATAGTGGCCCTTAATGGCGTATGAAACAAAAACTGTTGACTTAAATACCCCATATTAATTTTTACAGGAGATTATAGAATGCACTTTATTACCTCTCGATTGTTGTTATGGGTGCTGTGTATTTTGCTTGGGAGCAGCGTTAGCTATGCAAAATATACCTCTTTCAAACCGGATACACCCTGGCTGGATCATAACGGCGTGCACATCAACGCGCACGGCGGAGGCATTCTCGATCATGACGGCGTTTATTACTGGTTTGGTGAACACAAGATCAAAGGCCCGGCAGGCAACAAAGCCCATGTCGGAGTAGGGTGCTATTCGTCCGGCGACCTGTACAACTGGAAGAACGAGGGCATCGCATTGCCTGTCAGCAGCGACCCCGACAGTGAGATCGTGAAGGGCTGCATTATTGAACGGCCCAAGGTCATCTATAATTCAAAGACCGAAAAATTTGTGATGTGGTTCCATCTGGAACTCAAAGGACAGGGCTATAAGGCCGCACGCACCGGCGTGGCGGTCAGCGATGCGGCAACAGGTCCCTATGCGTATCTTCGTTCGTTCCGCCCCAATGCCTGGGTTGAACCGGTCCGCGGCGCACCGTCCAAGAAACGATTTTTCCAAAAGAATTATTACATCCGGGACTATGACCGCGGCCAGATGGCTCGCGACATGACCTTATTTGTGGATGACGATGGTAAGGCCTATCATATCCATGCTTCGGAGGATAATTTTACCCTGCATATCTCGGAACTGACGGATGACTATCTCGATTTTTCCGGGCGGTATGCCCGCGTGATTCCCTACGGGCACAACGAGGCCCCGGCGATCTGCAAGCATAAAGGGCGGTACTACATGATTGCCTCCGGTTGTACCGGCTGGGCGCCGAACGCGGCCCGCTCCGCCGTCACCGAAAACATCCTGGGGCCCTGGAAGTCGCTGGGTAATCCTTGTCGGGGAGGAACCAATCCGCATAATAATCTCGGCCCCGAACAGACCTTTGGAGCCCAAAGTACATACATCCTGCCCGTGCGGGATAAAGAGGGGGCTTTTATCGCAATGTTCGATGTCTGGACGCCGGACAATCCGATCAACGGCCGCTATATCTGGCTGCCCGTAACGTTTGAAAAGGAGCGGATCATTGTCAGGTGGCGGAATGAATGGGACTTGGGCGTTTTCTCAAAATCGAAATAAGCAAAATTGTCGGCGCAATAAAAAAGCCCCTCGTTTATACAAGGGGCTTTTGAGTCCAACCAACTGCTATAGTCTTAGCAGGGCTTTACAGCTGTCGCGCAAGGGCCTTTTTTCCCTTCGCCGACTTCGAACTCGACAGACTGGCCTTCCTGCAATGATGCATAGCCCTGCGAGACGATCTCAGAATGATGGACGAACAGATCGTCGCCGCCATCATCCGGGCAGATAAAACCAAAACCCTTACTGTCATTGAACCACTTTACTTTACCTGTACTCATACTGCATACTCCTTGATCCACAAAGGATCACTTAAATTATCCCCTTACTGCTATTAAGGAACGTCGGCCCAAAGGGATCCAATAACCAAACGTCCACTGACACCGCCGCGCCGCTATCACCATTGATAACAGTCGCCGCCGTGCTGTATGCTTATCTATTTTAGTAGCGGCCGCCTCGTCCGCCGCCGCCTTGCCGGTTGCCGCCGCGGTTTCCACCACCGCCGCCACCACCGCCAAATCGTCGTCCACCGCCGCGAGGACCAAATCCGCCTCTGCCGCGGGGCCGAGACGGGCGTTCTTTAGCCTGATCGACTTTCAGTTCACGGCCCATAAACTCTTTGCCGTTCATTTCCTTGATCGCGGCCTGGCCTTCGCTGACTTCGGCCATCTCGACAAACCCGAAACCTTTGGATTCGCCGGTCTGTTTATCCTTGAGAATATTGACTGACGTGACGGCACCAAATTCGCCAAACGCCTGCTCCAAATCATTGTCCGTTACGTCATACGATAAATTACCCACATAAATTTTCATGCGTGTCCTTTCTGAAAATACAAACAGTAAAGTTAGTGTGTTTTCAGTACGGAAAAAACGGGGGCATCTGCGCATTCAATACGACCGAAACAGTAATACCCGTGTTCCGGAATTGATTCCAGGAAGGGCTTTCATTCGGACAGGGTGCCAACAATTCTCAATATACTGCACACATTTTTTTTATCAAAGAAAGAGAAATGACGGCATGAAACGGAGGGCTGACTTAAAGCTTATCCATTCTCGCTCATACAATACGACTCAAGCGATCATTCCAATATGCCGGCATTATCCCTTATTTTGTACATCATTGCAAGTTTATTATCAGGATACCTTCATAATAATTCATAAGTTGCCCGATATGCTTGTTTTTTGGGTCAACAGAGCGTATAATGTCTTCCGATGGCACGCGAGAAAGAGAATCTGTTCAGTCAAAACGAGCGTAAGCAATTGGCCGCCCATGCACCACTGGCGGTTCGAATGCGGCCGGAAACACTGGCCGATTTTGTCGGGCAGGCACATTTTGCCGGCGAGGGCAAACTGCTGCGGCGGATGATCGAGGCCGGCACTATCACCAGCTTAATCTTCTACGGACCGCCCGGCACCGGCAAGACGACATTAGCTCGTATTGTCGCCGGTTCCATCAAGGCCCGGTTCCACTATCTCAGTGCCCCGGCGGCCTCGGTCAAGGATGTTCGCGAGATCATCGCCGAAGCCAAGGACCGGCTCATCACCGGCGGGGCAAAGACGCTGCTGTTTATCGACGAAATCCACCGGTTCAACCGCGCCCAGCAGGATGTGCTGCTGGACGATGTCGAGAACGGCATCATTACGCTCATCGGCGCCACGACCGAAAACCCGTTTTTCAGTATCAACAGCCCGCTTATCAGCCGCAGTACGGTGTTCGCATTCGAGGCCCTGAGCAAAGACGACATTCTGACGGTACTGGATCGGGCTTTGAGCGATACCGAAAAGGGACTGGGCGAAATGAAGATTGATGCCGACCCAAAAGCATTGGAGTTTCTGGCCGAAATCTGCGACGGCGACGCCCGCAAGGCCCTGACGGCGCTGGAGGTAGCGATTCTGTCCCAAGCCAAAGGCAACAGCGCGGCGGCGCAAGCCGCCCGACAAGATGTAAAGCTGACTCTGGACATCGCCAAAGAATCTGTCCAGCGAAAGGCGATTCAGTACGACGGCACCGGCGATACGCATTATGATCTGGCCAGTGCTTTGCAAAAGTCGATGCGGGGGTCGGATCCGGATGCGACGGTTTATTGGCTGGCCCGGATGATCGTTGGCGGCGAGGATTTGCGGTTTATTGCCCGCCGGATCGCGATTTGTGCGGCCGAAGATGTGGGCAATGCGGACCCAATGGCGACGATACTGGCCGCTTCGGCGGTGCAGATTGCCGAATTCGTCGGCTTTCCGGAGGCCCAGCTTCCCCTGGCCCAGGCGGCGATCTATATCGCCTGTGCCCCCAAGTCCAATGCCTGTGCCAACGCTGTCTGGGGCGCCTGCTCGGATGTGCAGTCCGGCCGGACGATTCCCGTGCCCGCTCATTTGCGGGATTCACACTACGCCGGGGCAAAAAAACTGGGGCACGGTTTGAATTATGAATATCCGCACAAATCGCCGATAGGGTATATAGAGCAGGATTATCTGGGTGAGCAGCTTAAAAAGCCTTATTACCAGCCCAAGAATATCGGAAGAGAAAAAATCATCGCCGAATATTTACAAAAGCTCAAAAATCAGGTACAACAGTACCAGCGAAAAAAGGATACGGATTCCTAAGGCAAGGTATTTCAGGGATGGACAAAAACGCACTGCGACACGAGCTCAAAAAACGGCTTGTACAAATGAGTACACCAGACAGGATCGCCAAAAGCAAACAGATATGTCTACAGGTCAGCGGTTCTGAGACCTTCCAAAGGGCGTCTGTGGTGATGATGTTTCTTTCGCTTCCGCATGAAGTCGATACGACGCCGCTGATTCTTTCTGCCTGGCAGCAGGGCAAAACGGTTGCCGTCCCCAAAGTTTCCTGGCAGCAGCGGCATATGATCCCGGTGGAGATTACCTCGCTTGACACGGGTTTGAAGGAAGACCACCGCGGCCTGCGAAATCCGACAAACGGAGTCCCTGTTCCATTTGAGGAAATTGATCTGGTTATTACGCCGGGGCTGGGCTTTGACAGAAACGGCAACCGCTTAGGGCGGGGCGGGGCATTTTATGATGATTTTTTCAAGCATCAAAAAATAACGGCTGCCCGCTGGGCCGTTGCGTACGGTCAGCAGATCTGTGATGAAATTCCGCATGATGACAGCGATGTGCCGGTTGATGCGGTTGTAACGGAAAACGAAATTTTAATTTGTCAGAAGAATTAAGCACGGAGGCACTATTTTGGCCAGAAGAAAATACAAACCTTATGCCACGCGGAACCAACAGAAAAGCCGCAGGATGCGTAATGTCGCTTTAGCACTGATTGTTTTGATCATCGCGATTGTGATTTTTAACAAGACCTACAGTGGCAAAGAATCGACACCGGAGCAGGCGAACGCCCAGACAACTCCACTGAACGATGTGCTGCCTTCCGCGGCACCTGAAACGCCGACAGATTCCGGACCGCTTGTCGTACCCACTCCGGGGACTGCTTCTGCAAAAGCGGCTCCGGAGCCGGAGCCGGAACCCGAACCACCAATTACGTTTGTGCCGCAGGAGCCGGCTGTCACCGCGCAGCCCGAAATTATTAAAGAAACCGTTGCTGTAGAAAA
>JBDLJN010000066.1:0-14175 GCA_039714335.1 Planctomycetota bacterium
CCGTGTCGAACAATACGGCCAAGTCGTTCAAGAGCGATTGTCCGGCGATTTTGAGCAGGCAGGGGCGAAATGGCCGCCGAAAAAGATGGTTCTGATCGGTCTCAAGGAAGAAAAGCTGTTGGAAGTATGGGTGTCACAAGATGGGGATAGATATTGTTTCTTAAAATCGTATCCAATCTTGGGAACCAGCGGAAAGTTAGGCCCCAAGCTCAAAGAGGGGGACTTGCAGGTGCCGGAAGGACTTTACCGGATTGAATCGCTGAATCCGAACAGTCGATTTCACTTGTCTCTTCGGGTCAACTATCCAAATGCTTTTGACAGGAAGATGGCTGCTCGTGAAGGTCGGACGAATCTTGGCGGCGACATTATGATTCATGGCAGCCGCTGTTCAATCGGCTGTCTGGCGATGGGCAATCCGGCGGCCGAGGATTTATTCATTCTTGCTGCCGAAACAGGAGTCGACAATATCTCCGTGATTCTAAGCCCTGTGGATTTTCGAGTCCGGGATTTTAAAGGCGACTTCTCACAAATGCTGAGTTGGGTTCCGGGTTTGTATGAACAGATTAAAGATGAATTGACGAACTACTCGAAAAGAACAGATTGAGCTTTAGTGTTTTTTCTGCTGAAAAACAGGAATGTTTTGAACTGCCGGCTGGAAGCCGGCGTTACGATTGCAGTTGCTTTAATTGTATCCCGCATTTTTTGCAGAAGTTTGCATCCGGGTCGTGTTGTGAGTGGCTGCAGGTGGGGCAGGTTTGGGTTTTCTTTGGAGTCTGTACGATCTGGGCGGTGACGATGCCTGTGGGGACGGCGATGATGGAATAGCCCAGCAGCATCACGATAGCCGCCAGGAACTGTCCGGGGCCCGTTTGCGGGGAGATGTCGCCGTAGCCGACGGTGGTCAGTGTCACAATCGCCCAGTAAATGCTTTTGGGGATGCTCGTAAATCCCGTTTCTTCTCGCGGCGGTCCCTCAATCGAATACATCAGTGCCCCGATAATGACCACCAGCGTCAGCACAAAGCACAAAAACACGATGATCTTCGCACGGCTGGCAACCAGCGCCCGACGGAGCAGGTCGGCTTGTTTGGTATGGTTGCCCAGTTTGAGAATACGAAAAACCCGCAGCACCCGCAGGATACGGATCACCTTCAGATAAGTCATGCCCCGGGCGAATATGCCCAGGTACGTCGGCAGGATCGACAGCAGGTCGATGATGCCAAAAAAGCTGGTTGCATATTTGGGTTTGGACGGAACACAGTACAGCCGCAGACTGTATTCAATCGTGAACAGGACGGTAAAGAACCATTCGATCCCTTTCAGCAGGCCTTCATGTCTGCCGTGAATGTCTTCGACGCTGTCCAGCATCACCACGCCCACACTGGCCAGAATGCAGATGATCAGCGCGACGTCGAACGCCTTGCCCGCAGGCGTGTCGGCCTTGAAGATGATTTCGTACAGTCTTTTTCGGAAAGAGCTATTTTCCTGTGTCATTGCCCGCACTCTGTATTCGTTTTTTTACGGTCCTTCGATCCAACGCTGTCAGTTTGGCAACTTCTTCATAGGTGCCGTAGCGATCATAAAGCATTTTGCAGTACCTGTCCAGCAATTCATCCGCTGTCAGAGTGGCGGATTCAATGCCGGCTTTCAATTGATCGACGAGGTTTTGTGCTTTGCGTTCCTGTCCTTCGCAGCTTCTTTTCAGGATGACCCGGCGAATACACTGGGCCAGTTCACGGACATTGCCCGGCCATAGGTAACACTTGCCAAGCTGCTTATCGATGCTTTCCAAGACCAGCGCCGTCAACTCGGCATTGTCCTGGCCGGTGATCTTAGCCATAAAATGCCTGACCAGTTCGGCCAGTTCATCGGGGTTTTCCATGGCCCGCTGTGCCAGCGGGGGCACCAGGATGCAATCCGAACAGAGACGATAGTAGAAATCATCACGGAATTTACCTTCTTCAAGCAGGGAATCGATGGGACGATTTGTGGCTGCGATAACGCGGCCGTCAAACCGCAGTTTCTCGTGGCTGCCGACCGGGCTGAATATTCGCTCTTCCAGCACCTTTAGCAGCTTTACCTGTACCGGAATGCTGATCTCGCCGATCTCATCCAAAAAGATGGACCCGTGCGGCCCGCACAGACTTAATGCGCCTACGTGCGATTCGACAGCACCGGTAAAGGCGCCTTTGGTATGGCCGAACAGTTCCGATTCGAGCAGGCTCTCGGCAAATTGAGACAGGTTCAGCGGGATAAATGTGGTGGTAAAGCTGGATTTGAATGTTTGGCTGGCTGTATCGAACGGGATAAATCCGCTGCGTCCGATGGCAGCGGCCGCAGCGCCTTTGCCGGAACCGGTAGGGCCTTCCAGCAGGGTTGAAAAATCCTCCATCTTGTCCCACATATACCGTTCATAAGTACGGGCATCGTAGGTGAAGATGTTGTTCCACAGTGCCATCCGCAAATGCCGCATAGACTCGCTTTTTCCGATCAGTCCCCGATCAATGAAATAAAATCCTCGCCGGATCTGGTAGAACATTGCGAAATCCTGAACAGCCTCTTTCTCAGTAAGCCCCCTCTGTTGGAGTGCGTCGATGGCTTTGGCGGCAAAGGGAACTTTTAGAGGTGTCGCTCCCGATGCTTCCTGTTTGGGGATAAACGCATCAAAAAGGTCGCAGCAGTGGTGATAGACATCGAATAAAAATGTATATCTCATCAACTCACGGTCGCGGCCGTCAAAATCCTGATATTTTCGTATCCCCTTGGCGTCCAGTTTAGCCAAACGTTTCCGAATGGCTTCCGCAGCGTAGAGGACCCGGTGCCGGCGGTCTTCGGCTTCATGAATTCCGCTGATTTCTTCATCGATGTCCTCACGCTGCCGGCTGAAAGGGTTTGCTGAGGGGACATTGGCGACAAGTTGGAAAAAACTGCGATCGTCACTGTTGAGTTGTATTTTTGCCATAACTGAATCCTCCTGCTTTATTAATATACATAAAATGTACACCATCTGGACATTTAATGTCAACGGAAATTATATTTCAAAATACAAAAACTCAAAAAAATAAATTTAACTACTTCTATTAAAAGGAGTTATTAATTTCATTTCTGTGTTGGCACGGCGGTTGTTTATAAGTATTTTCAGTTGTGTTTGAAAGAATAAGGTAAGGATTGAACAAAATGAAAAAGATGGAAACTCAATATAATATAACGAGCCATGAAATTGTCGGCTATGTCATCGCAGGAATCTTGATAGCGTTCATATTAATCTCAAACATATCTTGACCGTTAACATCGATCGACAGGAGAAAGAAAAATGATCATGCAAAACAATAAACACCGTACCGTTGCGTTGCCGTGGATGGGCAAGGGCTATATTGAACTGCTTGCTCAGGCAATGAGGCGTGTTGGTATTGATGTTCTGCTGCCTCCGCGGACAACGGACAAAACCATCCAGATTGGCGTCAGAAACACCGCTGAGATGGTTTGTTTTCCGCTTAAGCCGACGCTCGGCAATTTTGTCGAAGCCCTGGACAATGGAGCCGACACGCTGCTGATGTTCGATTCCAAGGGCCAATGCCGGCTGAGGCATTACTGGAAGATACAGGAATTTACATTGCGAAATATGGGCTATGACTTCGAGATGTACAATGTGAATTTCAGTAATATTCTGGGATTGTTCCACGAACTTAGCGGCGTGTCACGCCTGAGAGTTCTGAAAGAGATTTTTCGTTTTTACGGACAGGTCAAAGAAATCGATCAGAAAAAAGAGCAATGGGCGGACGACAGGCCGAATATCGGGATTATCGGTGAGATATTTACATGCTGTGACGAGCGAATCAACTATGGAATCGAAGAGAAGATTTATAAGCTTGGCGCCAAGCCGGTCAACACGGTAACGCTGTCTGATTTTATCAAAACTGCTTTTTTCAAGAAGATTCATTTTCCGACAAAGACAAGGAATTACGATAAACAGGCAGAGAAATATTTCAACGGCAATCTGGGCGGTCACGGCAAAGAGAATGTGGCGAATCTCTTGGAGTTGGTTGATAAAAAAATCGGCGGTGTGATCCATTTACTGCCTATGAGTTGTATGCCGGAAACTTCGATCGAACCCTTTGTGAACGAGATCTGCCGCGACAGCAATACTCCGCTGCTTCGCATACCGATCGATGAGAATACCGCCGAAGCGAATCTTGAAACACGGTTGGAAACATTTGTGGAACTGATCAAAATGAGAGGTGAAAAATGAAAACGTATATCGGATTAGATGTTGGGAGCGTGTCGGTCAAGCTGGCACAGATCGACGAGAATGAAAACCTGGTCAATTCAATTTATTTGAGAAATCACGGTTTGGTGGAAACTGTCAAAGAGGCGCTGGAGGTAATGGTCAGTACAACCGAAGTGGCCGGTGTGGGCGTGACAGGCAGCGGCAGGAAATTTGTCGGGATGTTCGTGGGAGCGGATCTGGTCAAGTCGGAAGTTCTGGCTCACACGATTGGAACATTGTCCTACTATCCCGATGTTAAAACGCTCATGGATATTGGCGGCGAGGACTCCAAACTGATGACACTGAACAACGGAGTTCTGGAAAATTTTCAGTTGAATTCGATTTGTTCGGCGGGTACGGGCAGCTTTCTGGAATCCATTGCAGGGCGGATGGGAATACAGATCGAGGATGTCGGCGACATCGCCCTGCAGAGTAAACAGCGGCTGGATTTTCCTTCCAAGTGCGGCGTATTTACCCAGTCCGCGGTCGTTTCAAAGAAGAATACCGGTGCGAGCAAGGAAGATATTCTGATGGGTGTGTGTCGATCGCTGGTCTCTAACTACCTGACCATGGCCAAAGGTGTGCGATTAGAGCCGCCGTTTGTTTTTCAGGGAGCCACCGCCAGAAACAGTGCGATCGTTTCCGCATTTGAAGAGGAGTTGGGCTCGCCAGTCATTGTCCCTGAATACTGCGATGTGATGGGTGCCGTCGGCGTCGGGATCATGATCAAACGAGCGAATCCGGCCAGTACCAACTTCAAGGGCCACAGTTTGCTGAACAAGGAATACCGGACCCGGACGGTCATTGCTGACGGGTGCGAGAATCATTGTGAATTGACGATGCTTTATGAGGGCTGCCAATATGTTGGGTGCATCGGTAATAAGTGCGGCAAATGCGTTTCCGGGAACAGCCAGAAGAAACGAGAGGTGGCCCTATGTGCCTGATAACAATATTCTATATTATTCGGTGCCTCACGAAAGGACAGTTGAAATGGAAACCAAACTGATTATCAAAAGCGTCGCTGGTGTCATTGCTGTGTCGCTCTGCTTGTTGTTTGTCAGTTGTTCCCGTGGATATATCGAGCAGTCTGAGGCTTGGCTCCGAGACTACAGGCGAAAGGAGGCAATTAGACCAAGCAGTCAAAGAATAGGCAGTACAGAACACTGGAGGCACGGCCAATGGTATCCGGTGAATTTTTGTTCAGGGCCGGATATCGCCCTGGGATCGGTTGCTGTTTCTGCCCCCTGTGCCAAATAGAGATTAAAGTCGTTGCTGTTATAAAAGAATAACAAACATGGACGACCATGACTATGAAGCCGGCATCATCTGAGACCTGTCCATGAAAACCGAATGTTGGACAGATGAACGGAGAATCGAAAATGGAACGAAAAATGTTAACAAATTGTTTGATCGTGTTTATGTTGATCACTCTTTCGATGTCGTGCGGTCTCTTTGCTGCCGAGCAGAAAGAGGAAGATGTAACGCCAATCCGGGGATTCCCGGACGCGTCCCTAACGATCTTTCCTGTAACGATGTCCATCACCGGGCCGGTGAACAAGAATGATCACTATCGTAAATTTTCCAAGGGCTTTCAGCGTGAGTCCCGTAGGAAAGCGGGTGAGTTTGCCGAGACCTTAGGGCTTTTGCTGGAAGAGAAAGGATTTGACAATTTCGAGGTAACAGACACGCCCTTCCGGTTTCCTGCGGGTAAGAAGATGCGGAAAAACAGAGCGGCGGCCTTCGGCAAATTCGTCAGTGAACAGAACCTGAAGACCGATTACGCATTGGGTATTAAATTCACCGTCCATATCGAGAGGAGCTGGCAGGAAGTGTATTGGGTGATGGTGGATGCCACTGGAGACATTGTGTGGGAAGACAGCCGGAAGCCGGGCGATCGTGGATTTGAGGACTACACTGGTACTGAACTGGGCCGCCTTGAACTGGCATGCAGTCGCCTGATGCCGGTCATGGGCCTGGACAAGCTGCCGAAAAAGGAACTGGCCCAGGACAAGAAAAGGGCGCTTCGAGAAATGCGGGCGAAAGAGCCGCCCAGCCACGCTGAATTTGACGCTATGGAAAAGCGGTTGAAGACCATGAAGAAAGCCGATTCATCCGCTTGCGTGCTGGTCTATCCTGCTCGTGTGGGCGGCGAGCACACTGACCCGGCATGCGCGACACGCCTCTCCGGGCTGATTAATGAGGCTAAACTTTGCCAGGCAACCGTGGCGGAAACAGGTCCTGTTATGGAAGGGGCGGGCTGGCCAAACGAAATGCAGGTCCTTTGGCTGTTCGCCCGTGCCGTAAGGGATCATGTCCGGCAAAACCCGCCTGACAGCGACTACGTTCTGTTTGCCGATTACTGGTTTGCTCCAAGAGGCGAGGTATGGGCCGTGCACTTTGTGGTCTGCGATCGGGCCGGCGACTGGGTGATCGTGGATCTTCAGAATTCGCATAAAGAGGCGTTTCAGCAAATCAGTCCGAAGAATCTGGAAGACTGCGATCATCTCGTGTTAGAGCGACTCAAGACAAATTTGCAATAACAAGCTTTCTCGGCGCGAAGTGCTGATAGGTATGTTGACGCAGAGACCGCGTGCTGAGAAAGTGGCTGAGCAGATGAAGCAGACCGCCCCTAGTGGACGGCAGAAGGTGCAAGTTTTGCCGGTGATTTTATTTGAACCGTTGTTGTGTGGTTTTTGAAAGCGAGGTGAATTATGAAAACACTGCTTGTTACAATTGGGCTTTGGGTTATTGTTTTGAGCGGATGTACTCAACAACATTACGCTAATAGTGATGCTGTAAGATTTCGTCTGCAGGAAAGACAGAAATACAACATCACTTACGATGCCCCGATGACGCAAAAGAACCGTTACGGGAAAAGAACCCAGGATTACGGCCCCCAAATTGATATTGTGAAAACAATTTGGGGAGATTGAACGGTTGCGTTTTTAGAGGTGGTATGGTACAAGTAACAGACAAAAAACGGATAAATCAGGAACCGACGAAGTTGAAGGAACGACCCAATATAGAGCCGCTTGGCGCAGTGGGCCCTACGGCGTATTCCGCCGAAACCATGGCGTATTTTGCGCATTACGGCCTGGACGGCGACTGGTGCGATGCGGAGCATCGGTTTGGCTCGTTTGAATCGGCTGATTTCACCCTTGCGGCGAATCTCTATAAACCCGCCCAGTACACCGCCACGGTTGTCCTGCTGCACGGATATCTCAACCACACCGGCCAGTTCCGCCACCTGATTCACTTTTTACTGGACAATAATTACGCCGTGGCGGTCTTTGACCTGCCCGGACACGGCCTGTCGTCCGGCGAAACGGCTCGGATCGATTCATTTGCTCAGTATATTACCGCTACGCAGGATTTTCTGGCTCTTGTCAAAGACCAGCTGAGCGGTCCTTATCATGCAGTCGGTTTCAGTGCCGGCGCTGCGATCCTGATCGAGATGCTGCTGGAGAGCATTGCCGACGATTTTGAAAGAATTGTTCTGGCTGCCCCGTTGATCCACTGGGCCGCCTACGAGCAGTCAAAGGTGACCTATAAACTGTACAGTTCCTTTACCGACAGGGTGGCCCGATACCACCGCAAGAACTCCTCGGATAAGGAGTTTCTGGCTTTCAATAAGAAACAGGACTATCTGCACGCCAGGGAGCTGTCGCTGAAATGGGTCAAGGCATTGTTTAATTGGAACGACAAGATCGAGCCGATGGCCCCTTGCGATAGGGAAGTGCTCGTCATCCAGGGTGACAAAGACGGTACGGTGGACTGGAAATATAACCTAAAGCTGATAGCCGAAAAAATCCCCAACGCTGAAGTTAAAAAAATCCCCGGCGCCAATCATGAACTCTTTAATGAAGCCCCGGAATATAAACAACAGGCGTTGGACTTTATTGGCGATTACTTAACGATGACCACGGAAAGCACGGAATGACACGGAAAAATATAAAAAATACTTCCGTGTATTTCAGTGATTTCTGTGGTTAAAAATAAATTCGTGTTATTCGTGGTTCAAAATAGAAAGGAATGTCATGGAAACAAAACGAAAAGCAAAGGGTTCCTGGGGCGTGCGGTTCTTCATTGTGGTACTCGGGATTACTCTTGCTTTTCTGTTTTACTGGCTGCTGAGCTTTATTGAGGGGGATATCGGCAAAATAGAAAGGCCGGACAAGCATGTGGTACGCAGACAATACATCAGTGAGGAACTGGATGACCAAAAAGAGGCTCTGCAAAAAGATATCCAGCGTTTGAGCCGTAAGATTAAAACGCTTGATGAGCAACTGCACAATCTGAAGAAAAGTACCAGTAATTACCAGAACACGATTAATCAACTCCTGCCGATTCAGAAACAAAGTATCGAACAGGGTATTGAGTTTCCGTTGGAAAGTCGACAAGCACTAAGCAGCGCGCAGGCCGCTTTTCTTGAAAACCAGAAGCGAGATCAGGACTTAAATAAGCAGATCAGCGAGTTGACCCTTGCTCGTCAGGAGAAACAAGCTGACATGAATGATCTGAATGAAACAATCGAACCGTTTGAGGAGGAATTTCGTGAGGAGTGGGATAGGCAGCAAACCGCCCATAATTGGAAAGTCGCTGCGATCAAGCTGGCCGTTTTGATTCCCATATTCATTGCGGCATCGATTATTTTTATGAAATATCGAACAAGTGCCTATTGGCCGCTGGTCTGGGCGGTATTTGCGGCTTCATTTTTTAAAGTTGCTTTTGTTGCCCACAAGTATTTCCCTAAACCGTATTTCAAATACATTGCCGTTCTGGTTATCATTGTCATCGTGCTGCGGTTTCTGATTTATCTGATCAAGATGATCGTAGCGCCCCAAAAAGACCTGCTCATTAAACAGTATCAGCAGTTTTACGACAAGCACCGATGCCCGATCTGCACCAAACCGATCAAGGCCGGGCCGCTTCGGTATGCCGGCTGGAAGAAAAAGACAACGGTGGTTGCACCGCAGGGAACCCAAATCGATGAACAGCAAGCATATACCTGCCCGTCCTGCGGCACAAATCTATATGACAAATGCGGCAGTTGTGGTAAAATACGGCATACACTGCTGCCGTACTGTGAACACTGCGGTGTGGAAAAAACGGAATAGTTTACCATGAAGATCATGAAGGACATGGAGTTTCTATATTTTTTTCTTCATGCTCTTCCTGTCCTTCATGGTATTCGTGTTGATTCGTGTTCATTTGTGGTTCAATAGGAAATAGAAAATTGACAACAGAAAATAAAATGTCCCGCTCGTTTGACTGGCACAATGCCACGCAGTTTCTCGGTGCCCTCAATGATAATGTCTTCCGCTGGCTGATGGTTTTTTTCCTGATCGGTCTTTTCGGTCGCGACAACGCCGCCGCGGTCACCTCCAAGACCGGCATGGTTTTCGTTATTCCGTTTTTGCTGTTTACGCCGCTGGCCGGGGTTATCGCTGACCGATTCAGCAAACGCAACATCATCGTCATTGCAAAGATTGCCGAACTTATCCTCATGGGGCTTGGCTGGCTCATGTTTTCGTTCGGATACGTTCCCGGCATCTACATCGTTCTGTTTCTGATGTGTACCCAAAGCTCCTTTTTTGGTCCATGCAAGTATGGGATCATCCCGGAACTGGTTCACTCCGAAAAAATTTCCCGTGCCAACAGTTTCATAGAGGGTATGACGTATTTGTCGATTGTTATCGGCACCGCTTTTGCTCCGTGGTGGGCTAACCTGCTCAACAAAAATTACTCATTGGCGTCTTCGGTTTGTATCCTGATCGCGGTCGTCGGCATTCTGACCAGTTTTCGCATTGAACGTACAAAACCAATCAGCAGCCAAACAAAAGTGTCGTTGTTTTTCCTGCGCGAGGTTTGGCAGACACTCCGGCAGGTGCGGCATGACCGCGACCTGATTCTGACGGTCATCGCCAGCGCCTATTTCATGCTGCTGGGCGGTTTTTCACAAATC
Source organism: Planctomycetota bacterium (assembly GCA_039714335.1). GTDB lineage: Bacteria > Planctomycetota > Phycisphaerae > Sedimentisphaerales > Anaerohalosphaeraceae > 4572-13. Next base: position 10,232 of record JBDLJN010000066.1, read on the forward strand.
AATCTGATCCCCTATGGGATAGAGGTGTGCAACTTTGAATATATCCAAAGTGCCTACCTGTTCCTGATTGCCGCCGTCGGTATCGGCATCGGCTCCTATGTGGCGGGGCGTTTGTCCGGCAGACATGTCGAAATGGGGATTGTCCCGATGGGCGCTGTCGGCATGGCCATTGGAGCCATAGGACTGGGATTGATGGGCTTATTTGATTCGGCCAGTCTGTGGGCAGTTTTTAGTTTCATTTTCATCTTCGGTTTCAGCTGCGGCCTGTTTATCGTGCCCATACACGCATTTATTCAGCTTCGCGCTCCCGATGCTATTCGAGGTCGGGTGATCGCTGCGTCGTCCTTTTTGGGCTGGATTGGCGTGCTGATAGCATCGGGCATGATCTGGCTTTTCTGCGACAAGCTCAATATGCTTTCCAGCACGATGTTTCTGATTTTAGGCATTCTCACGCTGGTTTTGGCGGTCGCCGCGGTCATCATTCTGCCGGACTTTCTCGTCCGTCTCATCGTTGTTTTACTGACCCGGACGATCTATCGTATCCGTGTTCGCGGCATAGAAAACGTTCCCACCGAAGGGCCCGCATTGCTGGTCTCCAATCACGTTTCGTGGGCCGATGCAGTGGTGCTGGCCGCGACCCAGCAGCGGCGGATCCGTTTTGTGATGGACAAGGCGATGATTCAGCATTTGTGGCTCTTCCGATGGGTCTTTCGTTTGGGACAGGTCATCCCGATCAGTGCGACCGACTCGCCGAAGAAAATCGTCGCCGCACTGCAGGAGGCACGCCAGGCGATGGATGACGGCTTCCTTGTGTGTATTTTCGCTGAAGGCAGACTGACTCGCACCGGGATGCTGAACAAGTTCCGCAGCGGTTTCGAGAAGATCACCAAAGACACCGACTACCAGATCATCCCGACCTATATCGGCGGCCTGTGGGGCAGCATCCTCAGCCACTACCACGGCAAAATATTGAGCACCATGCCCCGAAAGCTGCCCTATCCGGTGTGTGTACATTTTGGCGAAGCGATGCCCTCGGATTCATCGGCGCAGGATTTGCGTCTTCGCATCGAGGAACTGGCCGTAGATTTCTATAACGCCCAAAAACCAAAACGCCTGACTTTGGGCGAACGATTTGTCAAGTCCGCCCGCCGGCACTGGTTCAAGCCCTGTATGTCCGACACAATGGGCAAACGGCTCAATTTTGGTACGGCTCTGACTGCCTCGGTTGCGCTGGCGGACAAGCTGAAAAATCAAACCACCGACCAGAAAGCCGTCGGCATCTTTCTGCCCTCATCGGTTGCCGGGGCGCTGGCCAATCTGGCAGCCGCGCTGCTGCACAAAACCACGGTCAATCTGTCCTATACCGCCTCCGTCGAGGACCGAGCGTATATGATCGAAACCGCTGAGATAAAAACGGTCCTGACCAGCCGCAAGTTCCTCGAAAAACTCAAACTCGATGAATCAACCCTTCCCGGTGTGGTGTTCATGGAGGACATCGTACCGAATATAACACCGCCCCAAAAACGCAAAGCGCTGCTCAAGGCGATATTTATGCCGCGAAAAAGACTCGCCCGCCGGCCCAAAGATTTCAGTGCCGATGATACGGCGGTCATCCTGTTCTCCTCCGGTTCCTCCGGCAGGCCCAAGGGCGTTGAGTTGTCGCATCACAACATCCAGTCCAATCTGGAAGGGGCGCTGTCGGTCTTTCGCGTCTATAAAGACGACCGGATTTGCGGCGTGCTGCCGCTGTTTCACGCGTTTGGCCTGTCCTGTACCTTGTGGCTGCCGATGATGGCGTGTGTGCCGGTCAGTTTTATTCCCAATCCACTGGATGGTAAGGTTGTCGGGCGGATGTGCGGCAAGGACAAATGCACGGTCTTGTTTACCACGCCGACCTTTTTGCAGAATTACCTCCGCCGGTGCAAGCCGGAGCATTTCGCGAGTATGCGGTTCATCATCGCCGGTGCCGAAAAGCTCAAAACCGAACTGATGGACGCTTTCGAGGAAAAATTCGGTGTCCGCCCGCACGAGGGCTACGGCGCGACGGAATGCTCGCCGCTGATCGCCCTGAATGTGCCGGATGCGGATGTCGGCGGCGGCCGGCAGGCCGGTACCAAAGAGGGCACCGTTGGCCACAGCGTCCCCGGTTTGGCGGTCAAAGTACTCGATACCCAAACGGGCCAGCCCGCGCCCACCGGTGAAACCGGCCTGCTGTATGTCAAGGGGCCGAATGTTATGACCGGCTACCTGAAACTGCCCGAAAAGACAGATCAGGCCCTGCAGGACGGCTGGTACAACACCGGCGATATTGTCAGTGTCGATATTGAGGGTTTTGTGACCATCCGCGACCGCCTCAGCCGCTTCAGCAAGATCGGCGGCGAGATGGTCCCGCACATGACGATCGAGGAAGTCTGTCAAAAAGGGTTGAACTCCGCCGAATCCGTCGTTGCCGTTACCAGCATACCGGACGCGAAAAAGGGTGAGCAATTGGTGATCCTGTACGACAAGGAAAAAGTCGACCCCGATGTCCTGAATAATATACTGGCCGAAAGCGATCTTCCTAATCTGTATATTCCGAAGAAAGACAATCTTATCGGTGTGGATCAGATCCCCCACCTCGGCTCCGGCAAACTCGACATCATGAAACTGCGACAAATAGCGTTAGAGGCGAAACAACAACGGGATGAATAAAAACAAAGCGTTATTATCATTATTGTTATTGGTGCCGGCGCCGAGCATCGGTGTGCTGGCGGGGATGGTATTCTGGCCGGATACGGCCCTCGGCAAAGGGCTGTTCATGTTCAGCAAGCTGTGGCTGTTTGGCCTGCCGGTTCTGTGGTATCTACTTGTCGATAAGGGCAAATTCGGCTTGTCGCCCGCTCGCAAAGGCGGGTTTGGCTTCGGTCTGCTGTCCGGCGGCATTATCACCGGCATTATCACCGCGGCCTATTATCTGCTGGGCCCGATCTTCCTCGATAACGGTATCCTAATCGACAAAATGAAAGAGATCGGTCTGGATAGTCCTCTTGTCTATGTCGGCGGGGCTGCCTACTGGATTTGCATCAACTCCGTCCTCGAAGAATATGTCTGGCGATGGTTCGTTACAGAGCAGTGCGAGCAGTTATTCAAACCGAAAATGGCGGTCGTTTGTTCGGCGGCCTGTTTCACGCTGCACCACGCCATCGCCCTGAATACTTTTATGCCGCCGGTCGCGACGGCGATCTGTTCGTTGGGTATTTTTATCGGCGGGGCGGTCTGGTCCTGGATGTATGTCAGATACGAATCCATCTGGCCCGGTTATCTCAGCCATGCCATTGTGGACCTGTGTGTCTTCGGAATCGGGGCATTTATGATCTTTGGATAAGAAATGAAGGGATAGAGCAATGGAAGGATTTGTTGGTTTCTTAACTACAACCTAATCCTCGTCGGTGTGTCCCTGCTCCATCAGTTCCTCAAAAACAAAGGCTTCTTCGACACTATGGAAAAGCAAATGACTGCTATCAAGGATGAAAAATGAAAAAGCGAAAACTATTTTTGATTGTCATGGCGACGATAGTTTTATTGATATTATTAATTATCGTTCTTTTGGGGATATTAGCATATTGTATTGAAAAAGGGATGACTGAAAAATCGGATTATGCCATTCAAAGAGATAAGGAAATCCAAAAGAGAATAATTAATGACCCTGAGCTCTACTCAAAACTGAAACAATGGAGAGAGGGTAAGATCGAACTGTCTGATGAGGAAATAGAACATATTTACAACGATATTTTTCATGAAAATCTATCTGATGTAAATAATCTTTCCAATAAAGTCCGTGGTCCGTAGGGCAGGCCGTGCCTACGCTGATAAAAACAGAATAATTCTTTATCAGGCCCGAAGGGCCGTAAAATAGTAGCCGGGGGTGAAACCCCCGGAAAATGATGCTTTAAGATGAAAGAAAT
>JBDLJN010000067.1:0-14103 GCA_039714335.1 Planctomycetota bacterium
AAAGATTTGTGCTGATTTCTGCTTGGCAGGATATTCACTATGTGATAGATTAGCTTGACCCCATTTTTATGGCGGTCAGGATTAAAGCACTTTGCTATTTAATGCTTTTTATTGGTGTCTATTCGTTAACCTGTCGCGGCGTAGCGATAGCGAAGACGGATTCGTGGTTCTTTTCTCTGCGAGGTTCAGCGAAATCTGCGATTAAACACGAAAAACACGAAATTACCAAACGAACCCATTTGTCACAATGGTTTGATAAAGTTAATGGAAAAGAGGGGACTCCAATATCAAGCTAAGGTTTTAAGTGACAGGACTTATGTTAAAATGTTGTTAGGGTCAACCAACTTTTTTGGATGAGAACCGTAATTTTAGGTTCGCAGTTCATAGTGGAGACCAAGATGGAAAATATCTATGACGCGGAAACCGGTTGCTGTCCTCAATTTAACCCGATCCCATGGGATGAAAAAGAGCATGTCTGGGACAACAAGCGGTTTATTAAAGATAGCGTTCGGGCGATTTTCCATATCCCGCTTGGTTTTGGCAAAGTCATCCAAAAAAACATGAAAAAAATTCAGACAGCCGAGGCATTTACTGTCGAACCGCCTGTTTGTCTTTGTGACGAAACCTGTGCCTGGAAAATAATCCTGTATATTGAAACTACCAAAGATCTTTCTGATGCGGAAATGGTTACGATTTCCGGCAGTTTTCTATCCAAGGTGTTTGAGGGCCCTTATAAAGAAGCCCCGAAATGGTACAAGCAGATGACCGAATTTGTCCGGTCCAGGGGCAAAGAAGCCCAAAAAACCTATGCTTACTATACTACCTGTCCAAAATGCGCAAAAGAATACGGCAAGAATTATGTCGTTCTGATTTCCCGAGTATAGCGTGTTTTCAAAAGCGAAGGAGCACTATGCCAGACATAATCAAAACACCCGCTGACTCCGCTGTCGAGACGCGGTACCTGGTGATGCCGGGGCATGCGAACGCGTTCGGCACCGCGTTCGGCGGGACGGTCATGAGCTGGATCGACATGATCGCCGCGATGGCCGCACAAAAACATTGCGGCCGCGAAGTGGTGACGGCGGGAATCGATTCGGTGGCGTTCGAGGAGCCTATTCGGATCGGTGACCAGGTCGTGTTGCTGGCGTGCGTAAATTATGTCAGCAAGACCTCGATGGAGGTGGGGGTGAAGGTCATTGGCGAAAATCCCGTTAACGGCTCCCGGATCACTGCTACCCGTGCATTTTTGACATTTGTCGCCGTAGATGAAAACCACCGTCCCGTGGCCGCACCGAAACTAACCCCGCAGACAGATGAAGAACATCGCCGCTGGAAAAACGCCGCCCTCCGCGTCAAAGCACGCAAAGAACTCCGGCAAAAGTGCCTTTAGACACAGAAATGAAACCGCCAATTACACTTCGGCACGATAATTTTGGCGGTTTTGGCTCAATAATCGCATTTTTTGCGGTGGCAGAGAGGTCCAAAAAGAATAAACTTGCAATCACCCGCGGATAAAAGGATAATGAGCAACATATTGAAATGGTATTCTACATTCACGAGCTCGACCGAATGAGCGAATTCTGATAAGCAGAAGACCCCCTTCCCTCGACCGCCGTCATTTCTCTATAACGGTATTGATAACTGAACGAACTTAAACTGATGGTGTCTTATCCAAAAAATAGCTCCTCTTAAAATCGGTGATCTAATGATCCACCCGCCGATTATCCAGGGCGGCATGGGCGTACGCGTGTCGAAAGCCAATCTCGCGGCCGCTGTTGCAAATGAGGGCTGTGCCGGTGTCATCGCCAGTGTGGCTCTGGGCCGCTATGAGCATTCCCCCGGTGCGGATTTCATAGAAGGGAGCCGTGTCGCGTTACAGGCCGAAATTCGAAAGGCGCGCCGGATGACCGATGGGATTATCGGCGCTAATGTGATGGTTGCCTTGTCGAATTATGAGTCGTTGGTGCGGGTTTGTGTCGAAGAAAAGGTGGACATGATCATATCGGGGGCGGGGTTGCCCCTGCAGTTGCCGGCCTATGCCGCCGGAACGGATATTAAACTGATTCCGATTGTTTCGTCGGCTCGTTCGCTGAAGCTCATTTGCCGCAAATGGAAGAAAGATTTTAACCGCTGCCCCGATGCTGTTATTATTGAGGGCGGCAAAGCCGGTGGGCATCTTGGCTATTCTCTTGAGCAGCTCGAGAAGAACAGCCCTACTTTGGATGAAACGCTGGCGGATGTCTTAAGATTCACACAACAACTCCCCGTCCCGATTCCTGTGATTGCCGCAGGCGGTATTTTCACGGGCCGGGACATGGCGCATTATCTGAAACTGGGCGCATCGGGTGTGCAGATGGCTACGCGGTTTGTCTGTACCGAAGAATGCGATGTCGATGAAAAATTCAAACAGGCCTACCTGGATGCCGGGCCTGATGACATTACGCTGATCAAAAGTCCGGTGGGTCTGCCGGGTCGGGTGATTCGCAACGCCTTTGTCGAAAAGATCAAGGCCGGAGAGACGATTCCCTTCCGATGTAAGTACAGGTGCCTGCGGACCTGCGATCCCTCAACGGCTCCTTACTGCATTGCAGAGGTTCTAGCCAAGGCTTCTGAGGGAAAAATGGACGAAGCGTTTGCTTTTGCCGGCAGCAATGCCTGGCGGTGCAACGAGATCGTTTCAGTTAAAACACTCATCCAACAGATTATGCATGAATATCACACTGCCGAACATTGCATGCCGGCACAATTGTGACCATAAAAGAAAAAGGGCCTCTTCGGCCGTAATAAATCACTTTTTTTAGGAAAATCAAATGCCATTTAAGACAATGGGTCTTGCTGATCCGCTGGTGCAGGGCATCCTTGCCACCGGCTACACTGCTCCCACCGAAATTCAGTCCCAGGCGATTCCCGCCATTCTCGACGGAAAAGATATCATCGGCTGCGCCCAGACCGGTACGGGTAAGACCGCCGCGTTTGTGCTGCCGATGCTCCACCGGCTGGAGACGGTGCCTCAAAAGACCCGAAAAAAGAAAACCCGTGCGTTGGTGGTGACGCCGACGCGCGAACTGGCCGTCCAGATCGAACAGGCGGTTCGCGGTTACGGCCGGTGCATGGACCTTAAAACCATCGCGGTCTATGGCGGTACCCGGATCGAAACGCAGATCAAGGTTCTCCGCCGCGGTGTCGATGTGGTCGTGGCCACGCCGGGGCGGCTGCTGGATCTGATCCAGCGCGGCAGCGTGAACCTGTCGCTGGTGGAGATGCTGGTGCTGGACGAGGCAGATCGTATGTTCGACATGGGCTTCATCCAGGACGTTCGCAAGATCGTTGAAGAACTGCCCGATGAGCGGCAAACCCTGCTGTTTTCGGCGACGATGCCGAATGCGATCCGGAAACTGACCGAAAGCATCCAGCGCTCGCCGCAGATGATCCAGATCGGCCGTCAGCACAATCCGATCGAGACGATTACCCAGTATATCTATCCCGTTCCCAAGTCCCAGAAGATGGGTCTGCTGCTGCACCTGATCGAGCGAGAACAGATGGACAGTGTGCTGGTGTTTTCACGGACCAAACACGGCGCGGACAAAATCTGCCGCAAGCTGAATCAAAACTATGTCGAAGCGGTCGCGATCCACTCAAACCGAACCCAGTCCCAGCGTCTGAAAGCGCTGGACGGATTCCGTCGCGGCAAATACCAGGTGATGGTGGCCACCGACATCGCCGCCCGCGGGATCAACGTGGAAGGCATTTCGCATGTGATCAATTTTGACGTGCCCGGATTTGCCGAGGATTATATCCATCGGATCGGACGGACGGGACGTGCCGCGACCACCGGCGACGCGATGACATTTGTGTCGGCTGAAGAGATTTTGAACCTGCGCAAGATCGAGCGGTTCATCGAACGGACGTTCGAGCCGACGATGGCTGATGGATTCGCCTATACCGAGCGGGTTGACCTGAAGGCGAAAATCAAAAAAGACAAGCCCTCCAAACCGGGATCGGCTCAGCGACGTCGGGCCAAGGCCAAGCAAACCGAACAACCCCGGAAATCGTCTCAGAAATCACCGTCCAAAAAGAAATCCAGCATCAAGCGAGCCGGGAAGAAAAGCTCCGGCGAAAGCGAAAAGACATTTCGTGGAAAACGATCCGCGGCATCAAAGCCGAAAGGCACGAAAAAAGCGTGGTCGAAGAAAGCCAAGAAAGCATCCGCAAAAAAACGCAGGCCAAAAAACCGTTAAATACAATTGAAACAGGCATGATCTGTCCGATATAATATCCAGATAGAGTGGACAGGAAGGGGTTCTCACGAATTGCGAGAATCTAAAAAGAGGATATTGTTTAACAGGAGGTTACCATGAAGGGAATTATCACGGGTGTTGTTGCAGGGATTGTCGGGGCATTGGCATGGGCCGCCATTGCGGCGTTAACAGGTTTTGAGATCGGCTGGCTGGCGTGGGGCATTGGTGCCGGTGTGGGTGCGGCGGTCGCGTGGGGTTCGGAGGGAACACCCGCCATGGGCGTCGCGGCGGTGGTGATTTCTGTTCTTGCGATCGTCGGCGGGAAATATATTTCCGTCGAAATGAAGCTGGCGAAGGGGATGGGCGCCGCCAATGAGCAGGTTGCCGCACAAATGGAAACCGACGAGTATTTTATCTCCTGGCTGGCGGATATCATAATCGTTCAAATTGAAGAAGCCGACGTGGCGGTTGCATGGCCGGAAGGGGTAAATCCGGAAGACGCTGCAGCAAAGGAACACTATCCGCCGGTAGTATGGGCCCAGGCCGAGCAGACATGGGAGGATATGCCGCCGGAGAAAAAAGACGAATTCAAAGAAGAGGTCCGGCAGCAGGTCGAGAAAAACATCGCTTCGTTTACCGCCGACGTCAGAAAAGAGGGCTTTATCTCGTCCTTTAGTTTCTTCGATGTGATCTTCTTCTTCCTCGCGATCGGAACGGCTTATAAAATCGGCTCAAAAGCGGATTGACACTCGATGGAACACAAAAACAGGCGTATCGAGATTAAAGGCGAATAGCGTCTGGTTGCAGTTTCAAGGGGACAGCGGCTCAATACCAGCCGGGGTCCCCCTTTTTATGCCATGTGTTTTTACGGTTTGAACAGATTTGTGATATCCCGTGCATAAACCGGCTCGATGACGCACTTGTTCAGGCCGATCTCGAGCAGGTACTTGACTTGGTATCCCTGGAACCGCGTCAGGACGCACACCAGTTTGTCGCCGCATTTGTCCAGCAGCATCTGGCACCGCGTTATCGTCATGTCCTTATCCTCCGCGGCGTGGAAACAGACAATCGTTTCGGGGGGATTGTTCACAGCTAAAAACTCCTGAAGCTCTGTTGTTTCTGTGGATACGCCGTGCTCTGCGGCCACCTGTCCAAGAGCATCCAGCGTATCAAAGCTGTCACGGATGGCGATGATACTGCCGGGCGTCTTTGAAAACGGCTCGAACAGATTTTCCAGGTCAATGTCTTCGAGGATCCGCTTCCACTCGGATTTGCCAACGCCGATGGACTTGGCAAACTGAACAGCGAGCGCCTTTTCTTTGGGGTCCACGCGGCCGTCGGCCTTGCTCATCACGATCATCGACTTCAGTGTCGCTACCGCCTTGTCCCGATCCTGAACCGGGTACAGCGGAACATTGTCTTTGAGCACCTCTTTCAGCAGGCCGTTCCAGTTGTCCACCTGCACCCCAAGCTCTGTCGCGGCACGGGATAAAAACGATTTCTCCGCCGCATCGATCGTCCCGTCACAACACATGAGCTGGATCAGGTTTTTAATACAATTCAAATTGTCCGCTGCTGTCGTCATCCCATTGCCTCCGCTTCGGGTTGTTGTTCGGGTTCGTTTTTAGATGCGGCGCCGATGGCTTTCCAGAAGCACCAGCCCAGGCCGAAGACGATCAGGACGAACACGACGCCGAGGATGACATAGGATGTGCCGCTGAGGTGGTCGGCGTGTTCGGCGGGCCCCTTTTCCTCCAGTTCAGCTGCTTTGGCGGCAACTTTATTTGACACATCGATCAAAATCATCAGTACGCACAAGCTGATATCAGCGATTGACAAGATGCCTCCCCATCGCGTGAATCCACTCGGCCGCGATACGCCGTTGTCAAAGCGTTCCATCAGGACATGGCACAGCGCCAGCGAAACAACACCCAGGCCCATCGACACAAAAAGAAATGCCGGATTTTGTCCACCTGCTCGTGCAAAGATAAACACCAGCAACGCCAGAACGGCTATCGCAAATCCGACGATGCCTGTTTCGCGGGCCGAACTTGTTTTAATCAATTCCTGTCGAGCGGCCTGTTTTTCGGTCTTGTCGTGCGGGCTTCGGATCAAACTCATGGTAACGGCTAGAATACAGGCGGCGGCCATGATGCCCATGCCAACGCAGTCGTTGATGAGCCATTTTCCTTCGGCATTTCGCAGAAATTCGCCGGCCTTATATTGTTGAATATTGTCGTATAAGCTCCAGAAAAACAGTGTACCCAGAACGACCGGGATCAGCACACGGATAGCCAAGTTCCACCAGCGGCCCAGCCGCCAGTCGCTGCGTTCGTTGGCGTGCTCGCGCAGCACATCCAGCTGACTCAGCCAGCCCAGCGCGACACATTCGATCAAACCAATGAACGCGATTCCCCAGGTGCCGTTGACAAAGCCATCCACGGTTCCCAAAAAGCTAAGCCCGTCGATGGTGATGTACATCAACCCCGTCCCGATGCCGATAATGCTCATCACCGGCAGGACGATACTCCGCCGCCAGCCGGTTTTATCGACGATGCCCGCCAGCACGGATTCGGTGATCGAAAATGCCGAGTCAATGCCCAGCGTAACCAGCATAAAGAAGAAGATCAAACTCCACCACGCCGCGGCGGGCAGTTGGGCCAGTGCATACGGAAACGCCACAAATGCAAGACCGGGGCCTTTTCTAACAACCTCGTCAACCGGGACGAGTTGTCCGGCCTGACTGGTGATATGCGACATAGCCCCAATCGTGGCGAAAATAGCGATGCCGCCGATGAAGCTGGTCGCGAAATCGGCGATGCCGATGATCGCAGCGTTGTTGTTAATATCGCTTTTGCGATGGAGGAAACTGGCATAGGTTATCATCACACCAAATGCCAATGACAGTGAGAAAAAGACCTGGTTAAAGGCAAACCGCCACGTCGTTGGCTTGGCAAGCTGCGTCCAGTCGGGGTCGAGATAAAACGCCAGCCCTTTCATGCAGCCATCCAGCGTCAGGCCGCGAACCGCGAGAATCAGCAGCATGATCCACGGCAGCGGCACGGTGAGCCAGACGATCTTACCGACGAGCTTGACGCCGCGGAAGATGCAGAAATACATCAGCACCCAGGCGAGAACGAGCATATAAAGAATCTCGCTTCGGAACGGGCCAATGTATTCGCCGCCGGTGAGGTAGTCCTTGAAGAAATAGTTAGAGGCGTTCTGAACACCCTCGATGCCTTCGCCGGCCCACGGCAGCGGCTGGCCGGTGAATATGGCGGCGATACTGTCGCCCATATAACTGAAGCAGTAGGCCAGGATCGTCGGGTAGTAGGTAATGATGACAAAGCCGAGAATAATCCCCCACCAGCCGACGAATTCGAGGCGTTTATTGGCTCGACGGAACGCATCCGGTGCAGCGCGCTGGGTAAAATGGCCCAGCGTGAACTCCAAGATCAGCAGCGGGATACCGATGCAGAACATCGCGACGATATAGGGGATTAAAAACGCGCCGCCGCCATAGCTGTAGAGTTTGTACGGAAATCCCCAGAGATTCCCTAATCCGACTGCCGATCCCACTGCGGCCAGTACAAAGCCGCCGCGGGTACCCCATGTCTCTCGCTGTTCTTCAAGCAGTTCCATCTTCCGGAAGTTCTTAGTTCTTAGTTTTTGGTTCGTAGTTAAGGAATCCGCTTTCAGCGGATGTTGCATTTAACAGGCTCCTCGGCTTTGCCTCGGAATGACCACTGTTTTTATTATTTCAATCCAAACAGGGTCAGTGTATCGCGTTCGACGATGCTGCGGAGTTTTTCACGCGGCACCTGCGGCAGGTGCGTATTGGTCAGCATCCGGTTAAAGCCCAGCAGCGTTTCGATGCAGGCATCCGGTTCGGCATACGGAAAGCCGCTGCCGAAGAGGATCTTGTCCATCACGCCGGCTTCATAGGCACTGACGACGACATTGTAGTTTTGCCAGACACGCTGCGGCTGAATGCTCAGGTCGGCATAGATATTGGCGTGCTTGGCCAGCAGAGATTGGGTCTGCCGGAAAAACGGCATTCCCATGCGCCCGATGATGATCTTCAGCTCGGGGAACGTCCGCGCAATTTCGTCGATCAGCCACGGCCGGGCATAGTCCAGCACCGCGTCCGGCGAGTAGGGCGGGCAGTTGTGGAAATAGACGATCAGTCCCAGCTGCTGCGCGGCCTCATAAAACTGCATGGCCCGGCTGTGGGCGGGATGAAACTGATTTTCGGCACAATACAACACCGCTCCGCAGAGTTTTCGGTCCAGCGTGAGATGCTTAACGCCCTTTGTTCCCACCGCATCCTCGATGAGATTGAGATTGGCAAAGCCGTACGCCTTTGGGTTGGATGCGACATAATCGGCCAGTTCGGTGTTAACAGCGTCCCGGTTGCCGGATATCCCGGCCATGACGAAGCAGCCGTCCAGCCGCTCACACATCTCGGCGTGGTCGGTTCGGACGTCGCCGCGTTCGGGGCACTGTAAATGCGTATGACAGTCAATGATCATTTTCGGTCCCTGTACTAAACCGTTGATTTTGGGCCTATTGTACCCATTGGGAATATGATAGTCCAGCAGAAAGCTCTGTCAAGGGCAAACCTCACGCCGCCCAAAGTCAGCTTGACAAAGAATGCACGGGCAATTAGACTGCGGGCCAAATATCACTTTTTTAGGAGCAAGCGATGGACTGCCCGGTGTGCAAGAAAAGTGCGATGATCGTTTTGGAGATTGACGAGGTCGAGGTGGATTACTGCTGCGACTGCGAGGGGATTTGGCTGGATGCGGGAGAACTGGAGCTTTTGCTGGGAGGGGCGAGCCAATCTGAGGCCCTGCTGGGGTCATTTCAATCGGCTAATACACCCGAAAAAAAGCGAAAATGCCCGATCTGTCTGAAGAAAATGGACAAGGTGCTGGTGGGCGATGCGGCGGGCAAGCAGGAACTCATCGACCGCTGCGGTAAAAATCATGGCCTGTGGTTTGACCGGGGGGAGTTGCAGGGCGTGTTGAAAATGGGGCATTTCGACGATGCGGGCCGGGTTCAAACCCTGCTGGGCGATTTATTCTGCCCAGAACCACAAAATCCGACACAGTAACGGCTTTTCAGCGTTTATATCTGCGAAAAGCTTTCATTTAAGGATCACTCAATGGAAAAAACCGCCGAGATGGAACAAAATACAACCGGGTCGCGGAAAAAACGCGGATTTTGGGGGTGGTGTGCGGCGTTTATTCGCTGGGCGTTTATCCTGCTGTTTGTGGTGATTCTGCTGGGCGGGCTGTATTTTAAGGCGCCGTGGAAGATTTTGCTTTTGGATGGGCTGCTGCTGGCGCTGCTGACTGTGGTGCCGAAGAAAAAACGCAAGTACGGCTGGCTGACACTCGCCGCGGCGGTGCTGGCCGTAACCGTATGGATATTCATTCCCGAAAAAGACACCGGCAACTGGCGGCCGTATACATTTGATGAAGAACTTGCGGTGTTGGAAGCTGAGCGGATAGTTTCGCCGGAAGATAATGCGGCGCCGCTTTACGAGTCGCTGTTTGACCGTTGGCAACAGATCGAAGAAAATGATCCATTTCCCGAAGAAGCCGATGCTGACTGTGTTACTCAAAGTCAGCCGTGGACAAGCGAGGAATTTCCGGAAGTAGCGGCGTGGTTTGAGCGACATAACTATTTTTTTCTGGATCTTATTACAGCAACACAGAAACCTGCCTGCTATTTTCCGGCAGCGGTTACGGCTTGGAGCCTTTCTGAGTCAATGGAACGGTTAAGTCCTGTCAAACACTTTGCTCAACATTTGATTCGAGCGTCTTATTATGAAAGCGGTGAAGATAAAACTGTTTTTAGTGTGTACCAAAAACAGCTTGCGGCTCTAAGTCTCGGCAAACATATTAATCAGCAACCGCTGATGATTGATATGTTAGTAGGTATTGCTATTGAAGCAATGGCTTATGATGTAGTGAAAACAATTCTTATGCAGGAATCTTTTGCTGAGAATGCTACCCTGAATGACATAGGCACTATCAAGAAAACAATTGAAACCTGTCATTTTGACCATCAGGCGAAATGGCAGCAGATACTTGCCCATGAAAAGTTGTTGGCTAAAAATACTTTAGGGATGATGTACGAGATTAATTCTGAAGGAAAGATTCGATCAGCTCATTTTAAATCTGTTATGAATGCTATTCAGGGTCTATGTCTTGATGAAGAACTCGCAGCGCTTGCAAATTCGTATTGGAAGGGTGTAAGCTTCAAAATCTCAAAGCTTTTTCTTTGGTTTTCGGGGTACCCCAACGATCCCAATGTATTGTCTGGGCGGGTCGATGAAGCCTATGATCTTCTTGAAGAAGCTATTCAAAGCGAGAACGGGATTTCAGAAATTGATTCAGATATTCATACTCCCTTTGAATTAAATTATAAATATTTGATTAAAAGCCTAGCCCAAATATCGCTACCTTCCTTTAAGAAAATTCAAGGAGATATTCTTCCAAGGATTCTCGCTCAAAAGTTGGGAACGGAGATTGTTTGCGATTTAGTGCTTTATGAAAAGCAGTATGACCAGTACCCGGATAATCTTAACCAGTTATGGCCTTTGCAAGAAGGGCAGATCGCAGCGGGACAATACAGTGGCTTTGTTTATGAAAAAGCTGGTGACAGTTTTAAGCTGTATCATGTCGGGCAAAACGGGATTGACGAAGGCGGTCATTATCAAATGCCGGATATTGATCTGAATAATATAACATTTGACAAAATTATGGACATGAAACCGGAACTGGACGATATTCTGATCTGGCCGGACGAGTTGGGGGATGATGATTAATGCGGTGTCCGGTGTGTAAAAGTTTGTTGCGGGCCGAAAAGTATCAGTATGTCGAATTTGATATCTGCGGCGACTGTCGGGGTATCTGGGTTTCCGGTGAACAGTTTCATGCGATGGCGGTTAATGTAGCCGCAGACGGGCAGGTTAAATCCAGTGCCAAGCTGACCTTTCAGCCGCGGAAGGTGCTGCGGACGCTGCCGGAAAACGAAGCACTGGCAAGAAAATGTCCGCAATGTCATAGTGCCATGAAAGAGTTTAATTATGCCTATGATTCGAATATATTTCTGGACCGGTGCGAGCGATGTAAAGGTCTCTGGCTGGACCCGAATGAAATTATCGACATTGCCAAGCATATCCAGTATAATCCGGAGGTTGACGCCGCGGCACGGGCGTTGATAAAAGATGAAGCCGGCGAGGAAGCCGCCAAGATCGCAATGGCCGTTGGTGCGGCCTGGGTGATTTTGCGATTGCTGGTATTCAGATGCTGAATCTTAAGAACCACGAATGGACGCGAATAGACACGAAAAATTAAATCTGTGAAATTAGAGGATTATAACCTTTTTGAAAGGAGTTAAACAATGGGTGGAACATTAATTGGCATGGGCGGCGCACTAATGGGACTGTTAGTGATTATCGGAATTATTTTTTTGGTCGCGGTATTTGTCATCGGCATTTACAACGCGCTGGTGCGGTTGCGGAACCAGGTGGACAATGCGTGGTCACAGATCGACGTGCAGCTCAAGCGCCGGCACGACCTGATCCCGAACCTCGTCGAGACAGCCAAAGGATACATGGAGCATGAACGCGGCACATTTGAAGCGATCACCGAGGCACGCAGCCGGGCGATGGGCGCGAAGAATGTATCCGAGGCATCGCAGGCCGAAGGCGCGTTGACCGAAGCACTCAGTAAGTTTATGCTGGTGGTGGAAAACTACCCGGACCTGAAAGCCAACACCAATTTTCTATCGCTGCAGGAAACGCTGACCAGCACGGAAAACAAGATCGCCTTTGCCCGGCAGGGATACAATGACCAGGTGCTGTTCTATAACAACAAGATCCAGATGTTCCCGTCGAATATCATCGCGGGAACGTTCAACTTCGGCAAACGCGACTTCTTCGAGATCGAAAACGAGGCCGAGCGGGAAGTGCCTAAGGTTAGTTTCTAATACAACTCATGACTTTATGGAGTTAGTACAGATGAATCAGCACAAAATCGTATTAGCATTGGCGGCAATGGTAACTGCAACGCTGCTCAGCCCGGCGGGATTTGGGCGGAGCGTTGTTGGGCCGGAATATTTTCACAGCAATTTACCGACAGGGTTAACACGGATCTGGATCGGGCCTGAGTATTGGGCCAACCCGCTTCAGGACTGGCAGATTAATGACGGCCGCATCGAATGCGTTCAGTCCGGTGGTGACCGAAATGTCTATCTGCTGACCCGTTCGGTCAATGACCGTCCGGGCTATTTGACGATGTCGGTTACGCTGGGCCAGCTCAATCCATCGGTAAAAAAACTTGATGAAGGGTTTGTCGGTTTCAAAGTTGGTATTCAGGGCCAGTTCGACGACTACCGCGACAGCGCCGTCCGGGGAGCGGGCTTGCGAGCGGGCCTCCATACAGACGGCCGGTTATTTATTGGTAAGATCGATCCATCGATCCCCGCTATTCCGGGCCCTTTTGATGATATTACGCTGACCCTATCTGCCTCACAGACCGGACAGGCCTGCACACTTTCACTTACGGCAACGGACGCGGCGGGAAAAATGCTTTCGCAAGTCAGCCGGAATGATGTAGCCTTCGACTGGTTGACCGGTGGGGTGGCACTGGTGTGCAGCAGGGGGAAGGTCAAAGACACGCCGGGCAAGCGCCCGGCCATTGATGACGGCAACTGGGGCATGCGAGCCGGAACCGGCCGTGGCGGCAATGTCAACTTCTGGTTTAAGGATTGGAGGATTGACGGGTCAAAAGTCGATGTTCACCCCGAACGAGCATTCGGGCCCATCCTGTTCAGTCAGTACACACTGAGCGATAATATTTTGAAACTGACCGCACAGATGCCGCCCATGGGCGACAGCGATGCACAGGCCGTTGCGCTTGAAAAGAAGGGCTGGCTTGGATGGAAAAAGATCGGCACCGCGAAGATCGACCCGCTGGCCTGCACCGCGACATTTAAGGTTGAAAACTGGAACAGCAAAAAGAATACGCCATACCGTCTGGTCTATCCGCTTTGCCAAACGGACGGGACAAATAAAGATTATTATTTCGAAGGAACCATCCGGAAAGAGCCGACAAAAGAACTTGTTGTCGCCGCGTTTACGGGCAATAACGACCTGGGCTTTCCCAACAGTGATTTTGTCAGCAAAGTAACCGCGCACAACCCGGACATGCTGTTTTTCTCCGGCGACCAGATATACGAAGGCGTCGGCGGCTATGGCATACAGGTCCACCCGATCAAAATGGCCTGTACGGACTACCTGCGGAAGTGGTACCTTTACGGCTGGGCCTACCGGGACCTGCTCAAGGACCGTCCGGCGATCGCGATCCCCGACGACCACGATGTCTATCACGGCAATATCTGGGGGGCAGGCGGCAAGGCCACCGCAAAGGGCGTAAGCGGCGGTGAAGCACAGGACTCCGGCGGCTTTAAAATGCCGGCGGCGTTTGTGAATGTCGTGCAGCGTACCCAGACCAGCCATTTTCCCGACCCCTATAACCCGGCGCCTGTTTTGCAGGACATCGGCGTATATTATTGCAATGTGAATTACGCCGGCGTCAGCTTTGCTGTTATCGAGGACCGTAAATTCAAATCAGCTCCGGCGCCGATTTTGCCCGAGGCCAAGATCTATAACGGCTGGCCCCAGAACCCGGATTTTGACGCAAAATCAGACGCCGATGTGCCTGACGCAGTGCTGCTGGGCAGCCGGCAGCTCGAGTTTTTGAATGATTGGGCCGGCGACTGGGCCGAGGAGGTGTGGATGAAGACGCTGCTTTCGCAAACGATCTTCGCCAATGTGGCGACACTGCCC